>JBBRYU010000133.1:0-11636 GCA_038237345.1 Pyrinomonadales bacterium
ATCGGCGGCGTCGTGGCGTCGCCGATGATCGGCACGCGACAGGCCAACGCTTCAAAGGTTGTCAGCCCGCCCAGCTTCGAGATCATCACGTTCGCGGCCTGCATCAACTGTTCGACTTGTTTCGAGTAGCCGATCACCTTCACGGGTAGTTGTGGATATTGCGCCGCCAGCGATTCAGCCTCCACGCGCAACGCATCGTTGCGCCCGGCCAAAAAGATCGCCTGCACGTTGAGGTCGCCGCGCATGAGTTCGCGGAAAATTTCCGGGATGTTGCCGCCGCCCACCCAGCCCGCGTTGACGAAGACAGTAAACTTCTCCGGGTCGAGGCCAAGCGCGAGGCGGGCCGCTTGCGCCGCGCGCTCGTCCGGCGGCTCGAACTTCGGATGCACGGGCATGCCCGAAATCTTGATCCGTTCGGGCGCGACGCCGTAGTCGATTAACTGCTGCCGCGCCTCTTCGCTCGCCACCAGATAGAGCGTCACGCCGGCGCACGCCCAGCCCTTCCAGAATCCGTAGCAGGGATCGGTCACGACGGTGACGAGCGGAATCGTGTCCGCCAGGCCAAGCTCTTTCAAGAAGCGCGCGAAGAAGTGTTGCGTCAGAGGATGGACACTGACGACGATGTGCGGGCACCAGCGATCAAACTTTCGCGTCACATAGCTGACCGCCATCTTGTAGAAAACGCCCTGCTTTTCCGGGCGAAACGTGTTGACGGCCCAGTAGAGATACTCCATCCACGGCTGCCTGTTGCGCAGCACCCAGTTGTAGAAACGAACGAGTTTCTTCGAGACGGCGTGCGATTTCTCAATGGCGCGCATGACGCGCACGACGGACGAGTCGCCCTGCCAGAAATTCTTGCAGCCGGCGACAATCGCGTCCGCGGCCGAGCGGTGGCCGCCGCCCGTGTCCGACGAGATGATCAGGATTTTCGGAACTACTGCCATGAGTGCGCCCCTAACGTTCGCTCAGCAACGTACAGTCTGCGCGTTTAGACCTTGACCGTAACGCCTTTGCCCTGCTCTTCCTGCCGATCCATTTCCCGCCGCGCCTTCTTCATCTCGCGCTCAAGCCGCTTGATCTGAATCAAGTGCTTAGGATTGAACGGCAGCGACGGGTAATAGCTGTTCGATTCGTGCGTGCAGAAGCAACCGGCCTTCGCCTGTGCGCGCCGCGCCTGCATCGCGGGTGAGAGCCATAGTTTCTGAAAGTTCCAATCGTAATCGCGCAGGTTGGCGATGGGCGCGAGGTTTTCGCACGACGAGACCGTGCCCTCGTCGTAGATGACGCCGCCGGCCGTGCCGGCATAGCAAGTCATCTGCGCTTTCTGCTCTTCCTGCACCTTGGCGATGAGGCCGTGCATGTAGATGTCTATGGCGGCCTTGAAATAGCCCGCGCTGCCGCCGTAGTTGTTCTTGATGGCGGCGTGACGCGAATCGTCGTCGATCATCTCGGCGAGTTTGCCGTAGCGCGCGTGGTCTATGTCCAACTCAATCGGGTCGGCTGAAGGCGGCCGGATGTAGTTGAAGTTAACCTTATCGGGTTTGAGATCGTACTTCAAAAAGTCGTACCACTCGAAAATCGTGTCCTGATTCGAGTGCATGAAGCAGGTGCAGGTCTGCACGTCGAGCCGGCCGTACTCGCGCTTGATCGCTTGCAGTTGCCGTGCGGTGTCAATCGCGATGTCCCACGAGCCGGGCTTCTGCCGAATCTTCTCGTGCTGATCTTTGAGGCCGTCAATGCCGAGCGCAACGGTCACGTTTAGGTTCGGGCATTCTTCGAGGATGCGCGTCACGTCCGGCATGATGCGCTTTTGAATTTGCCCGTTCGACATCAGATAAACGGATTCGAGTTTATTATTCTCGTAAAACGCGCGCACTATCTCCGGCAAATCTTTGCGCGTGAACGGTTCGCCGCCGGCGAGAATTAGCACGCCGAGACTGCCGCCCAGCGTCTCCGAGACACGTTGCAACTCGTGCGTCTTCATCTGCAACTTCTTGCGCGGCCGGTCGTTCAACTCGTCCGTAAAGAAACAGTGGGTGCAGCGCATGTCGCAGACAGACGTGACGAGGATGTTCAGCAGCACGGGCGAGAAAGGCTGCCCGAGCGCCAGTTTCGCATACCGTTTCAACAGTTCTTTCGTCGTGTAATCCATGATGGCCCTTCGTAAAAAACGCGCGCTGGCAACCGGCGCGCAAACGGTGTCGCTTTGTAACAATTGCGACGAGTTAATGTAACGTGGCAGCGCGGCAAAAGCAAACATTCGCGGCCGCCGCCCGCGCATTACTTTTGATGCAAATTTCCGCTCTCCCGGTCGCCGCGAACTTTGATGCCGAGCGTGCGCATGCGCCGGTAGAGATGGCTGCGATCCATGCCGAGCAGTTCGGCGGCGCGCGTGACGTTGCCTTCGGTTTCGGCGAGTTTGAGTTTGATGAACTCGCGCTGATGCGCCTCGCTCGCTTCTTTGAAGGAGGAAAATTTGTGCGGCGCGGGCGCGGGCGCTTCGCCGCCGAGCGCGGGCAGATCGTGCGCGCCGACCTTCTGCTTGCCGTGCATGATCACGACGCGCTCGACCGTGTTGCGCAATTCACGCACATTGCCCGGCCACGTGTAATCCTGCAAAGCCGCGAGCGCATCGGCTTCAAAGCGTTTCGCCGCTTTGCCGTAGCCGCTGGAGAATTTTTGATTGAAGTATTCGACCAACTGCGGCACGTCTTCGAGCCGTTCACGCAACGGCGGCAGTTCAAACGGGATGACGTTAAGGCGATAAAAGAGATCGGGGCGAAAATTGCCGCGCTCAATTTCGAGATCGAGTTGCTTGTTGGTCGCCGCGATCACGCGCACGTCCACGCTGACCGCTGTACCGCTGCCTACGGGCGCGAACCGCTGCTCTTCCAGCACGCGCAAGACCTTCGCCTGCACGCGCTGGCTCATGTCGCCCACCTCATCGAGAAACAGCGTCGCGCCGTCCGCCAATTCAAACTTACCGCGCTTCGCCGCCGTCGCGCCCGTGAACGCACCCTTGACGTGCCCGAACAATTCCGACTCGATCAACTCTTCCGGGATCGCCGCGCTGTTCAACTCGACGAACGGCGCGCCCGCCCGCCGCGACTGCGCGTGGATCGCATGCGCCACCAACTCTTTGCCCGTGCCCGACTCGCCGTAGATCAGCACGCGCCCATCCGTCGGCGCGACCGCCGCGATCTGTTTGCGCAGCGCACGCATCGCCACCGACGCACCCACCATCTCGTACTCGCCCGCCTGCGCCACCAGCTCCGCATTCACGCGCTCTAGCTGCCGCTGCCGCAACGCGTTGCGCAAAGTCAAGACGATCTTCTCAATCGACAGCGGCTTCTCGACGAAATCGAACGCGCCCAACTTCGTCGCGCGCACGGCCGTCTCGATGTTGCCGTGCCCGGAGATCATCACCACCGCGCAGTCCGCGTCCGCTTCGCGCAGCCGCGCCAGCGTCTCTAATCCGTCAATCCCCGGCAACCACACATCCAGCAGCACGCAACCGTAACTGCGCCGCTCAAGCGCCTTCAGACACTCCTCGCCCGACGCCACCGCTTCAACCGCGTAGCCTTCGTCTTCCAGCACGCCGCGCAGCGTCTCGCGTATACCGCGCTCGTCGTCAACGATGAGAATTGAATCAGACATAAAAGTAGAGGTCAGAGGCTAGAGGTCAGAGATCAGTGAAAGCATGAGTTTGAACTTGGAACTTGTTCTAACCTCTAACCTCTGACCTCTGCGTTTCCTCCGTGACCGGCAACTCAACGACGAACTTCGCACCACGCGGGCGGTTGACTTCGGCGCGGATGCGCCCGCCATGTTCGGTGATGATGCGTTGGACGATGGCGAGACCGAGACCTGTGCCGCGCCCGCGCGTCGAGAAGTACGGTTGAAAGAGACGCGCGAAGTCGGGGCGCTCGATGCCGTGGCCTGTGTCCGCGATTTCGACGAGCAGCAGGCCGCGCGCGGGGTCGTGCGCGGTGGCGACGGTGACGCGGCGCTCGGCTGCGGTCTGTTCGGTCATCGCTTCAAGCGCGTTGTCGATCAGGTTGACGAAGACGCGGCGCATCTGTTCGGCGTCGAGCAAGGCGGCGGGCAACGTGCGCGCGAGATGCACGTCCATGCGAATTCCGGCAAGCCGATCCTCATAGAGGACGATGGCTTGCCGCACTACCTCATTCAAGTCCGCGGCTTCGAGCCGCGCGTGCGGCAGCCGTGCGAAGCGCGAGAACTCGTCCACCATCGCTTTTAAGCCCGCCACCTCACGTGTGATCGTGGCCGTGCATTCGTCCACGATGCGCGCCACACGTTCCTGCTCCGCGCGCTCGAACGCATGCCCGTTACTCTGTGCGCCGGACTGTCCGGCGTGCCCGTCCGCTGGCGTGCCCTTATCCCCGTTGCTCGCGCGGTGGAAGTTGCGCGCGATGCGTTCGGCGGAAAGTTGAATCGGCGTGAGCGGATTTTTGATCTCGTGGGCCATGCGGCGCGCGACTTCGCTCCAGGCGGCGGCGCGTTGCGCGGCCAGCAATTCGGACAAGTCTTCGATGACGAGGACGACGCCGCGTGCTGCATCGACGACGAGCGGCCCCAGCGCCGTCGCCGTCAACGCCACCGGCAGTCCTGCGCCGTCCGCGCCGTTGCCACTGCTTGCGCCGCGCGCCAACTCCATCTGCCACGCCGCGCGCCCAGTGCGCCGTGCGCGTTGCAGCACGCGCTCAAGCATGGTGCGATCTTCCGTCGTCGTGATCTCGGCGAGCGGCGTGCCCGGCGCGGGCGGTGCCGGCAGCCGCAACATCAAGAGCGCGGCCGCGTTAATCGTCGTGACGCGATCCTGTTCGTCGAGCGAGACCACGCCGGTCGAGAGCGATTCCAGCACGGTCTCGATGTAGTTGCGCCGTTCGGCGAGCGCAAGATGTTTTTCGCGCAATTCACCCGCGCCCGTCTCGATGCGCCGCCGGTTCTCTTCGAGTTGCGCGGTCATCTGATTGAACGAACCCGCCAGCACCGCGAACTCATCTTCGGCCAGAGCCGTGATGCGATGCGTCAGATTGCCTTGTGCCACCTCGTCGGCGGCTTCGGCGAGCGCGCGGGTCGGTGTGCCGCTGCCGCCCGCCAGATGGATCGCGGCCCACGTCGCCGCGAAGAGCAAGAGCAGCGTCAACAAGCCCAACGTGGACAGCCCCAGCAGACGCACCTTGCGCTGCCGTTTGCGCAACTGCTCGAAGGTGTCCGCGCCGGAGACGATCTTGTCGAGCCGCGAATCAGACATGCTCGCACGCGCGACCAGCAACGCACGCCCATCGCTCAACGGCACGGCGTCGGCAATGATTCCGCCGGCGGTAGTGAACGGCAGACGATCACTTGCGTTATTGTGCAATCGCCACAGGGCAGTCTTCAGCGCGCCCGCGAGTTCTTTACTGCGCACGAAATCAACGCCCGCACGGAAGCGCAATGCATCGTCGGCGATCCCGTCCGGCGTGGCGATAGCGGCGGCGGCAAAATTGCCCTGCGCGATTAGTTGTTCAACCGGCGGGGGTGTGCCCTCTGTGGAGGTCAGCGCGAGCGCGGCCACGCGCGTAGTCTCGCGCAAGGCTTGCGCCTGCTGCGTCAGGTCTTCATCGCGCGCGAGTTTTGCTTCCTTCACCACGTCTTCCGGGATGCGCCCGAACCATTTTTCCAGCGAGCGATTGAGGAAGATGTAGGAGAAGACGGCCATGGCCGTGATCGGCAACAAGCTGACCGTGATGAAATAGACGATCAAGCGCGTCTTGATCTTCGAGCCGAGGATACGCGCCTGCCGCTCGCGCCGCAGTTTGAGCAGATTGCGCACGAAGATGAACGCGAAGATGATGAAGGCGACGAAGTTGAGCGACGAGAGCGCGTAGAGCGTGAGCGTGTCGGTGGCCGTATCGGGCGTGACGACCTCCCACAACCCGAAGACCTGTAAGCCCACGAGCACGAACAAGAGCGCCAGCACCAGCCCGCCCAGCAACCACGGCGCGCCGCGTCGGCGCACCGGCGGGTCGTCCGCTCTATCAGCCTGTCTATCTGCGTACTCAGACATGAGAGGTGCTGAGTTTATCACGCCCCGTCGCGCAGGGGCACACAGCCGCTCACGACGTTTCCGACTTTCGGTTACAATCCGGCCCGCCGTTGCAAAACTCAACGCTGCGACTGAAGGCCATGACAGCGCTCGACATCTTTCTCAACCGGCACGACCGGCTGCGCAGCGGCTGGCGCTTCGCCATCTTCTGCGCGCTCTACTACACCGCCGCGACCGCGCTCGTCACGCTCCTCTATGCCCTGCCCTACCTCTTCACGCACGCGACACACGAACAGGTCAACAGTCGGCTCGCTGGCGGGCTAGGCTATCTGGTGCAGTTCTTCCTCATGTTCGTGCCGGCCGTGCTGCTCAGTTGGGTATGCGGGCGACTGTTCGACGGCGTGCCGTTACGCGCGCAGGGGTGGATGCGTCAGCGCGGCTGGCAGCGAGATTTTTTGTACGGCTCGCTGTTCGGCATGGTTGCGCTTATGCTCGCCGCGCTCATCGCCACCGTCGGCGGCGGGTTTCATTTTAGCGCGGGCGCGTCGCTCTTGAGCCGCGCCTTCGCCAAGACCTTCGTCGGTGCGGCCGGCGTCTACGTGTTGCTCGCGGCCGGCGAGGAGGCGATGTTTCGCGGCTATCCGTTGCAGACGTTGTTGCGCTCGCTGCCCTTCTTCATCGCCGTCCTGCCTTCGTCCGTGCTCTTCGCCGCCGGCCATTTCTTCAACCCCAACGTCCCGCACGACTACAAGCTGGCCATCCAGTTTGTGAACACCGCGCTCGCCGGCATCTGGCTCGCGCTCGGCTACTGGCGCACGCGCAGTATGTGGCTGCCGTTGGGTCTGCACTGGGCTTGGAACTGGACGATGGGATCGTTGCTGGGTTTGCCTGTGAGCGGTATCACGAGCCTGACCCGCGCGCCGCTCCTGCGCGCGACCGACGCGGGCCCCGCATGGCTCACCGGCGGCGCATACGGACTCGAAGGCGGACTCGCCTGCACCGTCGCGCTTCTCATCGCCACGCTCTTTCTCTGGCACACACGCCTGCTCAAACCGGCGGCGGAGTTAAAAGAATTCACCGCTGGCGAGATGCCGAAGCAAACAGTGACAAGTGACGAGCGACAGGTGACGTGTGAGTAAATGTCAGGCTCGTCACTTGTCACTGTCTTTGATCAATCGACATGTACTTGAGACCGCGCGGCCCGATGTACTCGGCGCGCGGGCGGATCAGTTTGTTGTTGGCGTACTGTTCGAGGATGTGGCCTGTCCAGCCTGAGATGCGGCTGACGGCGAAGATGGGCGTATAGAGATCGAGCGGGATGCCCATCATGTAGTAGGTCGAGGCGGAATAGAAATCCACGTTCGGGTACATGCCCTTCGCGCGGTGAACTGTCTCTTCGATCTTGCGCGAGATGTCGTGCCACTTCGTCTCGCCGTTGCGCTCGCCCATCTCTTTGGAAAATTTACGCAGGTGCGTGGCGCGCGGGTCTTCCGTCTTATAGACCGCGTGCCCGATGCCCATGATCTTTTCTTTCCGCGCCAACGCGTCGCGCACAAACTCTTCCGCGCGCTCCACCTCGCCGATCTTGAGTAGCATCCTCATCACGTTCGTGTTCGCGCCGCCGTGCAGCGGCCCGGCTAGCGCGCCAAGCGCGGCCGTCGTGGCGTTATACATATCCGCGAGCGTGCCTGCGACGACGCGCGCCGTGAACGTCGAAGCGTTCAACTCGTGATCGGCGTGCAGGAGCAAGCACACGTCGAAGATGTGTGCCTCGCGCTCAGGCGGCAACTCGCCCTTGAGCATGTAGAGGAAATTGGTGGCGAGATTGAGGTCGGGCTTGGGCGCGATCAACTCCTGCCCGTGCCGCAGACGCTCGATGGCGGCGACGATGACGGGAAACTGCGCGGTCAGCCGCGTCGCCGTGCGGAGCGCGCCCGCGCGCGTGATGTCGCGCGCATGTTCGTCGTAGAAAGCGAGCGCGGAGATGGTCGTGCGCAGCGTGTCCATCGGCTCGGCGGCGCGCGGGAACTGCCGCATTAGATCAAAGACCTGCACGGGCACTTCGTAGCTTACGCCGATGTTGCGTTTCAGTTCATCAAGCTCGGCCTGTTGCGGCAGACGCCCGTGCCAGAGCAGGAAGACGACTTCTTCAAAGGTCGCGTGCGCGGCCAAGTCGTGTATGTCGTAGCCCTGATAGATCAACTCGCCGCGCTCGCCGTTCACGTCGCCGATGGCGCTGCTTGCGGCCACGACGCCGCGCAAGCCCGCCCCGCCCGCGCCCTGCGCCTGCGCTTTCACCGGCGCTGCGCCTTCCTTCGCGTTGTCCATTTTTGTGTGCGTCCTCTGTGTGTGCGTGATGCAGCGAAGATAGCAAAGAGGCTGGCGAGTGACAAGCTAGTAACATCATCGCTGATGCTACCGATATGGAAATGGAAGCGGTTTTGCTATCGAGCCACAATAGCGTTGACACCGTGCGGTCATGAGAGTAGTTTGCGCTCGTCTGAAACGCACCGTCAGTCAAACAGAACTTTATTCTTCCTCTCCCGTCACAGCGACAAAGGATAAGTCAAAGTGGCGGCTCAACCTCCGAAGGGGCTCACTCCCTTCATGCATTCACCCATCCTCAAATCGAATGTCCGCCCGCGCCTGTCACGTGTGTCTGCTGCGCTGCTGTTTGGCGGATTCCTTGCGCTGACTTCAATCGGCTTGCTGCGAACCGTCAGTTCGCAAGCGCCCGCTGCCGACGTGAAACCGCATGCTGCCCGTGTCCATCCGGCTCCTAAGTGTCTCGCCCCCACGCCGCAGATCATCTACGCCCCGACCATGGGCGTGCCGGAGATTGCCGGCGCACGCATCGTCTTCAACAGCCGCAGCGACACGGTGACGGAAGTGCGCCCGACTTTCTACACGATCGAGGGTGAGTCGGTCGCGGGGACAGTCGTCTATCTGCAACCGGCCGAGATTCGCACGGTTGATATCGCCTCGCTGATTCCGGCTGAGCAGCGCGGGCGCACGCACTGGGGTGGCGTGTCTTTGTCTTATATGGGCAGTGTGTTTGATGTCTGGGCGCAGATCATGCTGCTCGGAGTTGGCCGCACCGGCAGCGCCGATGTCACTTTCTCTGTCTTGAACGGGCGAGGTTCGGACGTGCAAGAGGCGGTCTGATGGATGCCGCCGCAAGGCCGGACGGTGATCGCGCTCGGCAACAGTTCCGACACGGCCATTCAGACCAGACTGCAATTCTCGAACGGCGATGCGCAAGTGGTGCATATCGCGCCGCACGCAACGGAGTATGTGCGCCCGCGCACCCGCAACGGCAATAGCACGCATGAACAGCTCGACGGCCGGGGCGAATCTGTGCGGCTAGAGACCGTCGGCCCGGCCGGTAGCCTCAAGGTAGGCGGGCTGGTCGCCGGTGCAGATAGCCGGCTCTTGAGCAGCATTCGCTTCTACGACACGCAGAACGTAGTGCAGCCGCACCTGTTTGCTACCAACGTAAAGCTGCGCGGGCACGTGCCGCGCATCGTGCTGAAGAACACTTCGGCTACAAGTGTGAGCGCGCAACCGCGCTTCCGCCCGGCGACCGGCGAAGACGGCATCCCGGTAGAACTGCCGCCCGTCACGCTTGCGCCCGGCGAGATCGCCGAATTGAATTTAGACCCCCTCATAGCCGCCGCCGCAGGCCGCGGAGGCCTCGCCGCTCAGCGTGCAGATCGTCAACTCAGGCGCGGCCGGCAGTTTGCTCGGCGCACTAAACGGGGTTGAGACGAGTACCGGAGCGACCTACGACGTGCCGCTGCGCGATTCAGGCTCGAACCGGAACAATAGCGGGGCCTACCCGTGGCGCATCGACGGCGACTTTACCACCGTCGTCTCGATCACCAACGCGGGCGATAGCCCGGCCCGGTTCATCGCCATGCTGTTCTACCCCGGCGGCAAGTACGTGCTCGCCCCACGCGCGTTGGCGGTGGGCGAGACGGCATTCTTTGATCTCAAGCAGATGCGTGACCAACGAGTGCCGGACGCCAACGGCGACTTACTCCCCAGCGCCGTCACGAGCGGGCAGTTTCGCTGGCATCATTATCCCGCCCCCGGCACGCCGCACCTGATCGGCCGCGCGGCCGTCGGCAGCGTGGCTAAAGGGATCAGTGCGAGTTACAGTTGTTTCGCCAACTGTAGCTCGCGCGGGCCGGAGTATACTGTCTACGGCAACCCGGTCGTGCTGATTGACGGCTACCAGACGATGCATACGACGGCGCGCTGGTACTACTCGCCCAACGGCTACAACGAGTACGACACCGACCTATCGGGCGCAACCGTGGCCGACCCGACCATGGCCAGCTTGCAAGGGCTATACACGGGCTGGATGAACATCAACGGGCTGGGCGTCGGGGAGACTTATTACTGGTGGACGTACATGTTCTCGCACGACGAGGACGACGGCTTCGACTGCCGCAACTACACCGATGTGACGACCGTCAGCGAGCCGATTGTAATCACGCCCCGGATAAGTAGCCTTAGCCCGGCGCGCGGGCTGATCGGGAGTTCCGTGCATGTCATTATTCAAGGCAGTGGGTTCCAGTTCAACCCGACGGTGAACGCGGGCAACGGCAGCAGCGTGACGGTCAATTACGGCAACTCGTCGTTCTATCAGATCGACGCCACCTTCGCTATCTCTGCCAATGCCAGCGCGGGCAATCATCCCGTAAGCGTGAAGGTCAACGGGATGACCAGCAACAGCATGAACTTCTACGTGCAAATCCCCTCAGAGTTTGTTCCGATTAATCTAAGCCCTTCAAGTGCTACCTGTGATCCTGGGTATGCTGGATACTATGCGGACTTAACTTATCAGGTCGCTGATCAAGCAGGACAGCCGATTAACGTTTCAGGCATGACTCCGCAGGAACATATTACGCGCAATGGCTCAGAAGCATTTCCGGGCTTGGAAGTGTTCTCGTCAATCGGAAACAGACGAGTTGACGCGCACCTGTGCCCCGCGCGCGACGCCGAGCAGTTGCGCGGCCGACGCGCGGGCGGCGGCGATTTCAAGAAAGCCGGCACTGCCCCAGATGGCGAAGATTTCGCGCATGCCTAAATCGCCCTCGGCGAAGAAGCGGCGGAACGAGCGCACGTGATGCGCGCCCACCTGTACGACGATGCCGCGCGCGATTGTCTCCTCCGGCAAGTCTACGCGCGTGATGTTGCTCACGCAGTTGCCGAAGCGATCAATGTGGATGACGGCGGCCGTGAGCGTGCCGTCGGGCGCACGCGCGGGCGCGAGCGGGGCGAGGCGTTCGTAGTCGGTGATCTGCGCGCCCAACTCTTCGGGTGACACACCGGTCGCGAGCGCGGCGGCGATGGGCGCGAAGATGTCGCGCCCGTGAAAGGTGCTGCTTACGTGCGCGCGAAAAAATCTCTCATGCGTCAGATGAAACACGCGCGCATCGGCCGCGCGCTCGCAAACATAGCTAAAGAGACCGTTGTCCGGCCCGACGAAATAATAATCGCGCGTCGTCACAACCAAAGGCCGGCGCGCCGAGCCAACGCCCGGATCAACGACCGCGACGTGAATCGTGCCCCGCGG
>JBBRYU010000134.1:0-11610 GCA_038237345.1 Pyrinomonadales bacterium
CCCATCAAGCAGCCGCGCCAACCCGGTCGCCGTCGTCGGGCCGAAGGAACTGATCAAGTAGTCGGTGTAGAGGTCGAAGAGTTCTGGGTTCATCTGTCAAGTGTACTTCAGAGACTCTCTCTGCGTAACATCAGTTAATAACTTACGTCCGCCTAACGCGCCCCTCCTCCCACGTGGCAATGATAACCAGTTCAAGCCGCGGCCGGTGATCAGTCTCGGCCCGGGCGTCAAACAATTGTCGGAACCTTTCACCTTCGACAAGCGAACGACGAGCAAACCGAGCCGCGCCATCGGCGGCATTGTCGAACGTGATGGCCTGGCTTATGTCCACGCCGGCAACATCATCCAACCGGCGGGTGTCACGCGCGGCTTGACCGCGAGCCTGACCCCGCAAGGTCTTGCCAGCGGTGTCATGCGCCGGTTGATCGAGTTGCGCGAAACGCGCGCCCTCATCGAGCCGGCGCGTTCAGGCTTCAGCGCGGCGACGCACACGGATGCAGCCGCGCGGCCGCAACTCAAGCTATGCCCGTCGCTCAACCTGCCGGGCCGCGCCAGCGGCGGCATCGTGGAGCGTGATGGCATGGCGCATGTCCACGCCGGCAACATCATTCAGCCGGCACAGATCACCCGTGGGTTATCTGCCAGCTTAACGCCCCAAGGCATCATGCGCGGCGTCCTAGCGCACCTGACGGAGCAGCAGCACGTCGCGCCAGCCATCGAACGCATCAGCAGCTCAGTCACGAAGCAAACTTTGCGGGGGGCGGCGGACGAGGGCGCGCCGGCGGCGCGTGCGGGGCACGCACTTGGGCGGTTCACAGCCGGCCCGATCACAGTCCACATTCACCTGCCGCCGGGCGCTCCCGCTGCCGCCGACCCCGAAGAGTTGGCGACCTTGTTGCGGCACCGCCTGAGCATCGAGTTTGAGCGCGCGGCCGGCGATGTTGATGAGTGAGCAATAGCATGGCGAACTTACCCGCAAGCGCGCACGCGATCATCGAGCTCGACGGCGCGCGGCGCTTCGACAATTGGACGCAACCCAACGCCATCGCGCGCGTCACGATTGATCTGACGACTGATCAGGCAAGCGAGAGCACTATCGAATTTTTCGACCCGGACTTCGAGTTGCTGGATTCGCTCTGCACCGAGCAGGGCTTGCAGAAGACTGTCGTGCGCGTCTTCCTCTCCTATGGCGCGGACATGGGCAAGCCGCTCTTTAAAGGCATGGTCGCACGCATTGAGCGCGGCAGCAGCAAGACGACAATCCGGTGCTATGACATGGGCCAGGAGATGCGACGCGTCCAACGCACCGAGTATCACCACAAGCTCGATGCGCTCGGCATCATCCGCAAACTGGCTACGCGCAACGGGCTGAAATTCTCGCCCCCGCCGGAGTCCCTCACGTTCGACAAAGCGCGGGCCGTCACGCAAGACGAGCAGACCGATTGGGATCACGCCCGCGAGACCGCCCGCGACAACGGGCTGGTGCTTTTCGTGCGCGAGGATACGTTGTTCGCGCGCCTGCCAGCGCGGGTCGGTCAGTCGAAGCTCGCGCTCGCCTATCGCAAGCCCGCCAACTTTCGGCTGCTACATGATTTTTCGCTCTCGTTCAAAGTGCCGGAGAACGTGCTGGGCCGGCCGCGCCAGTTGACCGTGCGCACGCGCGGGCGGGCCGGGCGACGCGCGGAAGGTTCATCAAGCAAAGGTGAGCGCGGCACCGAACAAGTTTGGATCAAGCGCGACCTTGCGACACCGAACAAAGCAAGCGCAATCCGGCGGGCCGAGGCGCGTAGAGAGTTGGAGCGCGAGCATGCTTTCGAGTGCCAGGTGCGCACCCTGCCGCCCTTCGACGCGACGCTGCTGGACGCGCGCGACACGGTGACATTGGCGCATGTCGGGCTGTTATTCAGCGGCGACTATCTCTGTGATCGGGTCACGCACACCTTTGGCGGCGGGCAGATTGAGACCTTGCTGGAACTTCGCCGCGACATTCGCGCGGGCTAAGGCTGTCATGAGGGTAACGAGGGCGCGCGAACGCAAGATGATTGCGGGTTACTGCTTCTTAGCTTTCTTGCCAGAGCCGCGCTTGCTGCGCTGTGGTTGCCCTTTGGCACGTTTTAGGGTCTGCTGCAGTTATGCGCCGCCCCGCCCCGCCACATACCGCTCGACGGTGTCAATTAAAGCATTCAGGCGCTCGTCTGTGTCCTTCGCCGCGCCGCGCAACTCGGCGATCTCGCGGTCGTGCAACTCGGCGATGGCGAGCAGCGCATTGACGCTGCCGGCCGTGCGGCTGACTGTCTCCGCCAACTGCCCGACGATCGCGGTCAACTGCGCCTGTTGCTGGATGATGAAATCCATCTGCCGTTGGCGTTCTTCGTCGCTCATCTCACGCCGCCTTTCTACCGCGCCGCTTCGCTGGCTGTGCTGGCTGCGCCTTCGTTGATGGTCTGCCGGCGGCGGGGCGATGTCGGATTAACTCAAGGTCTGACACCTTGACCATGTTTACCGGCCCGAACTTCTGCGCTGGTAACTTGCCACTAGCAACAAGCTGGCGAATGCGAGCAGACGACAGGCCCAGACGTTCGGCGGCTTCGGTTGTAGTTATGTAGCCTTCCATAGCGGCAAATCCTAACACCAAAGAAATATTAACACAATAGTAAAGATTAGGCTTGACATATTCTTACATCGGGGTTAATATTAACACCGCAGTAAGGAATGCAGAAGAGAAGAGAAGCAGACACCATGATCAAACTCAAAGACAGCAATCAACTGACGAAGGCGATTGAGCGGGCGAAGGCGAGCAATTTGCTTGTGCAGGCGTCGGGTCTCTTTCGTCAATACCATGTCACCAACCGCGCAACGGGCGCACGCTATACGGTTGATTTCTTCGTCCGGCGAGACGGCAAACGCTTCGGCGCTTGCTCGTGCAAGGCGGGGCAGCATGACATCGCATGTAAGCACTTGGCCGCTGCCGCCGGGCTGCACATCTGCCGCGCGGCTGCGCGCAAGGTAGAGACCGCGCCGGTGCTGCTGAGACGTGCTGCGCAAGCTATCACGTTTAACGGCATCCGGCTCTAAAAGGCAAAGGCTTAGGAGTGCGACCAAACACCCCTAAGCCTTCCACCATTGGCGGGTGTGCCTCGAGCAGCAGCAAGGCAGCAAACTAAAAGGATGAGATCAACACTTAGACGCAACGGGCGCAGAGACGTTAATCTAAAGACGCCCGCGCCTTCGACCATAATCATTACAGCAAGGAGAGCAGAGATGACACAGAAGCAGAGCAGGAAGCAGAGCAGTAAGAAACAGCGGCAAACCCGACGCTCCACCGCCGGCTTAACACATGAACAGTGGGCCGCGCTCTTCGTCAATGCAATCAACGCGAGCAGCACCCCCGCGATCATGCGTAGCGGCATCGGTCGCTTTCTCACCTTTGCCGGCAATGCTACCGGCCGCCCAATCATGCGCGAAGGGAAAAGAGGCCCGGAGATCGTCCCTCAACGGTTGGCACGCTTTCTGCGCTACGCTGAAGCGAATAATCTGGTAATCGATGAGCTTGGCATCTTCTTCAATGAGACTGGCGAGTATTTGGTGAGAGGCAGCAAGCTTGGAAGGAGAATCAGTCATGGTCACAAAGAAAAAAGCACGTCGGGCGGCAGAGCGCAAGGGCGCGAAGCAAACGTTAGAGGCGCGACACGAGCCGACCGGCACGGAGCAAGCACAAACCGAACTCGACGCGCGGATAGCACAAGCCGTTGAAGTTCTTTTAGGCAGAGCAGAAGTTTCGTCCCTGACTCCCGACCTCAGCGACGAGCAGATCGTTGCGCACATCAGTCACCTGCTCCAACATCACATCTCTCGAGCCGAGGCGAAGTTGGGCGATATTGTGATTTTGCTCAACGCCTTCGCCCACACGAAAAATCGTGCCCGGCGAGAAGCAATGTTCAAGGCTGCCTGCAACATTCTCATGCATGAGGTTAAGTTCGAGCAGGCTGCTGATGCCGCAGCGCACGCAGCACGAGGAAAACAACGCCCTGAGTTGAACTAACTGAGTTGAACTAAACCGGAAGGGCTTTGGTCTCGCGCAATTTGGCATGATTTGTGTGTAGCCGTGTGTGCGCGAAACCAAAGCCCTTTCCTACTCTCACCAAGTAACAGCCTTGCAACGATTAGCAATTTGTGTGATAACGGTGCGATTCCGGTTCAACGTCTAAGACTCGCCGGACTTAGTCTCCTAACTATCGCGGAAGGCGTGTATAATGCGCGGCCATGAGTGCAAGCTATACCTAAAGGATGGCCGCAAGGTGGTATAAATTATGAGCATGCCGGAACAAAGCTTACCGCCCGAGGCGCAGGAGATCGTCCGCGCAGAGCAACAGCGGTGCGACGCCTACATTGGCCGTGATGTCGCGGCGCTTGAACGCATGTTATCCGAATACTTCACCTTCAGCAGTCCGCTCGGCAGGGTGCTGACCAAGCCGCAACTGCTCGAAGCCATCGCCCGAAGTGAACTAATCTTTGAGAGTATTGAGCGGCATTACGATACTGTCAGCGTCCACCGGAACACAGCTTCGGCGACCGGGCGCGACACGGTGCGAGGCAGTTATCAAGGACAAGACTTTAGCGGGCATTACCACTTTCGCACCACCTACGTGCAGCGCGGCAGGGGCTGGGAAGTGGCCGCCACGCAAACGAACCGACTGGCAGACGCTACGCCCGAAGCTAACGAGCAAATGAAAGGCGACGCCGCATAACGGGCGCAGAGATGGAACGCGCGATTGAATTTCTACTTGCAGGGCAGGCGACTATCGAACAGCGCATTGAGCAGACTCACGCGCAGGTGCAACAGACCAATCAGCAACTGGCGGAACTGGGCCGCCAGCTTGAAGCTTATGCGGAGACGCAATCCGATTTATGAAGATTGCCCCGCGCAGCATTGAAGCTCTGAATTGAGGCCCACGCCCGGACAGACGCGCGCCTGAACATCTTGATCAACGTCGTCGAGCGTCATGTCATGCAAGGGCACGACAGGCAGGGTTGAACGAGCTTACCTGATGTGGTGGGTGCGTGTGTCTGCCACATAAATTAGCGGCACCCACACGCACCCACATTAGAGCACGACAAGGTGCTTACCCCTCCGCGCGGCCCACCTTCAGCCGCTCACTGATTCATCCACGTGTCGGCTTCCACCACGACTTTAGTCGTATAGTCCTTGCCCCCCACGGACAGTTTCACCAGATAGGTGCCCGGCTCGACCGGCGGCCCTTGATTGAAGAGAGCGCCAAAACCGCCCCCGCCACCGCCCTGACCACCGCCGCCACCGCCAAAACCGGGTGGCAGATTCGCGGGCCGCGGCGGCGTGTTGCCGCGTAGATTCCACGGCACACGGTTGATGCCAATCTCCTTCGTCCCTGTCAGATTGCGGATCACGCGGCCCGTGTAATCGGCGATAGTGAGCTTTACATCCCCGGCCGGCGCGGACTTCAAGTAATAACTGATCGCTGTGCCCTGTAGAGCATTAGCGGCGCGATAAATTTTCCCGCCCGTGGCCGCGCGGCTGTAGCGCACGTCGTTCAGCCAGATCGTGGCCGGGCGGATGTCGAAGAGTTGCGCGTCAGCGTCCATGACTTTGCTGGTGAGTTGTTGTAACGGCGTGATGTCATCGAGGATGTAGATGCCGCGTCCGTGCGTGCCGACGATGATGTCGTTGTCGCGCGGATGGATCAGTATGTCGTCCACGCGCACGTAAGGCAGGCCCGAATTAAACCGCTTCCATTCGCCGCCGCCGTTGAGCGAGATGAACAGCCCGTACTCCGTGCCAACGTAGAGCAACTCCTTACTCTTCGGGTCTTCGCGGATAACGTTGACGTGGCCCAACTCCGGTAGATTGTTCGTCAACGCTTTCCACGTCGCGCCGTAGTCGCGTGTGACATAGATATATGGTTTCAGATCGTCGAAGCGATGACCATCAACCGCGAGATAACAAGTGCCGGCGTCGAAATGCGACGGTTCGAGGCGCGTGATGTGATACAGCTCGCCCGCTTTGTCGGCCAGCACCGGCACGTTCTTCGCCACGTTCGTCCACGTCGCGCCGCCGTCGCGGCTCACCTGCACGTTGCCGTCGTCCGTGCCGACCCACAACACACCGGGCAGGATGGGCGACTCGGCTAGCGTCACGATGTAGCTGAAGCTCGTGTAGCCGTCGTTCTTCGACGCCATCGGGTCTTTGCCCGCCACACCCATGATCGGCAATGTGTTGCGCTCAATGTGCTTCGTCAGATCGGCCGACGCCGTCCACGTGTCGCCGCGATCCAACGATTTGAAGAAACGGTCGCCGCCCGTGTAGATGATGCGCGGGTTGTGCGGCGAGATAACGACCGGCGTGTTCCAATAGAAACGGAACTGCGTGCCTAGCGGCGGCGCGGGGACGACGTTTGAAGTCAGACCCACGCCACCGAAGCCGCCGCCAAAACCTTGCGCCGCGGCCGCCGCGGCCAATGCTTGTATCGCCTCATCTGCTGCTGGCGTGGCGGGCAGTTGCGTGCCCGGCGGCGCGCCTGTGCCTGAAGATGTGCTTGTCGGTGTGCTTGACGGTGTGCCTGTCGGCGTTGCTGCACCGGCGGGGGGCGCACCTTGTCGTTGCCCAGCGCCGCCACCACCGCCGCGCCGCTGCACGGCCGTGCGCGGGCGTATGCTCACGCTGCGGCCGGTGCGCAGGTCGAGGCGTTGCATCGCGCCGTTCTGCGATTCGGTATAGACGGTGTTGTAGTCGGTGGGATCGATCTGCGCGTAGAAGCCGTCGCCGCCGCCGGTGCGGAACCAGTCGGCGTTAGTGATGCCCGCCTGATTGCGCGTCGAACTGGGTGCGCCCCACGAGCCGTTGTCCTGCAAGCCGCCATAGACGTAATAGGGTTTACGCATGTCGGCGGCGACGGCGTAGAACTGCGCCGCCGGAATGTTATTGACGTACTCCCACGTCGCGCCTTGATCGTAACTCACGTCGAGGCCGCCATCGTTGCCGAGCAGCAGATGCCGGCCGTTGGTCGGATCGATCCAGATCGCGTGGTTATCGCTGTGCGGGATGTTCGGCTCAAGCGACTTGAAGGTCTTGCCGCCGTCGGTGGAGATGCTGAAGTTCAAGCCGCCGACGTAGACGACCTCCGCGTTCTTCGGATCGACGCGAATCTGGCTGTAGTACATCGGCCGATTGTTCTCGTTGTTGACGATGCGCCACGTCCGCCCCTTGTCGTCCGAGCGCCAGACGCCGGGCTTCTTCGGATCGAGCGGCGTCGGCGTCGGCGATGCACTGGGCGTCGGCGTCGCGCTGGGTGAGGGCGAAGGCGACGCGCCGGGGACAGGGGTCGGCGTCGGCTGGCCGCCGATAACCTGCTCTTCACCACCCGTGCCTACACTCGCGCCAACTTCCATCTGCGCGTACACGACATTTGGATTCGAGCGCGACACGTCGAGCCCGATGCGCCCCAGCAAACCGGCGGGCAGGCCGTTCCCTTCCAGCTTCTTCCACGTCTTGCCCGCATCGGTCGTCTTCCACATGCCGCTGCCGGGGCCGCCGCCATTGAAGCCCCACGAAGTACGCCGCCGTTGGTAAGACGCGGCGTAGAGCGTCTTACTGTCCGAGGGATCGAACACGATGTCGGTGAAGCCTGTGTCTTCGTCAATGAATTTGATGTTGCTCCACGTCTTGCCGCCATCAGTTGTCTTGTAGACGCCGCGCTCTTTATTCGGCCCGAACAAGTGGCCCAGCACCGCGACGTAAACCGTGTTCGCGTCTTTCGGGTCTATGACGATGCGCGCGATGGATTGCGAAGCGCGGAGGCCCATGTTGGTGAAAGTCTTGCCGCCGTCGATTGATTTGTAAATGCCGTCGCCGAAGCTGGAGCTTTGCCGGTTGTTCGGTTCGCCCGTGCCCACCCACACAATGTTCGCGTCCACTGGCGCGATGGCTATGTCGCCGATTGATCCGCGTGTGTACGTGTCGAAGATCGGCTGCCATGTCGTGCCGTTGTTAATAGATTTCCAGACGCCGCCGGTGGCCAGACCGACGTAGATCACATACGGGTCGTTCTCGACGACGGCGATGTCGTCAACGCGCCCGCCCATGCTCGCCGGCCCGATGCCGCGCCAGACGAAGCGGCGCAACATCGGGTCTGCCGACCAGTTGATCGGCGTTGGTGTTGGCGTCGGCGTTGGCGTCGGCGTCGCGCTGGGCGAAACGCTGGGCGTGGGACTTGGCGTTTGCGTCGCGGCCGGATCCTGCGCGTGCGTCGCGGCGGTGCCGAGCGCGAGCGCGCAGCCGAACACGAACAGCCACACAAAGCCGTAAACGGCACTAGACCTATCTTTCATGCTGAGCTTCCCTTCGAGTTATTTTGTTTGACAGTTGGACGACAGAATGATTGTAGCAATCGCTTCGGGCTGCTGATACGCACACACCCGCGAAATAGTTTCGCCGGTCAAGCCGACCGGCGAAACGCGCAAGCACAACGACGATGATGGTGGAGATACTTTCGGCTTCTTCGCTGGTACGATGTTGCGCGCAAAGACGTTCAATACAGGTTATGCGCGGGAAAGATATTGTCTGCGGGTTGAGGATGTCAAATAGTTATGGGCATGCGTGCCCTAGCCCACTGGGAGATAGTTTCTGAAACTGATTCTATTGCGTTATGATCGCGTCATTGATGAACGCAGTGATTATTTGCTCTACTCGCTGCATAGGCAACTACCAACGCAGATATATCTGATGAATGAATATGAGGATAGTATTAGAATGAGGAAGCTTGCTAAGAGAGGCGGTGCAGTATGACTAAGGCGAAAGAGGAAAAAGTGCTGAGGAAGAAGTTGCTGCCGCAACCGAAGCGCGCTATTGTCGCGCCCGACGGGGTGGATAGTTTGCAACGGCGCGCGGAAGAGTTGGGGTTAATCATTCATGCGCGCCAGACGGCGACCGGCGGAGCGCGTAAGCGGAAGGGCACGCGGCAGAGATGAGCGGCGGCTGAATCGTTCAGCCGCGCGGCTCGCGATAGACGGGACTGAAAGTGCGGGTCGTGTGTTCGGTGACGCTGCCGGCGGGCGTGCCGGCGGGCAACGTCGGCGCGTACTGCGGGGGCGTGTAGAGTTCTTTGGTGGCCGAGTTTTTCGTGAACGGCAAGGCAAATCTCTTCTGCGGCGTTGCGCCGAGCAGACGGGATAGCAGGCGGATGAGTGAAAGATCAATGCCGAGCAGAACCAGCAAGCCCATTATGCCGATGGGGCCTATCAAGTCCGGCTTGGCACCCCACGAAGCCAAGCCATTTAACCCGATGAACAAGATGGCTAAGCCGATCAGAGTCGTCAGGCAGATCGTCACGCCGAGCACGCGCACGGGGCTGCGTATATCGACCGGCACGAGTTCCTGTCGGGCGTTGACCGTCGCGCCGCAGCGATTGCAAAAGTTCAGCCCCGGTTGGCACTCCGCGCCGCAGGTTGGACAATACATGAGGCTCCTCTCGCGACTCTCTACGGCCGCGCCTACGACTTAGCGGATCAGCGCGCGGAGGCCCGCCAGTAACAGATAACCAATCGCCAGCACCACGGCCAGCTTGATCAACAGGATCGCGATGCCGATGACCGTGCCCAGCACTAGCCCAACGGCCGCGCCGACAAGCGGCAGACCAACGACGAGGACGAACAGCCCAAGTAACACGACAGCGACAACTCTCCAAGTGTCTTTCATCTCAAGCACCTCAACTTTTTCGTTTCTGCGATCACGCGGGTGAAACGGCGTTAACTCCCGGCGTGTCTCGTCATGCTATACGCACGACCCGCCCGCCGCGTTCCCACTAACGGCCCCGCTTGTGCGGACATTTCGCCTGACCCGCCCGCGCGCGATTTATGCTAAGCTCGTGCCGGTCAAAATCCCCTTTGTCACGCGCCCGGATCAAGTCTCGTTGCGGTTATGCTGCCACGAAGCAGCCCGCAGAGTCAAAGTTAGACGATTGTTCGCATGTCGCGTCGTAAGAGCGAAAAGCTATTCGCCGAGCCGGAGTTGGCGGCCGTAGCCGAAATGAGTGCCGGTGCGCCGCTCGCCGAGCGTATGCGCCCGCGCACGCTCGCGGAGTTTGTCGGGCAGCAGCAACTCGTCGGCGAGGGCCGCGTGCTGCGCCGTCTGCTGGAAGGCAAAGGCACGCTGCCGTCGCTCATTCTCTGGGGCGCGCCCGGCACGGGCAAGACGACGCTGGCGCGTCTGCTTGCGCAACGCGACGATGCTGATTTCATCGCGCTCTCGGCCGTCTTCTCCGGTGTCAAAGATGTGCGCGAAGCAATCGCGCGGGCGCGCGCGACGCGCCGCACGGGCCGGCGCACAGTTCTCTTCATCGACGAGATTCATCGTTTCAACAAGGCGCAGCAGGACGCACTGCTGCCGGCGGTCGAGGACGGCACGATCATCCTGATCGGCGCGACCACCGAGAACCCTTCGTTCGAGGTCATCGGCGCGCTGCTTTCACGCGCGCGTGTGCTGGTGCTGCAACCGCTCGGCGAACTGGAGATCGAGACGCTGTCGCGTCGTGCGCTGACCGACGAGGAACGCGGTCTCGCAAGTCTGCGCCCCGTCCTGTCTGACGAGCTACTTGCGCGGCTCGCACGCGCGGCGGGCGGCGATGCGCGTGTGGCGCTGGCCGCACTCGAAGCGGCCGTCGATGCAACCGCGCCCGATGAGAGCGGCGCACGACACGTCACGGACGAGACGTTGGCTGAAACGATGGGGCGGGCGCGTTACGCCTATGACAAGGGCGGCGAAGAGCATTACAACCTCGCGTCCGCGCTCATCAAATCTTTGCGCAACTCGGATGTGAGCGCCGCGCTCTACTGGCTCGCGCGACTCATCGAAGGCGGCGCTGATCCAGTCTTCATCGCGCGCCGGCTCTGTATCCTCGCGTCCGAAGATATTGGCTTGGCCGATCCGCAGGCGATGGTGCAAGCGGCGGCCGCGGCCGAGATCACGCAACTGATCGGTTTGCCCGAAGCTCTTTATCCGCTCTCGCAGGCGACCATCTACTTAGCGCGTGCGCCCAAGTCGAACGCCGTCAAACGCGCGTATCTCGCCGCCGCCGATGACGCACGCGAGACCGCGCGCGAGCCTGTGCCGCTCCAACTGCGCAACGCCGTCACACCGCTTATGCGCCGCGTCGGCTACGGCAGCGGTTATCGTTATGTGCATGACGACGCGGGCGCGAAAGATGAGATGGCGTGTCTGCCGGAGCAATTGCGCGATAGAGAATATTTCAAGGGTGATTAAACGACTGTGAGTCAGCAAGCGAGCGAGAAAGAGTTAGCCTATCTCTACGAACTATACATCGCGCCGGATTGGGGTGAACGATTCGCGGCGTTGCTTGACGAGCGGATCGTTGATGATGAACGGCACGAGGGCGCGTTCACGCTCTCGCTCAAGGCGACGCTCGTCGTCGGGCGGAAAGGCAGTTAAAACAAGCGCGTTTGCCGTGGCTGATATGGAAGATGAGGGCAATTACGAGTTTTCTTCAATCACGCGTGAATTTGTTTTCACGCTCCGACGTGCCGGCTCGCGCGGCCTGAAACCTGTAAGGAGAAATAAGATGC
>JBBRYU010000135.1:0-11577 GCA_038237345.1 Pyrinomonadales bacterium
GAGATCGCGCGCCAGATACGCCTGCGCGATCTGGGCGGCATCATCGTGCTCGATCTGATCGACATGGATGAGCGGCGCAACCGCGCGCGGGTGATGCAGGCGTTGCAAGATGCCCTGCGTGACGACAAGTCGCCGAACAAGGTGCTGTCGTTTAACGACTTCGGTTTGGTGATCATGACGCGCAAGCGCGTCAAGCAGTCGCTTGAGCGCACGCTCTGTTCGCCGTGCCCATATTGCACGGGCGCAGGCCTGGTCAAATCGCCGCAGACGGTCTGCTACGAAATCCTTGAAGAGGCGCGCAGTCTCGCGCGCAGCCACAAGGGCGAGCGGGTTAAGCAGACGACCCTACGCGTCAACCCGGAGGTCGCCCGCGCGCTGCACTCGACCGAACGCGATGTGCTGACGGAGATCGAGGACTATCTCGGCGCGGTGGACATCAACAGCAACGAGCACGTTCATCAAGAGCAGTTCGACTTCGCGTTCATCTAGGCGAACTGCAAGGCTACGAGCTGGTGGTCGGGGTGATGGTATGGCGCACAATCGGGAGTTAGGCAAAACAAGTGCCCGGCAGCCTGTCATAGCTGTCGGGCACTTGTCTGTCTTAATGCAAGTCTATCACTAGGGAGCTATTCGATCAGACAGATTGAGTCTGTACACTGATCGCCGTTTTTACTACAACTTTCATCCTTGCTTAGAGCACAGTCATATCTGACAGGTATGCCCGTGGCCGGATCTCGAACTAGATTGCAATGCTGATTGGCACAAATTAATGGTTTCCTGCTAAGCGGTCGGGACGTAGTCAGTAACGTTATAGCACCGGCAAACGGTAGTTGAGCGGCAGCGTCCCAAGCCCACCTTGCACCGTTTTCATACTGAACTTCCCCTACTAATACGCGAACGGAGTAATCACCATTTAGTTCTCCCTTATTTAGTAAGGGCGCACATGCTTTGGCGAAGTTGATGACGGGGAAATGTATTTCCTGAAACTGATCCGGTAAGAATGGCTCCGTAAGAGTAAGAAGCGGTGTCTTCCCTTCCAGTAATATGGTGTCAGGTTTACCACTAGGGGTCAGATACCAGTTAAGTTGCATTGCCCTAACTGCGCTGAGTGAGCGATTTATTAATGAAAGTCGCGTAATCACGGCCCCTTTAGCCTTTGTCGAGGTCACGCTCTGTACGATGACTGGAAGGGTTTTATAGCCCAGCCCCAGATACGGCCCGATGGACAGCCCCCACTTGCCGGTAGGAAGGTCTGTTTCACTGTAATCTTTATTATCCGTGAGACCAGATTTCGACCATATCCCGCCATCGTCATAGACGATATCATTCACGGCCACGTCTATGCGGAAGTTTCCTTCAAGAGTTCCTTGTTTTAGTAAAGACTGGTAAATCTTTTCGAATGAAACGACTGGGAAGCTGATCGGCAATCGAGCATCAACCTGCAACGAATCAGGCAATGCAAGCAACGGGGTTTGGCCTTGCAACAGCACTGTCTCCGGGTCATCCTCTTTCAGTATCCGCCATACTAGCCTAGCGGCAACAACCGGTTTTGACGACTTATTTTGTAGGTTCACCCCGGCTACTGTAAGGCCCTTGATTGTTTGTGTCACGCTGTATACAACTACGGGGAAATCCTTATAGCCCGGCCCGCGATAGGGTCCTGCACTTAAGGTCCACTTGCCCGGAATTGCTTTAGGCTGCCCCGTGCTGCTGGTTTGCTCTTGTGCTACCCCTTTATCCCCGCTATTAATGAGGAAGAGCAGAATTAAAATGGAGAGCAGGTAGAGGCTTGTGCGTTTCATGAGATATCTCCTGAGGTTAAGAGGGTTAAACTTAAGCGCTGGCCCGATGCCGGAGGAACAAACCGGGCAAAGTTTATGCCCGTTCATTTTTAGTGTCAAGGAGATTGTTCTTGTGCAGCATGGTACTTGGACTCGGGGGTTTACGCTGCCGACCCGCCAGCATACGCTAGCGTGCGCGTCATACAGAATCCTTTGCGCACTCACCTTCTCAGGACTGCTCGCGCTCTGCCCGCCAGCACACGCCGTGGCTAGCGCATGGCAACGGGTGGCGACGCATCCGGAGGCCGCCGCCGCCAGCCCCACGTGGGGCGCGCGTTGGCTATGGGCGCTCTACCCTTGGCGCGGGCGTTTGTTCGTCGGCTACGGCTCGTTCAATGGCGCGAATCCGCGCGCCGTCATCCGCGCCTTCGATCCGCGCACTGGCCGCTTCAGTGCCGCGCCCGCCTTCGCCACCAACAACGAGGCGCTCGGCATCTTTCGCGCTGTGCGCGGGCGACTCTACGCGCCGACGATGGATGCGCATGATGGTGGTTTGGGGCCACAAGATTTCGCCGTCACGACAGACGAGCACGGCGATGCGTGGACGGATCACGCGGAGCGGCCGATGTACCACACGTGGGATGTCGGCACGCTTGACGGCAAGGACATATGGTTCGTCGGCACGGGCGCGAGCCAGAGTTGTCGCTACGACTATTGCAGCGATGCCGTCGCCTATCGCAGCACCGACAACGGGCAGACGTTCACCGAAATGAAGCGTCTGCCCGCAGCCGCGAACGGCTACCGGCTCGCGTGGTTTCCCATGGTCTTCGGCTGGCGCGGCAAGCTCTACCTGCAAGCTTACTACCGCTTCTCCGCCGTGGGCCGGCCCGATCTCGTGCGTACAGAGTCGTTCGTCTTCGACGGGCGCGCGTGGGCAAGCGGGCCAGATCTCTTGCCCGGTCGGCGCACAGGCGCGTCGGGCTACAACCCCGTCGCCTTCGACGGACACATCATCTATCTCACGCAAGTCCCCATCGCGCGCTCTTACCCCAAGGGGCTACCGCTCTGGCAGAATCGGAGCGACCTGGCCGCGTTCGACAGGCATGAGCAGGTCAGCTACTTGCAGCTACCGGAGGGCGTGGCCAACTTCACGGTCGCGGGTCGTTACCTTTATGTGCTGACACGCACCGGCGACATCCGCCGCACGACTACGCTAAAGCGGCCGTGGCAACATTGAACTGTGCGACCCAAGTTCCCGTCCAAGACCCGGACGCGCAACAAGGCTGCGCCGGGCGTAGCATCGCCCTGCTCGATGGCGCGCTCTACGTCGGCACGACTCAGGCCAAACTGTGGCGACTCGACCTCGCTAAGCACCAGCCGGGCGCGGGCGAGGATAGCCAAAATCAGTCTTATAAATTCCCTGTCCGCCGCGCTCATACATTTGCGCACTACCGTTCATTGTTCTGCTATTTACATCGCTTTGGTAGTACACTGCGAACCGTTCCACCACAGTTCAACCGACAGAGCAAGGGCGGGTGTCATGATGCTACCGGCAACTCATAGTATCCTCTTACTATTCGCGCAGGCTGCGCCTGTCGCCGGGCAGCCGCCGGCCGGGCCATCATCCGAACACATGGTCGCAGTCTTCATCGCGGAGATCGCGGTGATGCTGTTCATGGGCCGGCTGCTCGGCGAAGGCATGCAGCGCATCGGGCAGCCGGCCGTGATGGGCCAACTGATCGCGGGCATCCTGATCGGGCCGTCGGTACTGGGCACAATCTGGCCGCACGGCTATCTACAACTCTTCCCCGACAATCAGGTGCAGAAGAAGATGATCGATGCCATCTCGCAACTGGGCATCCTCATGCTGCTGCTGCTGACGGGAATGGAGACGGATTTATCGCTCGTCAATCGCATGCGGCGCACAGCCCTGTTCACCTCGCTCTCCGGCATCGTCTTTCCCTTCACCTGCGGCTTTCTGGTGGGCGAGTACATGCCGGCGTCTTTGCTGCCGAATCCGTCGCTGCGTTTGGCGACGAGTCTGTTTTTGGCCACCGCGCTCTCGATCTCTTCGGTCAAGATCGTGGCGATGGTGCTCATGGAGGTCGGCTTCCTGCGGCGCAACATCGGCCAGATTATTCTGGCCTCGGCCATCCTCGACGACACTATCGGCTGGATCATCATCGCCATCATCGGCGGTCTCGCTTCGGGCAGCGGCGTCAACTTACGCGCCACGTCAATCGCCTTCCTCGGCACCGTCGCGTTCCTCGCCGTCAGTTTCACGCTGGGGCGCAGGGCCGTCGCGTATATCATTCGTTGGACGAACGACAACCTTACCATCGAGATGCCGGTCATTTCCGCCATTCTGATCCTGATGCTCGTGATGGCGCTGGTGACGGATTACATCGGCGTGCATACGGTGCTGGGCGCGTTCGTCGTCGGCATCCTTGTCGGGCAGTCGCCGATTTTGACCAAGCACATCGAAGAGGAGTTGCGCGGCCTGATCGTTGCGCTGTTCGCGCCGGTCTTCTTCGCGTTGGCGGGCCGCGAGATCGATCTCACGATCCTGAAAAGTTTTTATCTGATTAAGTTGGCGTTGGCGTTCATCTTGATCGCCAGCTTCGGCAAGATCGTCGGCTGCTATCTGGGCGGGCGGCTGGGCCGTTTGAGCAGCCGCGAATCAACCGCGCTCGCCATCGGCATGAACGCGCGCGGCTCGACCGAAGTGATCGTGGCGACCATCGGCTTGTCGCTCGGCGTCCTCAGCCGCGACCTCTTCACATTGATCGTGGTCATGGCGATCAGCACCACGCTCGTCACGCCGCCGCTCTTGCGATGGGCGCTCCGGCGCATCCCGGCGACGGGCGAAGAGAAAGAGCGTTTGGAACGTGAGGCGGCGGAAGCGAAAGAGTTCGTGCCGCAGATCGAACGCCTACTGATCACGGTGGACGGTAGCGCGGACGGCCAACTCGCCTCCACGCTCGCAGGTCTGTTCGCGGGCACGCGGCAAATACTGACGACCGTGTTGGAGCTTGGCCGTAGCGAACGGCCGCGCACGCTGTTGCCGGCTGACAAGTCAGGCGATCTGGTCAAAGCGTCCGCCGAACAGGGCGCGCGGAGTAAGCTGGACAGCGCGGGCAACACTGGCACAATCGCCGCGCCGGCCTTAATCGTCAATCAGATTCCACTAGCAGACGCCGCGACCGGTATCGCGAAAGAGGTGGAGAAGGGCTACGACATGCTCTTTGTCGGCGTCGCGCGAGCATTGGAGAGTAAGGACGGGCACGCGGACGGCTACGCCGGTTCAATCGGCGAAGTAATCCGCGGGTTCAAAGGCGCGTCGGCCGTAGCTATCGCCAAAGGCGCGCATCCGGCCGAGGCGTTGAAGCAGACGCTCAACATACTCGTGCCGACGACGGGCACAGACTACTCGCGGCGCGCGGCCGAAGTGGCCGTCGCGTTGGCGAAAGCGAGTGGCGGCACGATCACGGCCCTGCACGTCTCGCCGCCGCCGGACGAGGCCGATCTGATCCGTCGCCCGCGCGAGTTGCGGCAATCGGGCCGCGCGCTCGTCAGAGACATAGTAGAGTTGGGCAAACGCGAGGGCGTGAAGGTCAATCCGCTAGTGAAAGCGCGCCGCGTGCCGGAGGCCGCGATCCTGCGCCGCGTCCGCCGCGGCCGGCACAATCTGCTCGTGCTGGGCGTCAAAGTCCGCCCCGGCGAAAAACTCTTCTTCGGCCGCCGCACCGCCGCGCTGCTGGAGAACGCTCCATGCTCGTTGCTCATCGTCAACTCATAAGCACCTGCACGGATGATGGTAAAGAGGCGACTGTTCACCGCAGCGCGGGTTACAATTAGCGCACGCCGGAATTCTTATTGGATGTGCGTATAATGGCGGCGCAGTTTGCGGACGCTCTAAACAAAACTTTGTGCGGACGGCGAAGGCAGGTTGGCAACAGGCTTCTCATGGCGGCGTGTGACGGATGAGCAATTGCTCGACATGCGCCTATGCGATCTACCGATCAAGATCGCGCGCACCGCGCTCGCGCAACGTATCAAGCATCTGTACGTCGAGTTGGCCGAGCGGGGCTTGCGCTTCCGGCCGCACGTGTGGCTCTCCGCCGAATGGTTCTCGCCCGACGGCGTGCCCGGCTTCGCGATTCCCTTCTATCTCGCGCACCCGCGCTTGATGCGCCTCGAACGCCGGCAGATGCTCGAAGTCGAAGGCGCGACCGAACGCGAGTGTCTGCGCATCATGCGCCACGAAGCGGGCCACGCCTTGAGCAACGCTTATCGTCTGCACTACAAGCGCCGCTGGCGCGAGCACTTCGGCCAGTTCGGCAAACCCTATCCCGATTACTACAAGCCGCAGCCGCACAGCCGCAACTACGTCCTCCACCTCGCCGCGTGGTACGCGCAGGCGCACCCCGCCGAAGACTTCGCCGAGACGTTCGCTGTCTGGCTCGCGCCCGGCGCGCGTTGGCGGCGGCGTTATCAGAGTTGGCCCGCGCTCGGTAAGCTCGAATACGTTAATGAGTTGATGACGGAGATCAGCGGCCTCGCGCCCGTCGTGCGCCGCCGCGCCCGCGTCGAGCCGCTGACAGAGATCAAGCTGACCTTGCGCGAGCACTACGAGCGCCGGCGCAAGCATTACGTGCTGCGTCGCCCCGCGCCGTTCGACCGCGACCTGCATCGCATCTTCGCGCCGCGCGCAGGCCACGAGCGGCGGCCGGCCGCGACCACGTTCTTGCGCAACGTGCGGCGCGAACTATGTCAGGCTGTGTCCGACGGCACGGGCGTGCATCCCTACGCTGTCGATCAGATCATGGCGTCGATGATTGACCGTTGCCGCGCGTTGCGCCTGCGCGTGCCCGTCTCGCGTGAAGACGCCAAGCGGCGCGCGTTAATTATGTTGACCGTGCAGACGATGAACGGCGTACACTTGGGTTATCACCGCATTCCGTTATGAGCATAGAGAAAGTCAACAACCCGCTGCGCGTTATCGTACTCATGCACCACGAGTGTATCCCCCCGCGCTCGCTCAAAGGGCACGGCGAGAAGGAGCGACAGATCTGGCGCACCGAGTACGACGTGATGTACACGCTCAAGCGTCTGGGGCACGAGGTACACGCCGTCGGTATCTGGAACGACCTGCGCTTGATCCGCCGCGCCACGCGCCGCTACAAGCCGCACATCGCCTTCAATCTGCTCGAAGAGTTCGCCGGCCACGCGCTTTACGATCAGCACGTGGTCAGTTATCTGGAGATGATTCGCCTGCCCTACACCGGCTGCAATCCGCGCGGGTTGACACTCGCGCACGACAAAGCGCTGACCAAGAAGATTCTCGCCTATCACAACATACACATACCCCACTTCGCCGTCTTCAACATCAAACGGAAGCCGCGCCGCCCGCGCCGGCTCAAGTTCCCGCTGCTCGTCAAATCGTTGATCGAAGAAGGCTCGGTCGGCATCGCGCAGGCGTCGGTCGTGCGCGACGACGAACAACTCGCCGAGCGCGTCGCCCTCATACACCAGCAGACCGGCAAGCACGCCATCGCTGAAGAGTACATCGAGGGGCGCGAAATCTACGTCGGCGTGCTCGGCAACCAGACGCTACAGGCTTATCCGCCGTGGGAGCTAATCTTCAAGAATTTGCCGTCGGGCGTGCCCAACATCGCCACCAGCAAGGTCAAGTGGGACGTGGACTATCAGAAACAGGTGGGGCTTGTCACGCAGGCTGCCGAGTTACCCGACGCGCTGAAACTAAAAATGATTCGGCTATCGAAACGCATCTATCAGTTGCTGGGGCTGACCGGCTACGCGCGGATTGATTATCGGCTCACGGCGGACGGGCGCATGTACGTGCTGGAAGCGAACCCGAATCCGCAGATCGCGCGCGGCGAAGACTTCGCTGACTCGGCCGCCAAAGCCGGCGTCCGCTATGAACAACTGCTGCAAAAGATTCTCGCGCACGGGCTGAACTACGACCCGATGAGCCGCATCTAGCAGCATGCACAGGTCAGCGGAGCGGTGTTACACTCCGCAATCGAATTAGCCAGCGCCTGCAAGGCGGTACTATCTCTCATTACAAATTAGGAGGCACATTATGGGACTGAGTGACATGCTAATGCCGGAGTTCGAGCAAGAGATGGCGGGCACGCGGCGGACGCTTGAGCGCGTGCCGGAGGATAAATTCGCCTGGCAGCCGCACGCGAAGTCCACGTCGCTCGGCGGGCTGGCGACGCACCTTGCCAATCTACCAAGCTGGGTCGGGCACACGATAGACAAGGACGAACTGGACTTGGCCCCGCCGGGCGAACCACCGCTGCATATGGCACCAGCAACATCGCGCGCCGAAGTACTCGAACAATTTGATCGGCACGTCGCGGCGGCGCGGGCCGCGCTGGCGGGCGCGAGCGACGAACATCTGCTCAAGCCGTGGTCGCTGCTCTCCGGCGGCAAGAATATATTGACCATGCCGCGCGTCGCCGTGCTGCGCAGTTTCGTCCTGAACCACAACATCCATCACCGCGCGCAACTCGGCGTTTACCTGCGCCTCAACGACGTGCCCGTGCCTTCGATCTACGGCCCGTCGGCTGACGAGAATCCGTTTTAAGGGGAGTTTGGACTGCTTGAGCGAGCAAGGGAGTGACACGTTTATGCGTTATCGAAAATTTGGGCGCACGGGCTGGCAAGTAAGCGAGATCGGCTACGGCATGTGGGGCATGGGCGGGTGGAGCGGCGCGGACGACGCAGAGTCGCTGGCGTCGCTCCAACACGCCGTCGAGTTGGGCTGCAACTTCTTCGACACGGCTTGGGGCTACGGCGAAGGGCGCAGCGAGGCGCTGCTCGGCCAACTCGTCCGCGCCAACCCGCACGCGCGCCTCTACACCGCGACCAAAGTGCCGCCCCAAAACTTTCAGTGGCCCGCGCGTCCCGAATTTACAGTTGCAGAGTCTTATCCGCCCGACCACATTGAGCGCTTCGTCCATGAGAGTTTGCAACACGCTGGTCTCGACAGTTTCGATCTCATGCAACTGCACACGTGGGACAACAACTGGCTCGCGGATGATCGCTGGTACAAGCGACTCGACGAGTTGCGCGGGCAAGGACTGTTTCGCGCCATCGGCCTCAGCCTCAATCGCTGGGAGCCTTGGAACGGCGTGCGCGCCGTGCGTAGTGGCTTGATTGACGCGGTGCAGGTCATCTACAACATCTTCGATCAGAACCCGGAAGACGAACTCTTCCCCGCCTGCGCCGAGATGGACGTAGCCGTCATCGCGCGCGTGCCGTTCGACGAAGGCACGCTGACCGGTATGCTCACCAAAGACAGCAAGTGGCCCGACGGCGACTGGCGCAACACCTACTTCGTGCCGGAGAATTTAATCCCCAGCGTCGAGCGCGCCGACAAACTCAAGCCGCTCGTGCCTGAAGAGATGACGATGTCGGAGTTGGCGCTGCGGTTCATCCTCAACAATCCAATGGTCAGCACCATCATCCCCGGCATGCGCAAACCCGCCCATGTCGCCGCGAACATTTCCGCCAGCGATAAGGGGCCGCTGCCCGCCGAACTGCACACACAACTCCGCGCACATCGCTGGGAGCGCAAGCCGACCGCATGGTCGCAGTGAGGCAAACACATAGCCGGACGCTGACGCTGCTCTTCGCCGCGACGTTGTTCGTCAGCGCGGCGCTGCTCTTCTGGGTTGAGCCGATGGTGGCGAAGATGTTATTGCCCCTGCTCGGCGGCACGCCGGCCGTGTGGAATACTTGCCTGCTCTTTTTTCAAGCCGCATTGCTCGCCGGTTACGTCTACGCGCTCGCCGCGGCCAAGTGGCTCACGACGCGCCAACAGATCGCTGTGCAACTCGCGCTGCTCGTCATCGCCTGCGTTAGTTTGCCCGTCGCTCTCTCTGCCACGGCAAGCAACTCAGTGCCAACTGAAAGCAATCCGGCCCTCTGGCTGCTCGGCCGGCTCACGCTCACGACGGGGCTGCCCTTCTTCGTCCTCGCAACCAACGGCCCACTCCTGCAACACTGGTTCACCGCGACGCGCCACACGCACGCGCGCGATCCTTATTTTCTCTACGCCGCCTCGAACGCCGGCAGCCTGCTTGCCCTCGTCGCCTATCCCGTGCTGCTCGAACCGCGCCTCAACCTGCATCAACAGAGCGCGCTCTGGGCTTATGGTTATGCCCTGCTCATCGCCCTCATCATCTGCTGCACCCTCGCGCTCATCCGCTCACGCAGCACAAGCAGCGTGCAAACGACGCACGACGAACAGCCAGCAACGGACAGCGGACAACGGACAACGGACGATGCTCCGCCGCTCACACCTCGTCGCCGCCTGCGCTGGCTTGCGCTCGCATTCGTGCCGTCGAGTCTGATGCTCGGCGTGACGACGTTCATCTCCACTGACATCGCCTCGCTGCCGCTGCTCTGGGTCATCCCGCTCGCGCTCTATCTGCTCACGCTCATCCTCGCCTTCGCCCGCCGCCAATGGCTCGCGCCGCGCCATCTCACGCGCATCCTGCCCGGCGTCACGCTCGTCGTGCTGCTCGTCTATCTCTCCGGCGCGACGCAGCCCATTGCGTTTCTCATGCTGCTGCACCTGCTCTATCTCTTCGTCGCCGCGCTCACCTGTCACGCGCTGCTTGCCGCCGACCGGCCGCCGCCCACGCACCTGCCGGAGTTCTATCTCTGGCTCGCCGCCGGCGGCGCGCTCGGCGGTCTCTGCAACGCGCTCGTCGCGCCCGTGCTCTTCCACGCCGTCGTCGAATACCCGCTCGCGATCCTGCTCGCCTGCCTGCTCTTGCCGCGCACAAACAAACCCGCGCGACTCCCGCGCGTTAACGGGCAGGACGCCGGATTAAGAAGCAACGGCCAACGAGACTCGCGCACACGCACACACTTGCTCGACGTTGCGCTGCCGCTCGGCGTACTGCTGCTCACCGCCGCGCTCGCGTTCGGCGCCGAGCATTACGCGCTGACGCAAGTTGAGACGTTGGCCGTTGCTGCCGGTGTGCCCCTGCTCATCAGTTATCAATTCCGCCGTCGCCCGTTGCGCTTCGCGCTCGCGCTTGGCGCGGTCATCATCGGCAGTTATGTTTACGCGCAACTCAACACGCGCACGCTCGCCGCCGAGCGTAACTTCTTCGGCGTCCTGCGCGTCACGCGCGACGAGCGCGACACGCTCCACTGGCTCTACAACGGCAGCACCGTCCACGGTCGCCAGTACACAGACCTCACGCGCCAATGCGAGCCGCTCTCTTACTACCACCGCGAAGGCCCGCTCGGTCAGGTCTTCGCCGCCTTTCAAGCGCGCCCGGCCGCCGCTGCCGTAGCCGTCGTCGGTCTCGGCACAGGCGCGACCGTCGCTTACGCCCGCGCGGGTGAGCGTTGGACGTTCTACGAGATCAACCCGGAGGTCGTCGGCATCGCCCGCGCGCCCGAATACTTCACCTACTTGATCAACTGCGCGCACGCGCCCGTTAACGTCGTCCTCGGCGACGCGCGCCTGCAACTCCAACGCGCACCTGACGCGGCTTACGGTCTCATCGCGCTCGACGCCTTCAGTTCCGACGCGATCCCCGTCCACCTGTTGACGCGCGAGGCGCTCGATCTCTACCTCGCGAAGCTCGCGCCCGGCGGGCTGATCGCCTATCACGTCTCGAACCGCAGCCTCGATCTGCACCCGGTCGTCGCCGACCTCGCGCGCAGCCGCCATCTCTACTGTCTCGCCTTCGACGACGATCAACCCGACGGCGCGCTCGCGAAGGAGGCCTCGCAGTGGATC
>JBBRYU010000136.1:0-11565 GCA_038237345.1 Pyrinomonadales bacterium
GGACCTCCTCTCGTTCCGCGACGGGGTCACTTCGCCTCGGGCCGCACGAAGATGCCGGTTGCGACGACCACGACGTTCTCCTTGTCGTCGCGACTGACCTTGCCCTTGACGACCACCGTACTCAGTTCCTTGATGCCGAACATCTCCCTCGCCCCGCCCTTGAGCGTCTTGCCGTCCGCATCGACGAATTTGACGTTAAGGCGGGCGGCGGCCACCTCCTTTTTGGGCAGTTCGCAGAAGTCCCAGGGGGTCTCGCACCCCTCCAACCCCTAACAAAACGGGTGGCGCCCCACATTTTTGTCGGCCCCCCACGCTCTGCACACATCCCTTAACTCTCGCAACTAGCTTTTAGCCGGCGTCGCCGCGGACTGCAACGCCGCTAATTCCTTTTCCAAAGTTGCGATCCGCGCCTTCAACTCCGCGGCCTTGGCGCTGTCGGTCGTCTTGGCTGTCAGCCGCTTGAGCGCGGTGAGTTGGGCGACCGCGAGTGCTTGCGCGGGCGGCACGGCGATGTCCGGCTTGACGCCGACGCCCTCCCAGTTGCTCTTGGTCACGGTGCTGATATAGCGCGCGAATGGGACGGTCACTAAGAAATGATCGGTCAAGCGACGCGGCATGACGGGATGCGCGCCGCCGCCTGTGGTCGCACCGATGATGGTGGCGCGCTTCAAGTTCTGCAAGGTGTAACTGATGGCTTCGGCCGCTGAGAACGTGCCGCTGTCGGTTAACAGATACACGTCCTTATCAAGATAGTGTTTGCCGGGCACGTCGAATGTCCACGCCTCCATCGTCGTGTCGTCGAGCCGGTTGTACATATCGTTGAGGTGTACGCGCCCGCTGAACAGATAGCTCATCAGGAACTCGATGGTGTCGGCCGAGCCGCCGCGACTGTGGCGCAAGTCGATGATGAGCGCGTTCGTATCGTGCAACTCATTCATGGCCGCGCTTACCTTCTCGCCGACCGCATCCGCGCCCGCGAAGTAACTGAACTGCAAATAGCCGAGATCGCCCGGCAGCCGCTCAACCTTCTCCAAGCCCTGCTTGCCCGACGGGTCAGGTGGAAGCAGGCGGATGCGCTGCGGCGGTGCTGCCGCTTCCCCTTTCGCGTCGCCCGCGTCAGTGCGCACGATGACGCGCCGCCCGCCGACAGGCGACATTTCTTTGTGCTCGTCGCCTGCATCGGTGCGGCGGACGATGCGGACCGGACCGGGCGGGCCATCGCCCGCGGCCAGCGCTTCGGCGCGATAAGCGACGCGCAGATGCTTATCGCGACTAACGGCTTGCAGGTCGGTCGTGAGTTGCTTGGCCAGCGCGGTCGCGCTCGTGATCTGTTCGTACTCTTTGTTCGCTATCCGCGTGCGTATGGCCTTGTCCATCTCTCGCGCCACATCCGGATAGACGTAAGCCGCCGCAAGTTCTTTCAATGCGCCTTCGATGACCTGCGTCCGCGTGGCGGCATCAATGGTCATGTCGGGCTGTGGCGGCGCGAGCGAGTCCTGCGCCCGCACGTTGAATGCGCCGAGGCAGAGCGCGGCCGACAGGGCGCAGCCGAGCGCAAGCTTGCGCCTTACGTATGATCGTCTGAGTTGCATCGTTAGCTCCTTTTGCATCGCGTAGATGATTAAGCCGGCGTTCGGAGCCGCGTTAAAAACTGAACCTAATGCCTGTCTCGATTCGTCGCCCCGGTAGTGCGGCTATCGCCTGTCCGTAGAAGGGCGAGGTTAGCACACCGGTGTAGTTGACGCGGTTCACGTGGTTGAAGAGATTGAAGGCTTGCGCGTAGAACTCCATGTTCCAGCGACTGCTCTTCGCGCCGGGTAGGCCGGAGACGCCGCCGCCTTCGCCGTCAACGCGGATGGCGACCATGCGCGGCCCGCCGCCCGCCGTCGCCTTCGGCTTGCCCCAACCGAAGCGATAGCTGAGCCGCGTGCTCATGTTCCACTGCGCCGCGCTTCGCGCGCTGTTGCGCGTTACACCGAAGGGACGGTCGTTGCTGATCGTGTCGCCGTTATCGTCGCGCCCGGTTGTGACCGTGTAGGGCGGCGCGGACAGGAAGTTGAAGAAGTTGGCGACGCGCACACCTTTCAGTAGACGCATATCGAGCATAGCGAAGAAGCGATGGCGTACGTCGGTCGCGGCGGGGCCGCGCTCGGTGCTGAGGTCGTAGTTGTTCGCGGGCAGGGCGAATGCGCCGTCGGCATCGTTCGTCGTCTTGGCGAGCGCGTAGTTCACGAACCAGAACGCGCGCCCGCCGAGTTTGCCGATGCCGGGGCCGAGACCTATGTTCCATTCATGCCGCGTCAAGGTGGCGGATGATTCAACCTGTATAACATTACCCGCCGCCGGATCGGGCCGGGCGAAGCCCGCCGTAACGGGCGCGTTCAGATTGCGCCCGCGCAGTTGGTGCAAGCCGCGCTGGTAGCGATACTCGGACATGAGCCGGAAGCGTTTCAACAGTTCGTGCTCGATCCCGACGGAGGCTTGCGCGATGTAAGGCATTTGCAGATCGGGCGCGACCGTGTAGCGGCTCGCGGGCAGCACGAGCGCGTTGCCGCCGGCGAACGGATCGGGGTAGCCGGGATTGTTGATAACTGTCTCGCGCTGGCGCGCACCGTTGATGCGCAACGTCTGCTCGTAAGTATCGGCCCCGAACCAGTCGTAGAACACGCCTGCGCCCGCGCGAATGGTTGTCCCGCCCTTCTTGAATGGCGACCACGCGAGGCCCGCGCGCGGCGCAAAGTTGTTGTGCTCGCGCAGATGATTCTGCCACTCGTAACGCACACCGTAGCTGAGCGTCAGATTTTTGCGCGCACGCCAATCGTCCTGCCAGTACGCGCCGAGTTGATATTGCGTGAGCGCAACTGATGCATCGCCTGCGCGCTGCGTGTAGGTCGTCGGGCGCGCGGCATTGAAGTCCGCGAGACTGGCGAAGGTGAACGTGCCGTTCGTGTTGCGCGCGTCGCGGCTCTCGTAGCGGCCGACTTCCGCGAGCACACCAGCGCGCATCGTGTGTTGCTTATAAGCGAAGTCAACGTTGTCGCCCACTTCGTACTCGCGCACGTGCCGGTCGCTATCCAGCCCCGCGCCGCCGCGCGTGAACGCATTCAACACTTGCAGCGCGGGCGCGTCGCTCGCCGAGCGCGCGGACGCTGATTGCCAGCGCGCTTGAAAACGAAACTCGTTGACAAGCTTTTCGGTCAACAGGCCCGAGTCAACGGCGCGCAGCACATGCTCGGCCGTGTCGCTCGTGTAAGCGCGGTCGAACAGGCTGAAGTCGCCGACGCCGAGATTGTCTTGGCGCACGGCGTTGCGTTGATACTCGGCGCGCAGCGTGTGCGTCTTCGTCAGCACATGCTCAAGCCGTGCGCCGAGATTGAGCGTGCGCGACGGCCGCCGGACGGTGCTGTTGAACGTGCCGTCGGGGAGCGCGGCGAGGATCGTCTTCGAGTCATATGCGACGTTGCTGTCGCCATTGATGAAGAGCGACGTGTGCTTACGCCAGAGCGGCACGTCGAGCGTGAAGCCGCTGCGGCGCGTCTGTTCGGGCGCGCGGCGCGGCGCGAAAGCGGAACGCGCGGCGAGCGCCTCGTCGCGGAAGCCGAAGTTGAAAGAGGCATGCACGTTGTCTGTGCCCGGCTTCGTCAGGATGTCCACGCCGTGGAAGCCCATCTCGTGGGTCTCGGTCGCGTAGGGGTTGCGATGAAAACGTATCTCGCGGATTTGCGACTTGGGCGGGAGTTTGCCGCCGCGAAAGCCGTTGACGCGGATGGTCGCGCCGGGGCCGGCCATCTGCTGTAAGACCTGCTCCATCTCGTCGGGGTCGTCGGGCAGTTGCGCGATCTGATCTGCCGTGAGAACCGTGCTGAAACTGTCGCCGCGCGAATCGGTTCTGCGCTCGCGTATGTCGGGCGCGACCGTGACATCTTCCTTCACGTCCGCGACCGCCAGATGCACATCGCGGGTGTTCGCGCCCGCGCGCAGATTCACGTCACTGAGCGTCTGCGGCTCGAACCCTTGCGCTGCGACGCGCAACAGAAACTTGCTAGCTGCGAGTTTCGTGAAGACCGCCACGCCGCGCTCGTCGGACGCGGACGTTTGCACGACCGCGCCTTCCTTCGTCAACAGTTCAACCTGCGCGCCGGCGATGAGCGCGCCGTTCGGATCGTAGACGGTCACGCGCAAGCCCACTTCATTGACATTGTGGCTCTGCGCCGCGACTGGCGCGACAAGCAGCGCGAGCGTGAGCAAGCAACACAACGATAGAGAACTAAAGCTCTGCTTCCACATAATGATGCCTCAAAATCTGCACAAGCTGCCTGCCGGGAGCGCGGGCATCCTGCCCGCCATAAGCGCGCCAGCGCGAACAAACACCCGCTATATTTCAAGCTGGAGCGCAAGCGAATCCCCTGAGCGTGCTGATGCCCGCTTGGCGGGCAGGATGCCCGCGCTCCCGGCACAGCGTTGCGCTTACTTGCCCTTCTTCTGAAACTTGTCGGCCTTGAACTGCGGGTTGACCTTGAAGGTTTTGATCTCCCACTCTTCGTTGACCGTGCCCGCGCTCGCAAACGTGATCTGGTGCGTCCATATAATGCCGTCCACCGCGCGGTAGTCGCCGAAGCGCACCTCGGTCTCCGTCTCTTTCATCTCCGGCGGCGGCATGTTAGCGACTTGCACGTCCTTCGTTTCCACTTTCGTACTACCACCACCACCACCGGCGGGCGGCGGCCCCGTGCGCATCATCATGCGCATGACCGGCTCGTTGCTGCGATAGGTCAACATCAACGGGCGATGCGTGCCTTGATCGAGGAAGAGCCGCGCGTTGAAACCGTTCGCGCCTTTGCAGTCGAGCACGTCCGCGTGCCCGTCATCGGCTTGCGCTTCGCCCGCGTAAGTCCATGCGATCTGCTGCTCCGCCGGCGCATTCAACAAGAGCGCGAGCATGTAGCGTGCGAACTCCGCGCGCAGACGCTGCCCGCCACCCTCGCCGGGCGCACCGCCGCCACTGCCTTCCGCGCCGGGCCGGCGGATGATGACGTGCCCGCCGCCATCGCTATGCACGTCAGACCAAGCCTGCGCGCCGTCGAACGCGACCGTTTCGGTGATCGCGCCGCCCATCGGCAAATCAATGTCATGCGTCTTCATAAACTTGTCGGGCATGGCGAACGCGAGATTGATCTCGCCGGACATCTGCGGTGGCGCTTCCGGCGCGCTGCCCCCATCGCTCTTGACCTGCATCATCATCACGCGCCGGAACTGGCCCGTCACCGTGAGACTCTGCACGCTCTGTAATTTCTCCGGCCCGCCGAGCGCCGTCCGCGCCGCGCCCAGCAACGTCTGCACACGCGCCACGTCCGCGCCCGTCTGCGCCACCACCGCGTGCAGCAAGATCACCACGATGCTCGTGCCGAGCAAATATCTTTTTATTCGCTGCATATATTTCATCTCCCTGTTTTAAGTGCTGCTGTTGCCCACACAACTCTCGAACGCGCGCCATCATCGCCCAAACGCGCCCGCCCGTGGTTAAGCCCACGCAAAGAGTTTGTAAAGGATGTAAAATCTATCCGGCTGTAAAGCTGTGTGAGATGTGTAGTTTAGGTAGGTAGCATGCTCTTTTCAGGGTGACTATAGGGTGCGCGCCCCTGAAAAAAGCAGTGTTTCGAGCTTATCTGATGCCCCTTCCCGCTCGCGCGGCAGGACGTGGGCGTAGTTGTCGAGCGTGAATTTGACGCTACTGTGCCCGGCCTGTTCGCTGACCGTCTTGGGACTGACGCCGCCCGCGAGTGAAAGCGTCACGTAAGAGTGGCGCGGGCATACAGGTTCACGTGCCGCAGTTCGGCGCGCTTCAACGTCGGCTGCAAGTGGCGCAGCACGATCTTTTTCAACGTCAACGGGCCGCCATCCTCTGCCGCGAATACAAGATCGTGCTGTTGGTAGTGCTGCCCTAAGCGCAGCCGCCCCGCCAACTGCTGCCGCCTGTACTCTTGCAGGTCGCGCGCCAGCGACACGGGGAAGTAAACGTCACGCTTGCTCTTCGTGGTCTTTGGCTCATCGAACTTCCAGCGGCCCGCCTGCGGGCACGGAGAGCTTCACGAACTTCGTGAACGAGGTCTTTCTGCCCTGGGCTAAAGCTAACAAACGGTCAGGGTATCACGACATGCGCTACTGTGAAGTTATCTGCGCGTTCTTCAAAGGCAAGACGTTCGGTGACATCACGCCGATGCTCGTCGAGCATTTCAAAAAGCAACGCCGTGAAGGGCTAACTCGGCGCGGCACGAAACGCAACATGGCAACGGTCAATCGGGAGTTGGCACAGCTCTCGAAAATCTTCAGTCTCGCGGTCGATAACGATTACTGCCAACTCAATCCGTGTCGCAAAGTCAGACGTTACCGCGTGGACAACCGGCGCGAGCGCGTGTTGACGAGCAAGGAAGAGACTGAGTTCTTGCCGGTGCTCGCGGGCGTGGATGCGCCCTTGCGCGCCGTCGCGCTGCTCGCGCTCAACACAGGGATACGGCGCGGTGAAATGATGGAACTGTGTTGGGCGGACGTGGACTTCGAGGGGCGCATGCTGCATATCCCGCGCGCGATCACGAAGAACGGGCGCGGGCGCAGCCTGCCGCTCAACGACGCGGCGTGCGCGGCGCTCGCCGAACTGAAACAGAGCGCAGGCATTGAGGCGCGCGTTTTAGCCGGGGTGCGTTATTGCAAGGCGACGCTCAGCCAGAAATTCGGCGCAGCGGCGACGGCCGCCGGTCTCGCCGACGTGACGCTCCATACACTCAGACACACCTTCGCCACGCGGCTGAAGGATGCGGGCGTTGACCCGTTCACGGTGCGCGACCTGCTCGGGCACGCGACTATTGAAATGACCAATCATTACACGCACGCCACGCCCGACACGATGCGGCGCGGCGTCGAAACATTGGCTGGCGCGGCCCGCGAAAGTGCCAGAATCGTACCAGTCAGGCGGCGCGAGGTTGCGTGACACGCGCGTAACTTAAACGACGCACAAAGGTTATTCCTGCCCCGGCGGTTTCTCGCAATTACATAACTATTACAAACGGGCAGGGCAGAGGTTGCTACTATGTGCTGCGCCAAGTGCGTCAAAGAAGGGCAGGAAAATTTACCAATAACAGAGGGGCTTATGGGCAAAGTAAAAACTTTCGGTGACAGTGCGGCGGGCCGGATCAACTGGACGACCACGATCTTTATGATCCTCTTCCATCTGGGCGCGGTCGCTGCGCTCTTCGTGTTCAGTTGGCAGGCGTTTGCCGTCACCGTCCTGCTGTGGTGGGTGGCGGGGAGTCTCGGCATCGGCATGGGCCATCACCGGCTCTTAACGCATCGCGGTTACAAGACGCCGAAAGCGGTCGAGTATTTCCTGACCATCTGCGGCACGCTGACGCTCGAAGGCGGGCCGATTGATTGGGTGGTCACGCACCGCATACACCACGCGCATACGGACGCGCCCGGCGATCCGCATACGCCGCGCGACGGCCGCTGGTGGGCGCACATGGGCTGGATTCTGCGCGGCACGGCGCAACAGCACGGCGAACAGGTTATGCAACGCTACGCCCCCGACCTGATGAAGGATCGTTTCCACGTCTGGCTGAATAATTTTTACTGGATTCCGCTCACGCTTGTCGGCATCGCGTTGTTCGCGCTCGGCGGCTGGTCGATGTTGCTGTGGGGCATCTTCTTCCGCGTCGTCTTCGGCTTGCACGCGACGTGGCTGGTCAACTCGGCGACGCACCTCTGGGGCACGCGCCGCTTCACCACGACCGACGATTCGACCAATAGCTGGTGGGTCGCGCTGCTGACGTTCGGCGAGGGCTGGCATAACAACCATCACGCGCACCCGCGCGCGGCCCGGCATGGGCTGACATGGTACGAAATTGACGTGAACTGGTATGGCATACGCGCGCTACAACTGCTCGGCCTGGCGAAAGACATCAAGCTGATCAGCAAAGCTACGATAGCGGCGGCGGCCGAGCCTCAATCGCTCCCACGGGCTGCATAGAGAAAAGCCGGCAGGCACGTAGAGAGTTACGCGACAGGGGCGACCGTTTGGTGTCCGCTCCTGTCGCGTTTTCCCTTTTAGCGCGTGTGTCCTTTAGAATGAAGCCCGTATGCGTATCGGTAGTCGTCGCAAGTCGGTCGTCTTCTTTCTCACGCTCGGCATCTGTCTGGTCGCGCTCGCGCTCGCGCTCAACGTCGGGTGGATACTACTCAACTGGCGCAAGGTCGCGCTCCTGGTCTTCGGCGTCATCTTCTTCCTGCTGATCATCACCGGAGTCGTCCTCAACACGATCTTTCTCATCCGCGAGATCAAGCGCAACGAACAACACGACGCTTTCATCAACGCGGTGACGCACGAGTTGAAAACGCCGATCACCTCGATTCGTCTCTATCTGGAAACCTTGCAGACACGCGCCGTTGACGAAGCGCGGCGCAAGGAGTTCTATCAGATCATGCTGGCTGACAGCGACCGTTTGTTGCAGACAGTCGAACAGGTGTTGCGGGCTAGTCGCACAGCGCACAAGCAGCGGCACACGGAAGTTGCGATCATCGATCTCGCGCAGGTGGTGCGCGACTGTCTCGACACCGCGCGGCGACAACATGATCTACCCGCCGACGCGCTGCAATACGCGGAGACGCTCGACGCGGTGGGCGCACGGGTCGCAGGCGATGCGGACGAGTTGCGCGCGGCCGTGGCGAACCTACTTAATAACGCCGTTAAGTATTCCGACAAAGAGGTGCAGATTTCGGTTGAGGTAGCGACGCTCGATCCGCGCCGGGTAGCGGTGCGGGTCGCGGATCGCGGCATCGGCATTCCCCATGCGCAACTGAAACGCATCTTCAAACGCTTCTATCGCGTGCCGGGCAAATTCATGGCGCGCTTCAAAGGTACCGGGCTTGGTCTCTTCATCGTGCGCTCGATCATCGAGAAGCACGGCGGGCGCGTCTTCGCCGAAAGCGCTGGCTTAGGGCAGGGCAGCACGTTCACCATCCACCTGCCGAGGGCTTAACGAGCGATGAGCGCGGTGCTAATCGTCGAAGACGAACAACACTTGGCCGACGGGCTGCGTTACAACCTTGAAGCCGAAGGCTACACGGTCGAGATCGTGCGCGATGGCGAGTCCGCGCTCGCGCGCTTGCTGGCCGAGGGCGCGAGTTACGATGCGGTAGTGCTGGACGTGATGCTGCCGGGCAAGGATGGTTTCACGGTCGCGGCGGAGTTGAGACAGGCGGGGCAGTTCGTGCCGGTACTAATGCTGACCGCGCGGGCGCATCCCGAAGACGTGTTGCGCGGGTTCGAGTCGGGCGCGGACGATTATCTCGCGAAACCGTTCGAGTTGGCCATTCTGATCGCGCGCATCAACGGGCTGCTCCGCCGCCGCGAATGGTTTCACCTTGATCGCAGCAACCCGGCCGCGCCGCCGGCCAGTGCCGACAATCCGGCCCCTGCTGCGCCCGACGGTGGCGCGCACGACACCGCGTCGGTGACCGAGCTTGAGTTATTTACTTTTGCCGGGAAGCAGATCGACTTCGGCGCGTTGGAGCTACGCACCAATGAGCAGACCATGCGGCTCACGTTGATGGAAGCAAAGCTATTACATCATTTGATCAAGCACGCGGGGCGCGTGGTCTCGCGCAAGTCGCTGCTCGAAGAGGTCTGGGAGCTACAGGAAGACACGGACACGCGCGCCATAGACAACTTCATCGTGCGGCTCAGAAAATATATTGAGGACGAGCCAGCCAATCCCCGCCACCTCCTCACCGTCCGCGGCGTCGGCTATCGCTTCGTCGCCGAATTAACTGAGCGCCCAACCTGAGTCTAAGCAATACTGTCCGGCCGTAGCGATTATGCTTGGCGATAATAGTTGCGGTACAAACAGAGGTGCCGCGTGTAAGCTTCAGCTTGCTTTCGCGCAGGAACAACAAACTAAAGTTTGCCCGCTCAACTTTCTGTTCATGGTCACGCGGTATAATCCCGTTCGCTGCTTACTGCCGGTGCATCCCTATGCGTGCTTCCCTCTTTGCCAATCCCAAACCCATCATCGGCGTGATCCACGTCGGCGCGCTGCCGGGCACGCCCGCCAACACGCTGACCGTGGCCGCGCTCGCCGCGCAGGCGAGCGATGAGGCCCGCCTCTATCGCGCCGGCGGCGTGGACGGCGTGGTGATCGAGAACATGCACGACGTGCCATATTTGCGCGGCGCAGTCGGGCCGGAGATCGTGGCCGCAATGGCGATCATTGGCCGGGCCGTGAAGGACGCATGCGCGTTGCCCGTCGGTGTGCAGATACTTGCCGGCGCGAACGTGGCGGCTATGGCCGTTGCGCACGCCGCCACGCTCGACTTCATACGCGTCGAAGGCTACGTCTTCGCGCACGTCGCCGACGAAGGCTGGATCGAATCGTCGGCCGCGGAGTTATTGCGCTATCGCAAACTGATCGGCGCGGAGCGCATTGAAGTCTGGGCCGATGTGAAGAAGAAGCACGCGGCACATGCCATCACGGCGGACGTGAGTCTCGGTGCGACGGCCACGGCCGCCGAGTTCATGCGCGCTGACGCGGTCATCGTCACCGGCAGCACGACGGGCGAGCCGCCGCAATCGGCGGACGTGCTAACGGTCAAAGAGCATTGCCGCTTGCCCGTCATCCTCGGCTCAGGCGTGGACGCTGCTAACATCGCCGGCTTCTACCCGACTGCCGACGGTTACATCATCGGCTCACATTTCAAACAGGACGGACACTGGGCCAAGCCTGTGGATGCGCGGCGCGTGGGCGATTTCATGGAAGCAGTGCGAAAGCTTTAAGAGCTGCACCGCACAGGCGCAGAGGTGACGCCGCAGGGCCGCAGAGAAAGATCAACTCTCTGCGGCCCTGCGGCGCTTGCGCTGGGTCTCTGCGGTGTATCAGGCTCGCGCCTGTCGCTTCAGTGGCAACTATTGCGGCGCAATTCCTAATCGTCCATTGAGAGAAAGCCGGAACCGCTGATCACTTCTACGAGAGCGTTGAAGCGACGGGGCACACGCTGGCGAGATAGCCCGCAGTTCGCGCCGCTCGTCAACGCGACGGCGCGCAACTTCGTTATGCAGAGTGTCGTTGCTGATAAGGCTTATAGCGGCGCAACTAACTTGCAACTCGTTGTCTCGAAACAGGCGATGCCGTACATCGCTTTTCGCACCAACGCCACCGGCACGAACAAGCAGAGCGGTGAACTGTGGAAGCGTATGTATCACTTCTACATGATGAATCAAGAGCGATTTATGCAGGCTTATCATCGGCGTAGTAATGTTGAGACAACCTTCTCTATGATTAAGGCTAAGTTTGGTGAACGACTCCGCAGCAAGAGCCAAACGGCGCAAGTAAATGAGGCGTTGTGTAAGGTCTTGGCGCATAATCTGTGTTGTGTTATTCAGCTGATGTCGGGACACATTTTGTAAGTCAGCGAGTGGGCACGAGTTAGCTGCTCGTGAGAGCATTGGGTTTACCATGACTCAAAGCTCCTGTCCCACTCGCCTGCGCGAGTATATCAACGCCATGTTGCCCGACGCAC
>JBBRYU010000137.1:0-11535 GCA_038237345.1 Pyrinomonadales bacterium
ATCGACCCGGAAGAGTTCTCCGGCTTCGCCTTCGGCTTCGGCATCGACCGCATGTGCATCCTGCTCTACGAACTCGACGACATACGCCTGCTCTTCGAGAACGACGTGCGCTTCCTCGAACAATTTGATTGAGACAGTTTTGAGTTTTCGGTTTTCAGTTTTCAGCCGACCCGAAGGCTGATCTCTGAAAATTGAAACCTCAAAACTGAAAACTGAGCTAATGAATATCAGTTACAACTGGCTGTGCGATCTGATCGAGTTGAACCTTGCGCCGGGCGAGTTGCGCGAGCGGTTGACGATGCGCGGGATTGAGGTCGAAGGGGTCGAGCAGGTCGGCGATGATTACGTGCTGGAGGTCGCGGTGCTGTCGAACCGCGCTGATCTGTTGTCGCATCTGGGCGTGGCGCGCGAGGCGGCCGTGGCGACGGATGCGACGATGCGCATGTTGGACATGACGCCCGCGCGGAGCGAAGGGCGCACGGAGAGTTTTACGGCAGTTGAGATTCAAGACACGGATTTGTGCCCGCGTTATGCAGCGCGCGTTGTGCGCGGTGTGCGCGTTGCGCCATCGCCTGCGTGGCTCGTTGAGCGTTTACAGGCGGTCGGGCAACGTTCGATCAACAACATCGCCGACATCACAAACTATGTGATGCTTGAGACAGGCCAGCCGCTTCACGCCTTCGATTTGGAGAAATTGATGGAGCGGCGCATCGTGGTGCGCCGCGCGCAGGCGGGCGAGACATTAACGACGCTCGACGGCGTGGCGCGCGAGTTGGATGCGGATATGTTGGTCATCGCCGACGCGGTGCGCCCCATCGCGCTCGCGGGTGTGATGGGCGGCGCGGACTCGGAGATTTCCGACGCGACGAGTGAGGTGTTGATCGAGAGCGCGTACTTCACACCTGCGACTGTGCGCCGCACGGCCCGCGCGCTCGGCATGCAGACTGACGCTTCGGAGCGCTTCGAGCGCGGCACGGATTACGAGGGCGTCGTGCGCGCACAGGATCGTTGCGTCACGCTTATCTGCGAACTCGCGGGCGGCGCGGCCACCGCCGATGCGCTCGACGTTTATCCGCACAAGATCGAGCCGCCCATTGTTAGATTGCATCTCGGCCGCGTACGGGCGTTGACGGGCTTGCCGATTGAGCCGCAGGAAGCGAGCCGCTTGCTGACCGCTCTCGGTTTCAAACAGACTGAAACCGAGAGCAGCGCGCTGCACGCTGCGCCGAGCAGTGCGGACGAAGCCGCGCCGCCCACAGGCGGTGCGCCGATCAACCTCTTCAGTCCATCGTGGCGCATGGATATACGCATTGAGGAGGATGTGATTGAAGAGGTCGGGCGTCATTTCGGCTACTGGCACATCGAAGACGAACTGCCGGCCGCTAACGCTGTCGGCGCGTATCGCGCACACGAGGAGTACCGCCGTGCCGCGCGCCGCGCACTCGTCGCGTGCGGTTATGACGAAGCGATCAACTACAGTTTTATTGATGTCGCGCACGACGGGCAGTTCGACTTGTTGCCCGCGCTCGGCGCGCACGCGGATGACGATGCGGAGCAGTTCGTCACGCTCGCCAATCCGGTCATTGAAGGCGTAACGCGCATGCGCCCCACGTTGCTGCCGGGTCTGCTCGCGGCGATACGGCACAACATCAATCATGGCACGCGCGATGTGAGCCTGTTCGAGACGGGACGCATCTTTGCATCGCGCACGGAAAATGATGAACGACCGCGCGAGCGCGATGCCTTTGCGCTCGTGACGACTGGCGGCGTGCGCGCAACGGGCCGCGCCGACGCGACGCGCGAAGTTGATTTCTACGATCTCAAAGGCGCGCTCGATGCGGCGGTCGAAGCGCTTCAAGTCGGCCCGCTTGAGCTCGCGGCGGCGGACGTGCGCCATTTGCGTGCGGGACAAGCGGCGCAGGTGTCGCTCGCCGGGCAAGCGGTCGGCACAATCGGACGGCTCGCAGATGAATTGACTGCTACGTACAAGTTTCGTGTGCCGGTGTACGTCGCCGAGGTTGATTTCAGCGCGCTGCTCGCGGCTGTAAGCACGCCCGCGCGCTACGCGCCGTTGCCGCGCTTCCCGTCGGTCGCGCGCGACGTGTCATTGTTGGTGGCGCGGCGCGTGACGTTTGCCGAGTTGCGGCGGGCCGCGCTTGCCCTGAAGGTAGAATACTGTCAGGGCGTCGCGTTGGTTGATGTATACGAAGGCGAGAAACTGCCGGAAGGGAAACGCTCGCTCACGTTGCGCCTCGCCTATCGTGCGCCCGAACGCACCCTGCGCGATGAAGAGGTTGATGCGCTGCACGCGCAGATAGTGGACACGCTCACCGCGCAGTTCGACGCACAACAACGGTAGGAGCAGAGGTCAGAGGTTAGAGGTTAGAGGTCAATGAAGATCAAAGCACTAGCCTCTGTTCTCTAACCTCTAGCCTCTGCACTTTCACTCTTGCGCTCGCGGCTGTGCGGGGGCATAATCGGGCGGCATTTTTGAGCTGGCATTGACGAGGATGAGAACATGGTCGGACTGACCGGGCTTGAGAAATTTTCCCACCTGGAAGATAAAATTTATCGCACCATCGAGCTGACAAAGACCTTGCGGCAAGAGAAGGAGAGCCTTGAGCGCGAGGTCGGCGCGACGCGGCGCGAGTTGGGCACGCTGCTCGAAGAGAAGGACAGACTCGAAACGCAGGTCGAGCGCCTGCTTGCCGAGCGCGACACGGTGCGGATGAAGGTTGAAGCGATGCTCGACGCGCTCGCCGTGCTCGATCCCGAAATGGTCGAAGCGATGCGGCGATAAGCGACAAGGTTCAAATTTTTATGAGCGCCATCAAGCCACCGGGGGATCAGTCCAGCACGCCGACCATCCGCGTGGAGATCTACAATCAGATTTACAACATCCGCTCAGACGGCGATAGCGAGTACGTCACGCAACTGGCCGAGTTCGTGGATCGACGCATGCGCGAAATCTCTTCGGGCACGTTGACGGTTGATTCGCTCAAGGTGGCTATCCTCGCCGCGCTCCACGTGGCCGACGAGCTGCACCGTCTCAAGCGCTTGCACGAACAGGCCGATTCGCAACTCGCTGCGCGCAGCGCCGAGTGTGCCGACATGCTCGACCGCGTACTCAAAGTGCGCCCCGCCGAGCCGGTAGCTGCCAGCCAGAGCAACATCGCTCACTCGTAAAAAAGCTTAGCAGTCGAAGATCAATAGGCAGCATTTTGTCAAGCCTACGACCAGCCTTTAAGCGGGCATCTCCACTGCTTCTTGCCCTCGATTTTGTGCTAGTATTCTGTCCGGCTGAGGGAGTTTCGGTCTGCGGGGTTCGTCACCGATTTACGACGATTGAGCCAACGCCGTTAACAAGGGAGGCCGATGCCGTTTTCGCCAGTGCATTCCTTCAGAGTTAAGGAAATGCCGGAGGCGGCGGCTCTTAAAAGGTCACCCACCTGTCGAGTGCAGGTTCAATTACGGCTTCGGAGCGGCCGGTGCGGATCTTCCCTCCGCCATCAGTTCAGTGGCGAGTGCCAGGTGGCGAGCGACAAGTTAAGAATGTGTCTTTGCTTGTTGCTCGCCACCTAGGACTCGTCACTTTATTTTTATGAGAGTTTTGCTGATTGGAGATGTCGTGGCGCGCCCGGGCCGGATCGCGGTGCTTGAGCGCATACAGGATTTGCGCGAGCAGCACGAGATTGATCTGGCGCTGCTGAACGCGGAGAACGTCGCAGGTGGCTTTTCGATCACGCCGCCACTCGCAGAGCAACTCTTCGCCGCCGGGATCGATGTGATGACCTCCGGCAATCACATCTTCGATAAGCGCGAGGTGGTCGAGTACATCCAAAAGCAGCCGCGCCTGCTGCGGCCCGCAAACTATCCGCCGGGCACGCCCGGCAAGGGGCTATGGCTGGGTGAGGTGCGCGGCGTGCGCGTCGCTGTGCTGAACTTCATCGGGCGCGTCTTCATGGGCGCGGCGGATGATCCGTTCCGCGTCGCGGACGCGCTGGTGCGCTCGATCCCGGACGATGTGCGCGTGCGCATCGTGGACATGCACGCCGAAGCGACCTCGGAGAAGGTGGCGATGGGGCGTTTCCTCGACGGGCGCGTCTCGTCGGTCACGGGCACGCACACGCACGTGCAAACCGCCGATGAACAAATCCTGCCCGGCGGCACGGCCTATCTAACGGATATCGGCATGACCGGTAGCCACGCGGGCGTCATCGGCATGAAGGCGGACGACGTGATCGCGCGTTTCACGTCCGTGACGGCCCGGCGCGCTGAACATGCGCTTGACGGCGTGCGTATTAACGCTGCCGTCATTGACATTGACGAGACGACGGGGCGCGCACGCGCGATCACGCGCCTGTCTTTAGCACATGAATCGTGAAGGAGAATGAAGATGAAGCTGCGTAAACTGATGACAATGGGTGTGGTGTTGGCGCTGGCCGTCGCGTGCGTGGCACAGGGGGCGAAACGCGCCGATGCCGAGGCGACCGTGAACGGCAAAAAAGTTTCCATCAACTACGGGCGGCCGAGCCTGCAAGGGCGCGATCTGTTGGCGCAGGCCAAGACCGGCATGGTTTGGCGTCTGGGCATGAACGAAGCGACGGAGATCAAGACTGACGGCACGCTCGTGGTGGATGGCAAAGAGTTGGCGGCCGGCAAGTACACGCTCTGGGTGCGTAAGACCGGCGATGACACCTGGACGCTGGCCTTTCATCCGAAGACGGGCGTCTGGGGCGCGCCGCCTTTGCGCGAAGGCTACGCGGCCGAGACGCCTTTGAAACTGGAGAAGGCGGCGGACTCGGCGGATCAATTGATGGTCGCGCTGGCCGACAAGAGCGGCACGGCCGAGATCAAGATTCACTGGGGCACGGCCTTGCTCACCGGTTCGTTCGGCGTCAAGTAATAACAACAGACAGAAGGTAGTAGACAGTAGGCATTAAGCAGTAGGGCGGAGCATTCATTGTTGATTAGCTGCCTACTGCCTACTGCCTACTTTTTTATGGCGCAGTGTCTTCGGGCACGCGGCCGGCGCGGGTCGGGAGTTGCGAGGTGTGTATGTCTTCTTCGGGGATGGCGGAGAGCAACTGGCGGTACTGCTTGGGCATCGAGCGGACGCGCGAGTGCGCGTCGGTGACGACGTGCCCCGTCTCGCCCTCGGCGATCACTTGTCCTGTGGCCGGACGCACGATCTCGTAACCGAAGCGAACGGAGCGGCGGCGCAACTCGGTGATGTGCGTGCGCACGATCAGATCGTCGTCGTAATAAGCGGGCGCTTTGTAGCGGCAATAAGCTTCGGCGACGACGAGAAACGCCTCTTCGTTCTCCTCCATCTCGCGATAGGCGAAGCCGCGCGCACGACAGAACTCGGTGCGCCCGATCTCGAACCAGATGAGAAAATTGGCGTGATAGACGACGCCCATTCTGTCCGTCTCAGCGTAGCGCACGCGCACAGGCGTCTCGTGCCAGATGTCCAGCAGGGTGTCGTCCTGAGCCGGTTCCGTCATCCGCGAAGAGCCTCCCGCCAACGTTGCGCTTCTCCCTGTCGCCAACTACAGTAATCTTGTACGCTGCTTATGAGCGGACTATAAGAGCGAAAGGTTCAGGATGTCAAAGCAAAATAGATCGCGGTCGGTGCGGCGCGCGGCGCGGGCGTCTGCCTTGGCATGCATGGGCCTGTGGCTCTGCGGCGCGGGGCTGGTGCGTGCGCAGGTGGCGAGCGCACCGCCGCCTGCGGCCGTCAACCCCAGAGGCGTGGCCATTGCCGCCGCGACCAACGAGGTGCTGCGTGAGACGAGCGAGTTAAGAAAACTCCCCGTGTTGCGCCCGGTCAAAAGCGGGGCACAGTCGCGCGCGGAGATCGAACGGGCGCTGATCAAGAATCTCGATGAAGAGACGACGCCGGAGGAACTGCGCGCCTCAGAGTTGACGCTCAAGAAGTTTGGCCTCGTGCCGGCTGACTTTCAGTTGCGCCCGTTCACCATCAAACTCCTGACCGAGCAGGTCATGGGCTACTATGATCCCAAGACGCAAATCTTCTACCTCGCCGACTGGGTTGACTTAGGCGAGCAGCAGCCCGTCATCGCACATGAACTGACGCACGCCTTGCAAGATCAGCATTTCAACCTGCGCCGCTTAGAGCATTGGCCGAAAGGCGACTCGGATGCGGAGTTGGCCGCGCACGCGCTTGTCGAAGGCGACGCGATGCTGGCGATGATCTTGTACGTGCGGCGCGACATCAAACGCGCCGCCGCGATGATGAAATCTATGAGCGGCGGCAGCTCGACCGAGCAGATTGACAACGCGCCGCGCGCCCTGCGCGAATCTCTGCTTTTCCCTTACGAGCAAGGTCTTCCGTGGGTGCAACAACTCTACCGGCAGGGCGGCTGGGCGCAGGTCTCGCAGGCGTTCAGCGAACTGCCGCAGTCCACCGAACAGGTTTTGCACGCGGAAAAATATTTCGCGCATGAAGCGCCGATCAAACTTAATCTACCGGACATTGCCTCCGCTCTTGGCACAGGTTGGCGACGCATTGATTACGACGTGAACGGCGAGTGGAACTACTACCAGATACTCGCCGAGTATGTGCAGCCCACGAGCGATGCCGAGCGCGCTGCCGCCGGTTGGGGCGGCGACCGTTACGCGGTCTATGAACAAAAGACCGACGGCCGCGTGCTACTCGCCCAATCAACTGTCTGGGACACAGAACAGGACGCGCAGGAATTCTACGCCGCCTATGCCAAACGCACCGAGCGGCGCTACAAGGACGCCCAACTCGACGCGCGCCTAAGCGTGCCTGCGCTCGCGCGCAATGTCTGGCGTACCACGAACGATGGTCTAGTTGTCATGCAGCGGCAAGGCACAAGCGTCATCATCTTGGAAGGGCTGCCGGAGAAGGCGAATGTGAATGCGTTGCTTAAAATGCTGTGAGCGACCTGATCGTTTATACAGCCTATTGAACAACTTTCCATCCGGCGCATTCAGAGATCCCCGGCTAATAAACTGTGCTGCTGCGCTTCCGCTTGATTGCAACGTGCGGTGCGCGCTTTATTTCTAAGCTCAAGAGAGATGTGTAAATGAAACGGTTGTTTGTAGGTTTGGCGCTCTGTCTGATCGTGGCGGTGCAAACGGCCGCGCAGAGCGCAAGTGTGCGGCTGGAAGGGCAAGTTGTATGCTGCGCCGATTGTTGGGCACGAGCTGACCGCACGAAGGTGGAATTCGGCACGGCGGAAGATTTACTGAAATCGCAATCATGCGTCGCAAACGGCGACGCGACTTTGCTCGCGGTGCGCGAGGGCGACAAGTTCACTCTGTATCAGTTAGCGCAAGCAAAGTTTCGCCTGCCGGGCAAGAATTGGCTTGAATTTGTCGGTAAGCGTGTGGCCGTGACAGGCGCGGTGCAAAAGAAGAAAGACGCGAGTGTGATTCAGGTTGATGCGCTGGAAGTGCTGGCAGTAAGCCGCGCGGAACAGGAAGCCGCGAACATCGTCGGCCAGGAAGTTGAGTTGACGCTCAGAGACCCGTTCGGCACAGAGCAACGGTTAAGCGCGCTCAAAGGGCGCATCGTCATCTTAAACTTCTGGGCGACATATTGTGTGCCGTGCCGGAAAGAGATGCCCGATCTGGCGGCGATACAAAATGAATATGCAGCTTTGGGCGTGCAAGTTGTCGGGGCGTCGGCGGACGAGGCGGCAGATCGCGCCAAAGTTTTGCAGTTTATCAAAGAAACGCGCCTTAACTTTCCCGTCTGGACGGGCGCGACCACAGCCGACATGATGCGCTTTGGTTTGGGCGCAGCGTTGCCGGGCACGGTCATCATCGGGCGAGACGGACGCATTGCGAAAGTAATCTCCGGCATCGTCAACCAAGCCGACCTGAAAAAACAGGTTGAAGCAATGCTCGCAACCGCCGAAAAGACGGCGGCGAATGAGCGCGAGCGTGAGCAAACGGCGGCCGTCAAACAGAAAGCAAGTGAGGCGTCGTCAGTTCCGTCTTGACCGCTTTGACCGGGCGAAGGTCGCGCCGTGAGCGGGACAGGACAACAAGACGCAAGCAAATGGACGTATGGCGTGCGCGTCATCTCGCATACGATTGATCGTGCGAAGTGGCGCAACACGCTGACGTATAGGTTGCACCCGCGCTTCACAGCAGGAGTCGAATACAATCCACTGGCCGGCAAAGTCTCGCCGTTGGCGAATGTGGTCGCCCTAACCGAGACGCACAGGCGGCCGGCGTTGATTCTCGGCACAAGCTCCGACCGAATCGGCACACCCTCCGGTCAGTCGTTCTATGCGACGGTCAGTAAGAGCCTGAAGCAGCAGACGGGCCTACCCGTTGCGCCTTACGTCGGGGTGGCTTATGGGACGTTTGAAGATAGAGCGAGAATTATCGGCGGCTTGAACATCAACTTCAAGGAGCGTTGGGCGGCCACAATTCTCTTTGACGGGGTGCGCGTTCATCCGACGGCGAATTACACACGCGGGCGGCATCAGTTCGGAGTGATATTCGAGCGCGGGCGGCATCCCGGCGGGAATTACAGCATTTCGTTCTAGGGAAAGTTTATGAGTACGGCAGCGATCAACAACGCCGTGCCGCCCGCCGCGCATGTGCGACGCGGGCGGCAACTCGAATATCTCACTATCGCGGGGAACTCGCTTGAGGCCGGCGCGGCCATCGGTGCGGGATTATTGGTGGGCAGCATCGCGCTTATCGGCTTCGGCGTTGATTCGGTGATCGAAACATCATCCGGCGCGGTTCTATTGTGGCGCTTGCGCGATGGCGAGCGCGGCGCACAACGAGAGCGTATCGCCCTCAGACTTGTCGGCAGCAGTTTCCTGCTGCTTGCCGCTTATATCGCCTTCGACGCGGTTAAGTCTCTCGTCATGCGCGAGCCGCCGGCCGCGAGCTATATCGGCATCGGCATCGCTGCCTTGTCACTTGTCGTGATGCCGCTGCTAGCGCGGGCAAAGCGGCGCGTCGCGGCGAACATCAACAGTCGGGCGCTGCAAGCCGACGCACGGCAAACCGACCTATGCGCGTATCTGTCAGCCATCCTGCTTGTTGGTCTCGTGCTCAATGCGCTGTTCGGCTGGTGGTGGTCTGACCCGGTGGCCGGGCTGTTGATGGTGCCGATTATCGCTAAAGAAGGGCTTGGGGCGCTGCGCGGTAAGACGTGCTGCGTGGCAGGGAACTGCTGCCCCTAATGCTGTTGCCGCAAGGCACATACTTTCCGTTACTCATAGTGCAAGCAGTTTAGTTGTAAAATCCAATGCGGCCAGACATTGCCGACCCCTGCTTCAGCCTCCTACAAGAGCAGGATTGCTCTCCTTATGACTTCGCCCTCCTGTTAATGTGCTTAACCAGCGCAGAGTTACGACAGGTTACCTGACCATGTAAAAACTGTGGATGTTATCTACGTTGGCGAACGTCGCGCTCCTATGCTATTTTGGCGGCATCCGAAAGTTCTGAACATTAAACGTACGAGCGAATTTGGGCCGCGGTGCGCCCAGCATTCGTCCGAGTTTGCACAGGTATGAAGTCCGACGCACGACCGGCCACGCTTGAGCCGCGCACGACACGTATGCGCGCACTGATTGACGAATTGCGCGGCCTCGAAGCCACGCTCCGGCTCGGCGGCGGCGCAGACAAGATTGAGCGCCAGCACCAACAGGGCAAACTCACGGCCCGCGAACGCCTCGCCCTGCTGTTAGACAAAGACGCCTACGCGCAAGAGATCGGCCTGCTCGTCGCCTATGACGATTACAAGAGCACTGCGCCTGCGGCCGGCGTCGTCACGGTGGTCGGCCGCGTCGGCGGCCGCGAAGTGGTGGTCGTGGCCAACGACGCAACCGTGAAGGCCGGTTCGTGGTGGCCCGAGACGATCAAAAAAATCCTCCGCGCGCAAGAGATTGCGATGCGCTCGCGCGTGCCGATCATTTATCTGGTGGATTCGGCGGGCGTGAATCTGCCATATCAGGGCGGCGTCTTTCCCGGTCAGTACGGCGCGGCGCGCATCTTCTATTACAACTCGATCATGCGTCGTTATCTGCGCGTGCCGCAGCTCGCGGCCGTGATGGGTCCGTGCGTCGCGGGCGGCGCTTACTTACCCGCGCTCTCGGACACGATCATCATGGTCGAAGGGACTTCGTTCATGGGGCTGGGCGGCGCGAATCTCGTCAAGGGCGCGACCGGGCAGACGATTGATAACGAGACATTGGGCGGCGCGCGCACGCACACGGAGTTGTCGGGCGTAGCGCACTACCGGGTAGCGAATGATGAAGAGTGCCTGACGAAGATCAGAGAGTTCGTGTCTGAGTTGCCGCCGCCACAGTTGAGCGCGTTGTCGCTCGCGGAGAGCAGAGCAGCAGCGCGCCCGGCTGAAGATCTTTATCAACTCATCCCCGAAGATCACCGGCAGCCTTATGATGCGCGGGCCGTGTTGGCGTGCATCATTGACGAAGGCCACTTGGACGAGTTTCAAGCCGACTACGCCAAAGAGATGATCACCGGGCACGCGCGCATAGAGGGCATACAGGTTGGCATCATCGCTAACAGTCGCGGCCTGCTGCGGGCGCAGACGGGGCCGCCCAAGTTCGGCGGCATCATTTACACGGAGTCGGCCGAGAAGGTCGCCTATTTCATAGACATGTGCGACCGCCAGCGCACGCCGCTCGTCTTCATACAGGATGTCTCCGGCTTTATGGTCGGCGCAGAGGCCGAGCATAGCGGCATCATTCGCGCGGGCGCGCGATTCGTCGAAGCGATGGCGACGGCAAGCGTGCCGAAGATCGTCTTGACGATCAACCACGCTTCCGGCGCGGGCTACTACGCGATGGCGGGACAGGGCTTCGACCCCGACTTCATTTTCAGTTGGCCCACGGGCCGCATGGGCGTGATGGAAGGCGACTCGGCCGTGCAGGCTCTGTTCGGCACCCAACTCGACAAGTTGAAGCGCGCGGGCCAAGCGCCGGACGAAAAACTGCAAGCGGAGATGGCGCAAGTGCGGGCCGATTACGATCAGCAGTTGGACGCAAAATACGCGGCGGCGCGCGGCTTTGTGGACGCCGTCTTAGCGCCGGAAGAGACGCGGGCCGCGTTGGCGTTGGCCTTGCGCGTGGCGGCCAATTTCGCGGGGCCGCATCTTGGCCAGTTCAGCTTGCCCCCGCAAGCGACGTGATGAGTGTGCATTTTCTCGTGCAATTTAACGGCTTTTTGTGCGAAACTAGGAGCCCAGTTTTCACGCACACAACAGTCAGGCGTTTCTTTCCCCCCAACTGCCGGCGCACTTGCTCCGGTAGCAGCTGGTACAAGTAGCAACTGGTCTTGCGCGGCGCGCGGCTTGAAAGGCGCACGCACGCGCGCTTAATTTGACGCGAGGGCTGCCGCCGTGCAGCGCGCGATTTACTACAGGAGGAGAACAACCGTGAAGCAGAGCAACACGAGCACACTGTTAGGTCTGTGCGTCCTCGCCGTCACGTTCATGCTGGTCGGGGCTGATGTGGTCGGGCTGGCGCAGAACACGAACAGCAGCACGAC
>JBBRYU010000138.1:0-11359 GCA_038237345.1 Pyrinomonadales bacterium
AAATCGTTTGAGGACTACGACCGCACGCGCGCTACCCGCTGGGCGCACCCGATTGAATCGCGCGACGGCCGCATCATCTTCGAGAACTTCCTGCGCCTGGCATTGCAGCACGCTCACTGAGCGAGCACACCGTGCGAGGCACGAAAGCCCCGATTGATCAGACCCGATCAATCGGGGCTTTATACTTCCTTTGCCCGTCGCTTCTCTCGACAGCAAGCTTAGGACGGCACGTGTTCAAGCGTTAATTCCATCAGGCGATCAACTACGGCCGTGAGTTCATTAGTCTGTTGAAAAACGCGCAGTTGCTCGTCGGCGGACGTGCCGCGCTCAAGGATGGTGTGGATGTGCTCCACTTCTTTGCGCGAGCCGAGATCGTCCAGCACGTCGTCCACGAATTCCAGCAGTTCGAGGATCAGATCGCGCGTGGGCACTTCCTTCTGCTTGCCGAAGTCGATCATCTTACCGTCTAAACCATAGCGTACCGCGCGCCACTTGTTCTCCTGGATCAGCATGCGGCGATAGAGGCGGAAGCCGAGATTCCGATCAATCAGCCGGTCAACGGTGGCGACGATAGCTTGAAACAGCGCGGCGATGGCGACGGTGTCGTCCACGCGCGTCGGAATGTCGCAGACACGAAACTCCAGCGTCGGGAAGAACGGATGCGGGCGGATGTCCCACCAGATTTTCTTCGGGTTGCTGATACTGTTCGTTTTCAGCAGCAGTTCAATGTAGCGTTCAAATGAACTGTACGAATCGAAGTAGTCGGGGATGTCGGTGCGCGGAAACTTCTTGAATACTTCCGAGCGATAAGACTTCAGCCCGGTGTTGATGCCCAGCCAGAAGGGCGAAGAGGTTGAGAGCGCCAGCACGTGCGGCAAGAAATAGCGCGAGGCGTTCATGATGTGAATCTGCCGGTCGCGGTCGGGGATGCCGACGTGGACGTGCAGACCGAAGATCAAGAGTGAGCGCGCAACCATCTGCAACTCTTCGATGAGCAGCGCGTAGTGCGGGTCGTCGTAAATCTTTTGTTCATTCCATAGCGAGATCGGATGCGTCGAAGCTGCGACAATTGCTAAGTCTTTCTTGCGCGCGAGCGACGAGATGATCGCGCGCAGGTTCGTGATATCCTTGCGCGCCTCTGCGATGTTTTGGCAGATGCCCGTCCCGACCTCGATCATCGACTGGATCATTTCGGGCTTCACCTGCTCGCCGAGCATCATGCGCCCTTCATCCAGTATTTCCGAGACGTGCGACTTCAATTCGCGCGTCTGGGGATCGACGATCTGAAATTCTTCTTCGATACCGAGCGTGTATTGCTCCATGCTTCCTCCCGCGCCGTCTCAAAAAAGTTATACGGTATCTCGTAGGGCCGTTGTGATCGCGCGCCAGTCGGGGGTGAGTTTGCCGATAAACTCGTGGCGAAGATGTTGCAGCACGCTCGCGGGTGAATGCACAGGGCTGTAGAGATCGAAATGCACCTGCCATTTGCGCGGCTGGTCGGGTTTGTCCACATAGAGAAAATGCAGCACGCCCGCGCTGCGCCCGCGCTCATAAAAGCCACCGGCCGCGTTGTGGCGATTAGCGAACCGGCGCGTAAAGTCGCTCCGGCGTAAGAGCGTCGAAACGACTACCGGCCACGCGTCGAAACTCATCCCGACCCCGCCTTCGCCGTACACGTTCGTCACCTTGCTGACCACGTGCCACAACTCCTGTTGCCGCATCCGGCGCAGCAAGAGCAATAACGCTTGCTGCTTGTCCACGGCGAGATTGTCAAAGGCCGCTTCGTCCGTCGGCGCGCCCCAGAGACCGGCGAGCCGATTGGTCAGCGCAGCGCGCACGTCCGCCGCAAGTTCGCGCCAACGCAGTTGCGCAGTCGTCTCCGTGCCCATCAACCATCGCTCCGCGCGAGGGCACGTTCCATCAAGGCGCGTTCCTTTTCGTTCAGCCCGTGGAAGCGCACGCCCACGCCGCGTCCCGGATTGCTATAAACCACTTCGCCGTTGACCACCACATCGCCTTCGGGGAACGGGAGGCGCAGCGTGAGCAAGCCGCCTTCGGGCAACTCCGTCTGCGTGTTCATATACAACCCGCCCGCGCCGATATCTTTCGTGCTCGCTACGCCGGTCATGTCCATGCCGTCGAAGAACACGTCCACGATCAGGCGCGAGCGGTCGTGCTGCCGCCGCTCCGCAAACGCCGACGCCTCTGCTTCCGGCTCGTTGCTCATTTGTGCAGTCTCCTTGTGACAGAGTTAATTCTTCGCGTTGATGATGAAGGTCGGCACCATACCGCCGCCGGCCGTGACGTTGGCCAATTCGTTGGACGATAGGCGCGTGAAGGACGAGCCGACCTTGCCATAGAACAGCATCGGATCGAGATCGACGAGTTGTTCGATGAATTCGAACGAACCATCCGCTTTGAGCGCGGGAAACATCTCGCGCGCGGTGGGGACGCGCGCTTGCAACAGGTAATCGCCATTGTTGAGCGCGTGCTGTAATGCCTTATGCCAGGCGCTCTCGTTCGTGTTCCAGCCGATGTAGATGCCGTGCCCACCGTAGTCGTCGTTTGGTTTCAGGACGAGCCGGTCGCGGTTGTCTGCGGCGAACTTCAGTAGATCTATCTGCTCCCCATAATGCTCCGTCCGTTCCGCACGCACTTTGCGCGTCCACGGGACGTGCGTGCGTATGACAGCACGCTCTTGCTCGGTGAAGAGGCGCGCGTGGCGCATGTCCGTCAACACCGCGAAGAGCGCCTTCTTGTGGATCATCTTCGAGCGGAAACTGTTGACCATGCAGATGGCGCGAGCGCGATATGCGTCGAGCAACGCCGGCTGGGCCCCCATGATAGGCAGATATTCGTTGACGAGCAGACGTTTGTAGACGATGTCGATCTCGAAATCGCCCGTGCGCAGACGCCCGCCGGTAAACTCTAACTCATCAGGGGCACAGATACGCGCGGGATAACCTTCCCGCTCGAAGTATTCACGGAATAACTCGAACTCTTTCTGCGTCGGCAGGTCTTTCAGATCGACGATGGCGATGTGGGGCGCGCGTTCGGGTTTATGCCCGAGAAACTCTGTGTAAGCGCGCAGCAAAACTTCGAGCAGCAAGTGGCGACCGAACTGCGGGCGCACGTCGTAGCGTTCGGCGAAGCGGCGCATGACGGGCAACTCGGAAAAAATTTCAAACGCAACGTCGGCATATGCGATGCCGGCCGGGCTTTCGCCGTTCAATTCGACGAAGCTGTAAGCGTCGTCGGTCAAGAATGAATCGAGCCGCGCGGTCGGTGAAACTTCATTGTAGCCGGGATCGATGCTGACCAGTTCGCGCTCAATGTCGGTCAAACCCAACTCGTGCACGAGCGACGCATCGACGACCGCCGCATCCTTCACCTTTTGAATCGCGCCCCAGACGATTTCGCACACGGCCCGCACGCGTGTGTAGTCCTCTGTGGTGACGAAGTGCGGACGCAGGTAGGGCGATAGAGGGCGGCCGCCGAAGATCAGCTTGGCCTGTTCTAGCCGCGTGGCGAGCATGGCGCGCGAGGATTCCGCGAGTTCCGCGTCGGCGAGTAACTCGTGATAGTAAGCAACGGCGTCGTGCAGCATGAGAGTTCAGCCCTCAGCTTGAGCGTGCAAGGATTTAATTAAACGAGCGGTTTTGACGAGCGTTAGCTTAGCACAGGTCAGGGCGGCACGGGCAGGAATGGTAAGGTGAATTAACTTTTACAAAGGCTGGAAACTGTCGACGGCACTGTGTTATGGCGGAGTATTTAGGAGCAATTGCTGGCCGTAACCCTAGTTCTCCGGCTCGCGCGCTAGGTTGACGGTTAGCTTCTGTCTGTCGCGTATGACGCCGAGGGTGAGGTTCATCTCCGGGCTAGGCGGGGGGCTAATGCCCGCATCGCTCACACGTCGTCCCGCAATCGTCTCGACGATGTCGCCGGGTTGCAACCCGGCGCGGGCGGCGGCACTCTGCGGGCGCACGGCGATGACGAGCAAGCCTGCCGCCGCGCCGGAGTTGGCCGCGTCCTGTGGCCAAGTTTGGATCGCTTCAAGACCGTAGCGCAGCAACACGGGCGCAGGCAGACCGAAGTGCGTGAGGCTGGCGGATTCTATGCGCGCCTCCGCTTCCGCGAGACGCTTGCGCGACTCGTGCACGCGCACGTTGGCCGCCTTAATCCGCGCTTGCGCTTTGTTGCCGTGCGTCTGCCCAGCCCTTAATCGTGCCTGTGCCTCTTGCAAACGCTTTGCTTCGTCTGCCCTGTGCGCCGCGTCGGCCGCATTGAGCGCCGCCGCGCGGGCATGCACTTCATCCTGCGTCTCATGAAATTTCAACTCGTTGACCCGTGCCTCCGCTTCGGCGAGACGGAACTCGCTCCGGGCGAGACGCAACTCGGCCTCGGCGGCTCGCGCCTCGGCCTGCGCCGTCTCAAGCGGCGGGTTGCGCGCTTCGCTTAAACGCACCGCGAGTTCGAGCGGCGGAACTTGTGTCCGCAGCACCGTGAAACGCGCCACCGTGTTGCCGCCCAGTTCCTGTAATAACTGCGACATGTCCTCGACACTGCGCACTTCGCGCTGGCTAATGCGGGAGACAACATCCCCGGCCCGTAACCCCGCCAATGCGGCCGGCGTGCCCGGCGCAACTTCGGTCAACAACACACCCTGTCTTCGGCTTAGCAGCGCGCGGGCTTCCCGCGTGGGCCAACCGCGCGCGACGAATAGATCGAGCGGCGCAAGTGCAACCGAGTCGCCACGCGCCCCGAGCCATGGTTGAGGCACGCTCGCTCGCCGTGCTAACACACGCGCGGCGGCGGCGCGCACGGTATCGGCTGAGACCAGACGCGCTTCCCGCGCATCGCTCGTAGCGACAATGCCGACGAGTGTGCCCGCCTCGCCGAAGGCTACGCCGCCCGCCCATTCGTGCGAAACTTGTTTGACCTCGACCGTGACTTCAGTGGGCTTACCCGTCGGCGAGCGTTTGATCTGAGTGAGTTGTCCCGCTGCCTCACTCATGTTCATGTAGATGACGCCTTCTTCACCTTGCGGCGCGCTATCGGCGGGCGTAGCAGGCTTCGCCCTTGCGACCGGCGTAGCAGCAACCGGCACAGGCGCAAACACGCGCACGCGTTGGCCGACAGTCGGCGTTGGCGACACACGCGCGGGCACGGACGGTGCGATGAGTTGTGCGGCTTCGAGCAAAGACAGACCCGTCGTGGCATCAAGGCCGACGAAGCTGGCGTTGATTTCGCTGCCATCCCCGCGCATGAGCGTGAGGGCCGGCGGCTCAGCCATTGCCTGTATGCCGCCCCGGCGAAATTGCGCGGTCAGGTCGAGCATCTCCGCATCGGCGCGGGGCAGACGCGCGACGACAGAGCGGCCGTCGGGCAGCACGTAACCGGCGACGATATTCGTGCGGATAAACTGATCGTCAAAAGTTGATGCAGTCAACGGCACGCCGGGACGAGCCAGCAGAGCGCGGAGCCGCCAACCGCTCAAACGGTGGAGGACGGTGATCACAGGCAGCCCCGCGTCGGTCGCGTTTGCGGGCTGCAATTTCAATTGGTGGGGAGGCGGGGGCAAGGTCGTCGCGGCCGGAGTTTGCGCTACGGCCGTGCTCGCTTGTTGTGCATGCGTGTTAAGCAAAGGTGCGAACAGGCAGATCGCCAGCGCGAATACATGGACTGCGCGCCACATGATGTTAACACTTTGGCTTAAACTGTTATGTCTCGCGCTCATCGCTGCGTCATTACCACACGCCCTGATCGGCTGCCGCGTTCACGCGCGCCGCAGCGCCACGCCCGCCGAGTAGATCACGCGAACCGAAGGCGACCGGTTCGACCGAGATCATGCGGGCCGTGCCTTGCGTGTCCTTAAATAAAACTTGTAGCGGCTTGACCGAAGCGGCCACTGATAGGGGGATGGATGGTAGCGACCCCTGATGGAGTACCGCCGTTTCGGTCACTGCGGTCACGCCCTTGACACCAAACTCATTGACATCAATCTCGCCACCGGCCGGCTTGCGCGCATGCCAATCTGCCGTAATGACGCGCTCGACCGGCAGCGTGTGCCGTTGCGGCTTCGACCCTGATTTCTCAACTTGAGCAATTGAAGTTTTATAGTTAGGCAACGCGCTCGCAGTATCTATTCCCTTACCCGCTGCTTGCTTCGGCTGACCTGATGAACGCGGCGCGATTGTCTCACCCCCTTGTGCTATCGTAGCTATGCTGCTGGAGACGGGCTGCTGCTCATGCCGACGATAGGTGGCAGCGAAAATCAGCACAAGGCAAGCGGCGCAGGCGATAGCAAGCGTGCGCGGTGCAAAGTGCGGCGGGACGAAGCGCGCGGCGGGGCGCTGTTGGGCCGCCATGCGCGCGCGCAGGCGGAACTCGAAATCTGGCGGCGCACCTACCGGCTCAAGCGCGCCGAGCAAATAACGCAAAGACGCTCGCTCCGTTTGAAACGCGCGACAGGCGACGCACATCTCCAAGTGTGCGCTCGTCCGCACGCTCAAAGCTTCCGCGCGTCCGGCGCCTTCGATCTCCATCCGACACTCTTTACAACTCAACATCTCTCACCCCTTATAAATAACCCTGCAATTTATCGCGCAAGAACGCGCGTGCGCGGCTGATGCGCGACTTAACCGTGCCCTCGCTTAGCTCGAGTATCCGCGCAATCTCGTCGTAGCTGCGCTCCTCTATGTCGCGCAGCACGAGCGGCGCGCGATACTTCTCCGGCAAGCTGGCAATCGCGCGCGCCACAGCTGCGCGCCGTTCGTCCGTCACGAGCGTTACGTCCTGCAACGGGCGCATGTCCGCCGGATCGAGTTCCGCCGGTTCGCCCGCCCGCTCGCGCTCCTGAAAGAAGCCGGACAGCGACACGAGTCGGCGCCGCTTGCGGCGGCGCAATTCGCTGATAGCGAGGTTCGTGGCGATCCGGTAGATGTAGGTCGAGAAGGCATAAGTGGATTGGTAACGGTCGGCCGCGCGATAGACGCGCAGGAAGGTCTCTTGCGCGAGATCGACCGCGAGGTCGTAGTCGTTCGTCATGCGATAGACGTAGTTGGTGATCTGGTTGCGATAGCGGCGCACCAACTCGGCGAACGCTGCCTCGTCGCCCGCGCACGCTGCGGCCAACAGACCGTGATCCGTAGACACCTCGGCCACGACCGCGCTTCGCACGACGGTCGCCCGGCCAAAATCATCAATGATTGACAGCGCGCTCATCAGGACAAGGCAGGCTCGCCTTTGACCTCACCAACAAACTATATCTGCCCGATGCCCCTTCTCTCATACAGGGCGTGTAGTTACCGGAGAAATTATACACGCCAACCATGCCCCACAGATATTTCACGTCCCACCGGGTCCCTAGTTCCAATTCTTATACGCGTTTTGCCGGCGGCGACCCCGCGTAGCTTGAGAAAAATCTTGACAGTCTGGGTGCTTCTAAATATTCTCTGCCTGCCGTTCAGTGCCGACCTCGTTTGTTTTCTTTGCGCGCAACTTTTCTTTCGCTGACGAGAGCCTTACCGCGTTAGCCTCACGTAACCTTATCAGCTACGGCTCCAAACGCCGCTCGCATTTTTATTATCGCTTCGCAACTCACTAACGCAATCAACCCACCACAGCACAGAGGTCAACGATGCCCACCAAATGCAAATTGATCCACGGCATCAACATCAGCGTGGGCAACGATTTCGAGCCGGAGTGGTTCGCCTGCGGGCAAAGCCCTATGTGCGTGGAGGTGAACCGGCTCGTATAGTCCGGGGTGGTCGTCATGGTGGCGGCCGGCAATTCCGGCCATGAGAAGACATGGGAGTAACGCTCATATCACACAACTCCGCCCGCCGGATGCAGCAACGGGCTAAAGCTTAAGGCGGATTGAACGAGGCCGTAGGTATCAGACATGACTCATGCGGTCTCGTCCCCTTTGCGTTTTTCCTGTTATTTGTCAACGCAGCCTGCGCCGCCAATCTATTCTCTTGGCCGGACGCAGGAAGTTCTTGCTTCCAGACATATGGCCGGTGCTATAATGCGCCGCGTTCAATTCGAGCTTACCGCGTTCTATTCAGTTACAGCCTTAGCTATGGTGTCGCTCCCAGCGACGCACGCTGCCACAACCGATGTAACGCTATGCCGCAAGAGATTAAAAAGCACAAGACCATTCTCGACGCCATTGAGCGTCTGGACCTTCTCTCCGAATTGGTTGAGAAGCACGACGGTCACTTCAAGTTCGAGCTTGACCTCGAAGTGATCGCTTACGGCCGTAACTACAACGGCAAGAAGGTCGGCCCCTACCTGCGCCTCTACGAGTACAGCGCCGGTGAAGAGATCATCCATCAGGGTGACTGGGGCGGCAACACGTTCTACATCGTCGTGGACGGCCAGCCCGATGTGTACGTGATTGACGCACAGGGGAAACAGAACAAGATCGGCTCGATCCCGCCCGGCCAAAGTTTCGGCGAGATGGCGATCCTCGCGGGCGTGCCGCGCAACGCCACGGTCATCGTGCCGCCGAACGCGAAAGCCACGGTCTTCGAGGTCACACGCCCCGCGCTGCGCCTGCTGCGCAAACTTAACACTTTCGGGCGCAAGCTCGACGTAACCTACCGCAAGCACGGGCTGGGGCGCACGCTCGAAGAAGTGCGCCAAGCGACGCAGGAGGTCTTCTCGCCCGAATTGCTCGCGCAACTCGGCGATTCCGCGCGCTTCATGGTCTACGGCAAAAACCACGTGCTGCACCGCGAAGGCGAATCCGTCGATCGCATCGTCTTTCTCAAGACCGGTTGGGTGCGGCGCATGCGCGGTCTGGAGTTGAGCGCGAACGTGGCAGATTTGGCCATGGGCGCGGACGAGAGTCTCGCCCTCGACTTCCTCGGCGCGGGCAATTGCCTCGGCCTCGAAGGCGTGAAAGAGGATCGCGAGTGGAAGTACACGGCGACGATCCTCGCGCGCACGGAGGTGCTCGAAATCTCGATCCCGCACCTGCGCTCCAATCCCAAGCTGCGCGATGCCATCATGCGCAGCTTCCCCGGGTTCTCCACCGCGGATGATGACATCGAACTGTTGAAGACCTCCGATGCGTTGACCGTTGTCGCCACCGAGAAGGAGATCAGCACGGGTTTGGTGGACGGCACGAATCTACTGGTCATGGACATGGACTTGTGCGTGCGCTGCGGCAACTGTTCGCTCGCGTGCCACACTATGCACGGACAGTCGCGTCTGCTCCGGCGCGGCATACACATCGAGCGCCCCAAGCGCAGCGGCAGTTCGTCCGTCCAGCACATACTCTCGCCTTCGGTGTGCATGCACTGTCAAGACCCGGAGTGCCTGACAGGCTGCCCCACGGGCGCAATCGGCCGTTTCAGCAACGGACAGATCGACATCGACCCGAAGACCTGCATCGGTTGTAGCGACTGCGCCACGCAGTGCCCTTACAACGCGATCACAATGGTGCCGCGCAAACCGCCCGTGCCCGAACCATTGACCTTCAAACAACGCGCCTTCGCTTGGTTCGACATCGCGCCGCACACGCCGCCGCCGCCTGTAACCGAGGTGGATAACAACGTAGCGGTCAAATGTAATCTCTGCAATAGCACGACGCTCAATCCGCCGGGCGCAGAGACGCACGCTTATTCATGTCAGGAGAACTGCCCGACCGGCGCGCTCGTGCGCGTTAATCCGCGCGAGTATTTCACCGAAGTGCAGCAAAAGGTGGGCATCGTCTATCGCTCACAGACGCAGGCCATCGGGCGCAACATTCACAAGCGGGACACGATCGCGCGGCTCTGGCATACGCTCGGCGTTATCATGACCATTGCCCTGACGGCTGCGGCCATCTGGGGACTTGAGCGTTATGGTCTCGACGGGCGCATTGGCGGCACTTGGTTGTCAATACGCTGGATCACGGGGCTGATTGGTCTCGGCGGGATCGCGGTCGTGATGGCTTATCCGGCGCGCAAGCAGGTCTATCGCCGGCGGGCGGGGGCGCTGCGTTATTGGCTGCTCGCGCACATTTACTTCGGCGTCATCGCCCGCATACTCCTACTGCTCCACGGCGGCGCAAGCACGGGCGGCGCGCTCACGTCGTTGCTGATGATCTCGTTCGATCTCGTCATTGCGTCCGGTCTCTTCGGTGTGGCCTGTTATCTCATCGTGCCGCGCATCATGACGAGCATCGAAGGCGAGCCGCTCTTGATCGAAGACCTGCGGGCGCGGCGCGCAGAATTGAGCGAAGACCTGGCCAACATCGGACAGAAGTGCGGCGAGGAAGTACGCGAGATCGTCCGGCGCAAAGTGCGTAAACGCTATCTGTCGTTCAGTTACCTGCTCAGACAATACCTGCGGCGGGAAGAATTGTCGGCGCTCGAAGCAGAAGCGCGGAAAGAGATACATCCGGAAGTAGAACGGCTGAGCGAGCCGGACGCGCAGCGTTATCTAATCGAAGCGGTTGAGGCGACCGTCACGCTCAGGCGTGTGGACTCGCTCATTTATCTCCATCAACTGCTCAAACTGTGGCTCGCGCCGCATGTGGTCGCCACCTCTTTGATGTTGGTGCTGATGTTCGTCCACATCGTACAAGTCACATTCTTTGCCGTGCGCTGAAGAGCGGCGGCGCGGCTGTTTGTTTATCCGCCCCTTAACCGAGCATGAAGCAAAAGTTAAGCACGTTCATCATTGACCGCGAGGATCAGGCCATCGATCCCGTCACGCTGGTGACCGAAGGACTATCTATCGGTCGTCTGCCCGACTGCGAACTGGCCTTAAACCACCCCACCGTATCGCGTCTGCATGCAGGTGTGAAAGAGGTGGACGGGCAGTTCTACGTCTTCAATCTCAGCCCGTCGAACTCGACGACGGTCAATGGCCGTTTGGTCGAAGAGCGCGAGGCGCTCGCCGACGGCGACATCATCCAGATCGGCCCTTTCTTCGTCTACGTCGGGCACGAGCGCAAGGCGCTCAAGCTGCGCGTCATCTATCAGACAGCCGTCACGGTTGGTGACACGAAGGTGCTGGACGTTGGGCCGGCGGCTGCGTTACCCACGCAGGTCGCCGCCAGCGCCGCCACCGAAGCGCACGCCGACGAAGCCCTTGCGGTGTTCTGGGAGAAGCGTAAGCGCGAGGCCGGCAAGATCACGCGCCCGTCGCCTCTGCGCCCGCACGCACCGCCGCGGCTCGGCAAAGCCCGCTTCAACTGGACGCCCACGCGCGATCTCGTGCGCCCGTGGCCGTTCGCCATCTTGACGTGGGCCGCCATCGTAGTCGCGCTGCTGACCACGGTAGCCGCGTTCACCTTCAAGACCGCCTTCTCGCCCAATCCGATCGCGAACCCACACACGCGCACGACAATGATGCTGACGCC
>JBBRYU010000139.1:0-11337 GCA_038237345.1 Pyrinomonadales bacterium
GACCCAATCGTTCGCGCCGTCCGTTTGCTCACGCGCCGCGCCCAAAAAGATCATGACGTGATACGGATACTTCTGCGCGAACGGTTGAAAATAGAAAAGCAGATCGCCCGGTTGCGCCTGCGCGCGGTCGCGGCTGACGAACGTGCAGTTGAACTCTTTGAGCGCGTGCGCGTCGGCAAACTCGGAGAAGCGATCCTTGGCGAGATCGTCGGCGCGAAACGCGCCCGGCACGGTGCGAAACAATTTCTCGCCGAGCGGACTGGCGGCAAGCGTATAAGCGCGCACGTCCGGCGCAAACGCTTCATAGCCCGCGCCCATGCGTCGCAGCCAGAGGCGATCATGCTCGCGCAGAGATTCGCGCCAAGCGAAGCGCACCAGTCCCGCGCAGTCGCGTTGCGACTCGTTCCACGCCGCGCTCATCTGATAGAACTGCATCTCGGCGATGCCGGTGAACCAAAGACGAAAGTTCTCGCGGTCATTGAACGAGCGCAACTCGGCGCGGTCGGGGATGCCGTCGTTGTCGTCGTCCGCGACAATCGTGTCAGTGGCTAGCGTCGCGCTGGCCGTGTGCGCGGCCGGTTTCGGTGCGGCAGTTAGCGCGTCCGTCGGTGCGTGCGCCTGCGTCGCGCCGCCGCAAGCAACTTGTAGCAGACAGGCGCAGAGCGCGACGCAGGCGATGAGTGTGGAACGGCGCAACGTAAGCGAGTTACCTCACAGGCTGAACGGACGGTGTTGGCTTTTCATCCCGCCGTTGTTCGGCACGGGGCAGTGTGGAGCGTATGCAGCGCGCATAATACCCGACCGGCAAAGTTTGGTCACTATTTTTGTTCGCGGGACAGTAGCACGACGTAGATTATCAACTCATATTGCCGCCAGCGCGCCGCGCAGGCTGACAGCGGCGCAACAGGCTACCCTCTGCGCCGCTTGCGCGTGGCCCACGTCTTAACTGTGGACAGCCACATTGCTTAAAGGCCGCATCTGGCAGAGGCTAAGGCCGGGCAGGAAGCGTTTCCTGCAGCGGAGAAATTAATATGCGCTTGCTGTTGTTGTGTTTATTACTAGTGCCCGATCTATGCGGCGCGCAAGAGCCGTCGGCTGCCGTCGCGCTGCCGCAGTCGGCGCAAGCCATATTGGATAAAAAGTATCCCGGTTGGAAATTTGTGCCAGTCGGCGATGAAATCCGCCAGTTCTTCAAACAAGACCTGCCGGACGCACGCCCCGATCTCATCGCGGGCGATTTCGATGGCAATGGACAAACGGACTACGCCGTGCTGATTGAACATGGCATAATCGCAGGCGCAAACGGCACGCCCATCGGACACCGCGCGCACCTGCTCGCCTTCTTGCAATGGAAACCAGGCTTCAAGCTGTATGTGGTGGACGACGAAGGTGGCGGCGATTATTTGACGCTTGCGCGGAAAGGCACGCAAGGGTACGACTATGAGACGCAGCAGAATTTCATTTATCAGCACGATACCATCAGTACCGGCATTTTCGAGAAGGCGGGTTCATCCTACCTCTTCGAGCACGGCCGGTTTCGGGCCATCATCACGAGCGATTAACTCATGTCCATCTTGATTGCCGAAGACAACGTGGCGCAACGGCGCTACCTGCGCGAGCTGTTGGAGCGCGAGTTCGCGGGGCACGCGCCGGTGCTGGAAGCGGGGGACGGCGCGGCGGCGGTGGAGCAAGCGTTAAAGCATAGGCCTGAGTTGTGTGTGCTCGACATACAGATGCCGGGGCTGTCGGGCGTGAAGGCGGCGCGGGCCATCTGGCGCGAGTTCCCGGCGGCGCGCGTCATCTTCTGGACGCAGTTTCCGCACGAGGTCTACATCAACGAGATACGCAAGATCATCAAAGCGGTCGAGCCGCCGCCCGCTTACGGTTTCATTCACAAGAACAATCCGGAATCGCGCTTCCTGCGCTTCGTCGCCGCTGTGTTGGAAGACGGCGCGGACATGATCGATCCGGCGTTCAAAGATTCGTTCAAGCGTCCGCTCCTGACCGAGTTCGAGGCTGAAGCTTTGTACTACCTCGCGCTGGGTTTATCGAACTGGGCGATTGCGCGCAAGTGCAGTCTCTCTTTGCGCGGTGTCGAGAGCCGGCTCGCCACGCTCTATGAGAAACTGTTCGTCTCGACGCCCGAAGGCACGCTGCACGAGGCGTACGAAAAACTTGCCTACAACGTACGCACGCGCGCTTTTTTTGAAGCGTTGCGACGCGGTCTCATCAACAGCGACGAACTGGATAAGGCCGCGCACGATCTGGAAGCGTGGATCGAGCGCGACCGCCAGCGTTACCTCGAAGAACAAAAGGCAGAGAGTAAAAGAAAGTAGGCAGTAGGCAGTAAGCAGTAGGCAGTGAGCAACAGGCAGACATATAACCGCGCTCGCCGGCCGCGCCTTGCTGTTTGGCAACGGCGCTGCGCTCGCTACTGTTTGCTTGCTGCCGCCATCTTACTGCCCGCTGCCTACTGCCTACTGCCAACTGTTTCTCCTGCCGCGCAAACCACGAACGACAACGCAAACGTGCCTGCCTCAAATCTCCATCAATGGGGCGCGGTGACTTTGTTCCATGGGCTGCCGTCGGATCGCGTGCGGGCACTGGCGCAGGATGCGGAGGGCGCGATGTGGTTCGGCACGGACAACGGCCTCGCACGCTACGACGGCCGGCACACGCAGTCGGTGCAGATCGGTGAGTTAGTCGGGGCGCGTGTGCTGGCGTTATCGTTCGATGACGCGGGCGTGTTGTGGGTCGGGACTGACGCGGGCGCGGCACGACAAATGAACGGCGCGTTTCAATTGATCGCGGAGACGCACGGCAAGGCTGTGACAGCGATTGCGCCCGTGCCGGCCGAACGCGGGCACGCATGGCTCGCCACGGGACAAGGCGTGCTGTTCGACTGCCGCACGCAGCCGGACGGCACGCTCGCCGTGCGCGCGTGGCCGGCAACGCCACTTGTGAGTGCGGATGCGGACAAACCGGGCGCGTTGCCGTTGACGAGTCTCGCATTCGATCAAACGGGCACGTTATACGTCGGCGCGCACAGTCGCGGCCTGTTGCGCGTCGAGGATGAACAGATCAAAGAGGTGAACAGTCGCCCGCGCGCGTTCTTCGTCGAAGCGTTGGCGACGGATGCGGCGGGCAAACTCTGGCTCGGCGCGCGTGCGCGGGGCGCGGACAGCGGTCTCTATCAGGCGGGCGAGCCGTTGCGCCCGACGAAGTTGGGTGTTGGGCTAGGCACGGTCACGGCGTTCGCGCGCGCCGGGCAGGATGGGTTGTGGGTGGGCACGGACGGGCAGGGCGTGTGGCACGTCGGCGACGGGCGCGTGCGCGAGCATTTCACATTCGCGGGCACGGGCGGCGGCTTGCGTTCGGATCATGTCTACTCGGTCTTCGTTGACCGCGAGGGCGTCGTCTGGTTCGGCACGGACAGGGGCGTCTGTCGCTTCGACGCAAGCGCGCCGCACAACGAAGCGATCAGCGCGGACGTGGAGAGCAACTTCGTGCGCGCGATCTATCAAGCGCGGAACGGTGAGTTGCTGTGCGGCACGAATCGTGGGCTGTTCGTCTATGACACGGAGTTGAAAGCTTGGCGCGGGCTTGAGCAACTGGCGCGTAAGACCGTCTATGCGTTGACGGAGGACGCGGCGGGCCGTCTGCTCGTGGGCACGTCGAGCGGGTTGTACGTCGGCGTCAGCACGAAGCGCGGGCCGGTGAAAGCGCAAGCGGCAATCGCGTCTGACGCCGCGGAGCAGCCAACGGCTGAGGCGCAAGCCAAGTCGCAATCGTCAAAGGGGACGAGCGAAACGCAAGGCGCGGACACGGCGTTGGCAGAAACGGGCGCGACGACGGCGAACAACAACATGCCGGTGAATAGCAACGCAAGCCAAGTTAACGATGAGCAGGGCACAGGCGAGCGTGCCAAGACTGTAGAGCAGGGCAAGCGCGCACAGCCGCGCGACAAGAGCGAACCGGCGCGCGTCGAAAGTATCCGTGCGCTGTGCAACTTGCAGGGCGCAACCTACGTCGCCAGTTACGGTCTCGGCGTGGAGCGGTTGGACGGCGGACGGCGCACGCACGTGTGGCCGGAGACGAGCGCGGACGCGCGTCTGCGCGAAGTGACCGCACTGCACGCGGACGGCGGCGGGCGGCTGTGGATCGGCACGGCCCGCACGGGCGTGTTTCTCTATGAGAACGGACAGGTGACGGCGGACGGCGACGCGCTGACGGGGTTAGCGGGCAGCGCGATCTGGGCGCTGGCGGGGCAGAGCGAGCAAGCTATCTGGTTCGCTACACAGAAGGGTCTCTATCTTTATCGCAACGGAGCGTTGACGACGGTCGTGCCGAACGTGGATGTGCGCGGCGTGGTCGCGGACGCGGGCGCTGCGGGCGCGACGAGCGCCTGGTGTGCGACGGCGGGCGGCGGCCTTTTGCGCGTGCAACTCGATGAGCAATTCGGGCCGCTCGTGTCGCGGCTCGATGTCGAACAAGGTCTCGCGTCGGCGCAAGCGTTCGCCCTCGTGCGCGCGGATGAGCATGTGGCTGCGGACAGCGCACACGCGGGCAGTGCGTTGCTTATCGGCACGAGTCGCGGCCTGGTGCGTTACAGTTTCAGTCGCGCCGCGCCGACGCTTGTGCCGGTGCGCGTGCTGAGCCGGCGTTTGCATCAACCCGAAGAGTTGCGCGCCGGCATCGAGTTGCCGTATCCGCAGAACAGTCTCGCGCTCGACGTGGCGGCGCTCAGCAGTCGCACATACCCGGAACAGTTTCAATATGCCTTCGTGCTGCGTGACGGCGCGGGGCGCGAGTTGCGGCGCAGGCTCGCGCACGATGCGCAGTTTCTGATGGAGAACCTCGCGCCGGGCCGTTATCGCGTCGAAGCCCGCGCGTTCACGAAGGACTTGGCGGCCTCCGCGCCGCTCGCGTTCGAGTTCACCGTGGGCCGCGCGCCGTTCCCGTGGACGACGACGATGCTCGCTGTTCTGCTCATCCTCGCGCTCGTCGCGCTGACGTGGGGCGCGGTGCAGAACCGGCGCATCGCGCGCACGTCCACCGAACTGGCCGAGGCGCACCACGAGTTGGCCGGTGCGCGGCTTGAACTCGCCAACGAAGCCGAGCGCGAACGTCGCCGCATCGCCCGCGATTTGCACGATCAGACGCTCGCGGACTTGCGCAGCCTGATGCTGCTCACCGATCAACTGCCGGCCGACGAGCAAGCGAACGGGCAGCACGCGCACGTCGAGCCGGCGCGCTTCCGCGCCGAGATCGAAGCGGTCTCGCAGGAGATCAGACGCATCTGCGAAGATTTGAGTCCGTCCGCATTGGAGAACGTCGGCCTCGCCGCCGCGCTCGAATTCGCGCTCGCCAACGTGGTCGCGCACGCGCCGCCCGCGAAGCGGTTCACATACGAGTTTGCCTGCGCCGAAGATTTCGACGAACGACTCGCGCTCGCGCCCGGCGAACGCATGCAGCTTTATCGCATCGCACAAGAAGCGATTAACAACATCTGTCGCCACGCCGCCGCCGCGCATGTGCGCCTCACGGTCGCGCTCGCGGACGATGGCGAACTCACACTGCTCTTGGAAGACGACGGGCGCTGCTTCGATCTCATGGAAGCTAATACGGGGCGCGGTCTGGCCACCACCCGCGCCCGCGCCAGCCTCATCGAAGCCGCCGTCTCATGGACACGCCGCCCCACCGGCGGCACGCTCTTCACGTTGCGCAAAGCGCACGCAGCGAAGGACGCTCCCACTATCGGCGTTGCGTAATATCAGCAAGCGATGGACAATGCCGCTCCCGAATTGGAGTGGAGCAATGAATCAATTCGCCATCCTCTTTGAGGGGCGAGTGCCGATGGGCGGCATCGGCGCAAACTCACTTACACAAAATCTTTAGAACCTCCATAATCTACCGTGCGTCATGTAGCTAATCGCCAGAGCAAAAAATGGCCTCGGCTTTCTCACATGCTTTCATCGCCATCGCAATCGGGAAGACGTATACGGGCGCGCGGATGCCGTGGCGTTTCTGGGTGTTGTCGGCGTGCTGCGCGGTTGTGCCGGACGTGGACGTGATCGGGTTCGCGTTCGGCATACGTTACGGCGACATGTTGGGGCATCGTGGGTTGACGCACTCGCTCGTGTTCGCGTTGTTGCTCGCGTTCGTGGTTGTGTGGTTTGCGTTCCGTGATGTGCCGCGGCTAACGCGCGGGTGGTGGACGCTCGTCGCGTATTTCTTCGTCGTCACGGCTTCGCATGGCGTGCTTGATGCGCTGACGAACGGCGGGCTGGGCGTGGCATTCTGCGCGCCGTTCTCGGCGACGCGCTACTTCTTTCCGTGGCAACCGGTCGAGGTCTCGCCCATCGGCGTCGCGCCTTTCTTTAGTCAGCGCGGGCTGGAAGTGATCATGAGTGAATTGGTCTGGCTATGGCTGCCGGCCGCCGCGCTTGTCGCGTGCGTGTGGGTTTACCGCAAATTGACAAGTGGGCGCGGGGAGCGCGTCCGTTAGGTCTTAAGCACGTAAGCGAGTAGGAGCGCGCAGAGCAGGCAGAGCAGGCGGAGACCCGCTTGATAATCGCGCCGCTCAGCGTACGTAGGATGACGACTTATACCGGTCTCGTCGAGGACGAGAAACAGGCCCATATAACAAACGACCGGTACGGCCGCGCCGCGCCACGGCCACCAATAGACGGCCCAGGCCACGAGCGTCGCGCCGAAACCTAAGAGCAAGACGAGCGCGAGTAGTTCCATCAACGCCGTCAAGGGCCGCGCGCGGACGCATTGAAAGAGTAGGGCCAGCCAGAGCAGCGCCGTGGTGCAGAGCGAGAAGAGCGCGACGGCGCGGGCCGGCAAGGTCGTCAGCCGCTCTGCCGCGAGCAGCGACAAGCCAAGGAAGAGCGCGAGCGTGGCGAACAGTTTGAAGTGCCGCCCGACAAATTCCGTGACAGTCGTGCCGTGATAGATACGGGTTTGTGCCATCGCTTTGACAGTTAGAGCGTAGTCTGCCTCATCGGCGCAAGCGTCAGTATATGAATCCGGCTTGCATCTGAGAAGCGAAACGGGTCATGCTCGTGCGCCGCGCGCTATACACAGCAAACTGTCGAAGGGATCAAACGAATGAAGATCATCGTGACCGGCGCGAGCGGGCTGATCGGCTCGGCGCTCGTCTCGTCGCTGTTAACGCAAGGGCATCAGGTGACGACGCTCGTGCGCCAAGAGTCGCAGCAGCGCACGCAGATGGACGTGAACGCAGTGCCATGGAATCCAACAGCGGGCGAACTGGACGCGGCGCGGTTGGTGGGGCACGACGCGGCGGTACACCTTGCGGGCGAATCAATCGCCGAGGGGCGTTGGACGGACGAGAAGAAGCGGCGCATACGCGCGAGTCGCATTGAAAGCACGCGCCTGCTGGCCGAGTCGCTCGCGCAGTTGCAGACGCGCCCGCACACGTTCGTCTGCGCGTCCGCGATTGGTTATTACGGCGACCGCGGCGCGGAAGTCTTGACCGAAGCGAGCGCGCCCGGCACAGACTTTCTCGCGCAGGTCTGTCGCGAGTGGGAAGAAGCGAGTGAGCCGGCCCGCGCGGCCGGCATCCGCACGGTCAACCTGCGCTTCGGCGTCGTGCTGAGCGAGGCGGGTGGCGCGTTGGCGAAGATGCTGACGCCGTTCAAACTCGGCGTCGGTGGGCGCATCGGGAGCGGCAAGCAGTACATGAGTTGGATCGCGCTTGATGATGCGGTCGGCGCGATTGCGCATGCGCTGACGAATGAGAGCGTGGCGGGGCCGGTCAACGTCGTCGCGCCGCAGCCGGTGACAAACAGCGAGTTTACAAAGGCGCTCGGCCACGCGCTTGGTCGCCCGACGATTTTCCCTGTGCCCGCCTTCGGTCTGCGCCTCGCGCTCGGCGAAATGGCCGACGCGTTGTTGCTCTCCAGCGCACGGGTCGAACCGGCGCAACTCAAGGCTACAGGCTATCAGTTCAATTATCCACAACTCGATGCTGCGCTGCGCCATGTGCTGCGCACCTGAACGACGAAAGGAGCGAACCTCTTGAGCAAAGTCGTGATTCAATATTGCCCCGTGTGACCGATCAAGCGGGTCATGGCCGCCCGTGTGGCGGCGCAGTTGCGCACCGAAGAGGGTATTGAGATCGAGACGTTAAAGGGCGGCCTCGGCGAGTTCAGCGTCTCAATTGACGAACGCAAGGTCATAGACACGAACCGGCTGTGGTATCCCAGTCCCGGCAAAATCGTGGCGCAGGCGCGGGCACTGCTGGCGAAACGGCGGACGTGATGGCAGAGCGGATGACGCATCCACGTTGGATGAGCGCGGTGCTGTACGCGGCGGGCGCATATAACATCCTGTGGGGCGCGGCCGTGGTGCTGTTTCCGCTCGCGTTCTTTCGTTGGGCGGGCGCAGCGCCGCCGAATTATCCGCAAATCTGGCAGTGCCTCGGCATGGTCGTGGGCGTGTACGGCGTCGGCTATGTCATTGCCGCGCGCGATCCGTTTCGGCATTGGCCTATCGTATTCGTCGGCTTCCTCGGCAAGCTGTTCGGCCCTATCGGTTTTTTACAGACGGCACGAAGCGGTGCATGGCCCTGGCGCATGGGTTGGATCAACATCACGAACGATCTGATCTGGCTCGTGCCCTTCGCGCTCATTTTGTGGCGGGCTTATCAACACGACCATGGGCGGGCCGCGAAATGACCGCGCCCGCGCCTTCGGCCTATAATTCGTGATCGTGAATCCTGAGAACAGACAGCAGATGAGACTGACGCGCTTCGCCAAATTTGCATGGGGCGTGGTGGCGTACAATCTGGTGACGATCATGTGGGGCGCGTACGTGCGCGCTTCCGGTTCAGGCGCGGGCTGTGGCGAGCATTGGCCGCTGTGCAACGGCGAGGTCGTGCCACGCGCACGCGGCATCGCGACGCTGATCGAGTTCTCGCATCGCGTGACGACGAGCCTGTCCGGGCTGCTGGCGATTGCGCTGGTGCTGCTTGCATTCCGGCTCTTGCCGAAGCGCCACCCGGCCCGCCTCGGCGCGTTGCTCACGTTGGTGTTCATCTTGCTGGAAGGCGCGGTCGGGGCGGTGCAAGTGAAGTTGGGATTGACGGCGCATAACGATTCGCTCGCCCGCGCACTTGTAGGTTCGATTCACTTGGGCAACACGTTCCTGTTGCTGGCGGCGATGACGTTGACCGCTTGGTGGGCGTCCGGCGCAGCGCGTGTGCGCTTGAAAGGGCAGGGCAGTGTGTGGCTGCTGTGCGCGCTCGGCCTGCTTGGCTTGCTCGTACTTGCTGCGTCCGGCGCGGTGACGGCGCTCGGCGACACGCTCTTTCCGGCGCGCACGCTCAGTGAAGGTATGCAGCAAGACTTCTCGCCGACCGCGCACTTCCTCTTGCGCCTGCGCGTGTTGCATCCCGCGCTCGCGCTCGCCGTCGGCTGCTACGTCGTACTGACCGCCTCATACATCAGCAACTTCCTGCGCCCCACCGCGCGCGTGAAGCGTCTGACCGCGCTGCTCATCAGCGTTTTTCTCTTGCAACTCGGCGCGGGGCTGTTGAATCTCTACTTGCTCGCGCCCGTCTGGATGCAACTCACGCACCTGCTGCTCGCAGACCTGTTGTGGCTCGCGCTCGTGCTCACCTCGGCCGCCGCGCTCGCCGCGCCTGCTACCCATGTCGAGCCGGTCGCGGCGCTCGCATTGCACACGGCTGAAGAATCATGAGGCGCAGATGAAGCGAGAGCTTGCCGGGCATATCGTCATCGTTACCGGCGCGTCGTCAGGCATCGGCGCGGCGACGGCGCGGCGTTTGGCGCAGGCCGGCGCGCACGTCGTCCTCGCGGCGCGCAGACAGGAACGGCTCGCCGCGCTCAAAACTGAAATCGAAACGGCGGGCGGGCGCGCGACGGCGGCGGCGGGTGACATCACTGCGGACGCGGATCGTGCGCGCATCGTGCAGACCGCGCTGGCGATCAACGGGCGCATTGACGCGCTCGTCAACAACGCGGGCTATGGCACGCGCGGCCCCGTGGAGATCGTGCCCGTCGAAAAGATCAGGCAGAACTTCGAGTTGAATCTTTTCTCCACCATCGCGCTCACACAACTCATCATCCCCATTATGCGGCGGCAAGGTGACGGCCGGATCGTCAACGTCAGCTCGGTCGCCGGCCGCGTCGCGCGGCCGCTCTCGTCCATCTATGACGCGACGAAGCACGCGCTCGAAGCGATCTCCGACGGGCTGCGCGGCGAGCTTGCGCCGTTCGGTATCAAGGTCGTCGTCATCGAACCCGGTTTTATCCTGACCGAGTTCGCGCAAGTCTCCGACGCAGCCTCGCAGTCAATCGTCGCCGATGCGGGCCCGTACGCGCCCTTCTTCGCCAACTACGGCGAGCGATACACACGCGCCAAGCGCATCGCGGGGCGGCCCGAAGATATTGCCGCGCTCATCCACGCCGCCCTCGCCGCGCGCCACCCGCGCTTGCGCTACGCCGCGCCGCGCCACGCGCATCTCGCCCTCGCGCTCAAACGCTTCCTGCCCGAACGCTGGTTCGACTACATCCTCAACCGGCAATCCGGCCTCAACGCCGACAAACTGAAATCCGTAGCAGGTACAACCGAGCGCGGCTGAGCGAACGGAGAAATTTGCTTCACTCCGGTCATACATTCGTGTTGGCTGCAAGGTATAAGTCTGTCTCAGCGTAAGGGTGAAAGGGTAGATGATGAGTGCAATGACGAGTGGCAAATCAGCGCCCAATCTTGGGCTGGTCTGCATCACGCAATCGGACGCGGTGCGCTATCGCACGGTGACGCGCACGCGCCTGTTGCAATTCCCGCCGGCCGAGCAACGGCGCATGCTACACGTGATCTACGCCGAAAATCTCGTGCGGCTCAATCGCGCGCTGGATTTTTGTCAGCAGCACGAACTCAAGTTGTACCGGCTCACATCGGGCCTGTTCCCGTTCGCGGACGACCCGTTGGGCGCGGAGTTGCTTGACGAGTTTGCGGATGAGGCGCGACGGACAGGCGCGCGGGCCACGGCGCAGAGCCTGCGGCTCGTCGCGCACCCGGATCAGTTCGTCGTGCTGAGTTCCGACGCGCCGCACGTCGTCGAGAACAGCATCAAGATTTTGCGCCTGCACGCGCGCGTGATGGACATGCTGGGGCAGCCGCGCTCGCCCTGGGCGGTGTTGGAGATTCACGGCGGCAAGTCGGATCGCGCCGAGCGTCTGGTCAGCGTCATACGCGATCTGCCGGACGAGATACGCACGCGGCTGGCGTTGGAGAACGACGAGTACGGCTATAGCGCGGCGGAGATTCTGGCCGTGTGCC
>JBBRYU010000140.1:0-11211 GCA_038237345.1 Pyrinomonadales bacterium
AAGACGATCTCGCGGCCGTCATAAGCGATGTTGGGCCAGAGCACGCGCCCGTCCGTGAAGTTGGTGACGCGCCGGAAGCCGGGCTGACCCGGCGTCGTCGTCCAAATATTCTGCGCGCTATTAAGTGTGGCTTGCAGTTTGTTGTCCATGCGATCCGAGACGTAGAACAGCTTGCGCCCGTCCGCGCTCCACATCGGCCACATCTCTTTCGCGCCGCCGTGCTCGCTCACGCGCTCATAAGCCGCCTGCCCGCCGTCGAAGCCGCGCAGCAACCAGACCTCCGCTTCGTCTATGTGGCTGTGCCCTTTGCGCCACCATTGCGCGGAGGCGATGCCGCGCGCCGTGAAGGCGAGCGTTGCGCCGTCGGGCGCGGGCGCGGCGAAGTATTCGTTGGTGTAACGGTCGGCGCTGATCGGTAGAGGCGTGCCGCCGTCCGCGCAGACGCGATAGAGGTCGTTCATGCCGGCGATGTCGCGGCTCGTCGAAGAGAAGTAGAGCCAGCGGCCGTCGCGCGCCCATGCGTCGAGTTGATCCAGCACATCGTCGTAGGTGATGCGGCGCAAGTCGCCCGTGTCGAGCGCGAGCACATAGATGTCGCCGTTGCCGGTGCGGTTGGAAATGAACGCGAGTTGTTTACCGTCGGGCGAATAGAGCGGGCGCGATTCGTTCGCCGGATGCGAGACGAGCAACCGCGCCGCGCCGCCCGTCGCCGCCACCGTCCAGATGTCGCCGCCGGAGACGAACGCGATCTCTGAACGATCAGGCGAGAGCGCCGGCTCGGTGAAGTAAGGCAGCGCGGCCGGCGCGGCCATCGCGCGCTCCTGCGCCCGGACGATTTGCAGATTAAAACTACCGGAGACGAGCAAGCACCACGTCAACGCGAGGACAGACAGTTTTCCAAGACGCTTCATCACAATCCCCCAACGAATTACATTTGGCAACAGAGGTTTTAAGACTTCAGTTTATTACGTGCGCCGGCTAAACAAGTTGCGCGCCACGCACACGAACGAGCGGGCGAGGCCGCACGCTCATGGTATAGGCCGGGCCAACAAGTACCAGTTGAATAAGCCCGCGCTGATGCCGACCGCGAGCATAAGCCACCAACGCGGCGTGATAAGACGAAAGCCTTGCAACCGGCTAACGTCTTCGCCCCGCGCCGCGCGCTCGCTGCGGTAACCACCGAAGAGTAGAAGGCCGAGACCGATGGCAGCGAAGGCCGGCCCCATGACCGCAGCCTTTAGATAAAAATAACTCTGCGTCTGAGCGTCGTACCAACATAACGCCGTGAAGGCCGCGCCGATGATTAAGATGAAGAGACCGCCGAGCCGCTCTTTATTTCGTTGCGTCATGTTTGTTCTCGCGGGGTGCGCCGCGCGAGCTATTTCTGTAACTTCGTCTATCGCGTAAGCATGTTATTATCACATTTATGTCCGTGCTGCTCATCTTCATAGACGGGCTAGGGATCGGCCCGCGCGGCCCGCATAATCCGCTCGACCGGCTCGGTGCGGAGGCTGCGCCGCTCGCCATCTTCGCGGATGAAGAACCTGAGTTGCCACACGACGGTTTGCTCGTGCGGACGGATGCGCGACTCGGCGTCGAAGGCCGACCGCAGAGCGCGTCGGGACAAACTACGATATTGACCGGCGTGAACGCGCCCGCCGCGCTCGGCTATCACAAGCAGGGCTTTCCGAACGAAGCCATGCGCGCGATCATCCGCGAGCATTCGATCTTTTTACAGCTTGAGCGCGCCGGTATACGACCCAACGTCTTCGCCAACGCCTATACGCCGCGCTTTTTCAATGAACGCCCGCGCTGGGTCTCGGCCACGACGGTCGCCGTCGAAGCGGCCGGCATGCGTTTTCGCCAACTCGATGACCTGCGCGCTAATCGCGCCGTCTATCAGGATTTCACCAACGGCATGTTGATCGACTCCGGCTTCGACATCGCGCCGCGCACGCCCGAAGAGGCTGCGGCTGTGCTAGTGGATGTGGCGCATAAGCATCGCTTCACGCTCTACGAGTATTTCATCACTGACCGCGTCGGGCACGCGCAAGACATGACGGCCGCGCTCACAGTGCTAGCGAATCTCGCACGTTTCATTCGCACGGTGCTTGCGCGCATCGATCTCAGGCGCACGACCGTTATCTTGACGAGCGATCACGGTAACGTCGAAGACCTCTCGATCCGTAACCACACGCTCAATAAAGTGCCCACGCTCACGTGGGGCGCGGCCCGCGAGCGTGTGCGCGCCCGCGTGCGCAACTTGGCCGACATCACGCCTACGATCTTTCGACTGCTCACGAAAGAAGCCTGACAACATTCTATGCGCCAAGCAACTGCCCCCGACGAAACACGCGCGCCGCTACACGTATCGCCCGCCGTGCCGCGCTACTCGCACTACGCGCTGGTGGTGTTGACGACCGTCAATCTGCTCAATTATGTAGACCGGCAGGTGCTGCCCTCCGTCGCCTCGTACATGCTCAAGGACGCGCATCTCCAGTTGACGGACGCGGAGATCGGCTACATGGAGTCCGCGTTGTTGCTCTCGTTCACCATCTTCGCGCCGATCTTCGGCCGGCTCGGCGACCGCTATCCGCGCGCGAAGATAATGGCGGCGGCGGCCGTCATCTGGAGCATTGCCACGGCCATGACGGGCGTCGCGGATCACTTCGCGTTTTTGCCGGGCGTGAGTTTCCACGTGCCCGTCTTCGGCTGGGGCGTCGCTATGTCGGGCGTCGCCGTGACGCTTTGTCTCGTGCGCGCCTCAGTCGGCATCGGCGAGTCGGCCTACTCGACGATCACGCCCAGTTTGATCGCGGATTACTACCCGCCGCGCCGCCGTGCGACGGCGCTCGGCATCTTTCAAGCGGCCATCCCGCTCGGCTTCTCGCTCGGCTTCGTCATCGGCGGCGTGCTGGCGCACTTCTTCGGCTGGCGACTCGCGTTTATGGTCGTCTCTATACCGGGTTTGATCACCGCATTCTTCGTCTGGCGTTTGCACGAACCGGTGCGCGGTGCGACTGACGATCCGGAGCCGACGACTTCGCTTGATGAGTCGGATGGCAGCGCGACAGCCGTGCCGGCCGCCAACGAATCCGGTTGGCACAGTGTCTGGCGCATCCTGCGCACGCGCGATTGGTTGCTCTCGACCGCCGGCTACACCGCCCTTACGTTCGTGCTCGGCGCGTTCGCCACCTGGGTCGCGCTGTTCCTCATCCGCGATAAGGGCATGCCGGAGGCGACCGCGCCGATCACGCTCGGTATCATCACCCTGCTCGCGGGCGCGCTCGGCACTTTTGGCGGCGGCTGGATCGCGGATCGTATCGCGCGCGGGCGCAACAGCGCCTACTTCTACCTGTGCGCCGCCAGCACCTTCCTGAGCATAGGGCCATTGTTCGTGACCGTTCTGGCTCACGACCCGCGCATCTACCTGCCCGCCATCTTTGTTACCGTGACGCTACTCTTCGTCAACAACGCGCCGTTTCACGCGATCCTCTTGCAAAGCGTGCCAACGAGCGTGCGCGCCATGGCCGTTGCGCTCAACATCGTCGTCATACACACGTGCGGCGACGCGATCTCACGTACGGCGGTTGGTGTGGCCTCGGATGCGCTCAAAGAAGGTCATCTCGCGCCATTGGCCGCACTGGCCGGGCTGATCGGTCTCGATCCGACGCGCCAACATCTCAGCACGGCGTTGCTCATCACGCCGGTCGTCATGCTCATCTCCGCATTGCTGTTCTTTTGGGGTGGGAAGACTACGCCGCACGACGTTGCGGCCGGCACGCATTGAACGACGTTCCCGCACGCTCTTTACGCGCTGCTGATGCGGGCGCACCTGCAAAGATGGACTAAGAAGCTGTTTGCACAGTCCCGTTAGGGACGACATGTTTGTAGCTGAAGATGCTTGGTTACACACTTAGCTCCGGAGGAGCAGCCTGTGGGCATTTCGCTCCTCCGGAGCTTGAAAGTGATAGCGTGTCGGTGGGCTACAAACATCCCGCTCCTCCGGAGCTAAGTTTTTCAAATAACTTCTTCTTAGGATTGAGGGCTTCTATTTCGCGGCTGAGCGCCGGCCCGTGCTACCGGCGGCCCGTTCCATACAATCCGACGAGCAATAGGTCGCCTTCGTGGCGCGGAAGACGATGGCGCGCGAGGCGGGTAGCCATGCGCCGCAACCCGTGCAGCGCACGAGCGACTCGCCGTTGCTTTGTGGTGCGCGCGTCGCCGTGCTGTCGGGCCGGTCGTTGACGTTGATCCGGCGCGCCGAGCGCACGACGCCGAGAGCTTGGCGCGCGAGGGCAATGTAGGGACGCAGACGCAGATAGATGAGCGCGCCGCAGAAGCCCAGCACCGTGAGGATGAGCAGATACTTCACTTCCCGCCTCCGGCGTTGCGGCGTTGCGCCAGCTGGGCGCGCAGGTCTGCGAGCGCCGGGTTAGCAGCGTCGAGCTTTTGCAATTCGTCGAGCCGTTGCTGCGCTTCCGTCAGTTCACCTGTGGCGATGAGCGCGGCAGCGAGATTCTGTAGAGTCATCTGGTGATGCGCGTCCTGCGCCAGTGATTTGCGATATTCGCTGATGGCGCGGCGCGGATCGGAGGGCGTGTCGAAGTAGTAGGTCAGCCCGAGGTCTGTGCGCACGTTGATGTCGTCGGGTTTGCGCGCGAGCGCCTGCGTGTAGTGAGCGCGGGCGGTTTTGAAGTGCGTTGCGTCGGTTGTGCGCGCGAGATCGAATTCGGCATTGCCTAATACGACGAGCGTGTCGTAGTCCTGCGGCGCGGCGGTGTTGGCGCGTTTGAGAATGCGGATCGCTTCGGGCAACAGGTCGGGTTTGTCGAAGCGCGCGGCATAAAGATATAGCCCCTGCCCGACTTTGCGCTGCATGTCCGTGTCGCCGGGTTTGGCGTCGGCTTTAGCGACGACGTTGCGCAGTTCGTCATCCGTCAGCGAAGTCTTCTCGCCGGGCGCACCGCCGTTGGCGTTCTCGCTCTTAGGTTGGCTCGTGTTCGTGCTACGCGCTTGCGCGAGATCGGAGTGCAAGCGCTCAAGCTCTTTGCGATTGGCGTGATCGGCGAAATAGAAACCGCCGGCGAAACCGAGGATGAGACCGGCGAGGACATTGAGAAGTTTAAGCTTGCTCACAACGGTTAGAGCATAGCAGACGCGGCGCGCCGTTGACAGTAAGCGACCCGGACACGGGCGTTGCCAAGTGCATGACGCAGCCGCGTAATCGAGTTACCGCGCAGACTATTCGTTGTCGCCGTTCTGGCCCGATGTAGTGTAAGGCAGATCGTCGCGGCGCCGACGGTCGGGCGGATCACTGGCGCGGCGGCGCGGGATCGAAGCTCCAACGGTGCGCCGATCAATCGCGCCGGGCGGGAGCGTCTTGCCATGCACTGCTTCGGTCAGGATGCGTGTGATCTCTTGCGAGAGCGTGCGATGCTCGGCCACAGCGCGCCGCCGCAATGTCTCTTTGAGATCGTTGGGCACATAAGCGCCGATGAAGACTCCTTTGCGATTGGCCATCCCCGTAGTGTCTCTCCTGAAAAATAGGATATGCAGCGCGTCGGGCGACGGGCCGCGCACATCTCGTAGAGCTAAAAAAGTATGCCGTTCAGAGAGCAGGTCTGTAAGCCGAATTCTGTACCCAGCCGCGAAGCAGGGTGGCGATCATTCATCTAGCCCGTCTGTCGCCAGACGGATCGAGCGACCTACCCGGAGATGGTAGCGCACCCTTGCGAGCGCGGCTTCGGGCGGGCAGCCCTGTTTGACCTCTCCCTATTTGGTCTTGCACTGCGAGGAGTTTGCCTAGCCGTGCATGTTACCACGCACGCCGGTGCGCTCTTACTTTAAGCCCCCAAAGGGGCCGCACCGTTTCACCCATCACCCGTTGCCGCACCTTTCAGTGTAGCCCGTTGGCTGGTCTGTTCTCTGTTGCACTTGTCGTCAACGGACAAACGCGCTGGCGGGATAAACCCGTGCTACGTGCCCGCCGCCCAGCCGTTAGCTGGCTCGCTGCCCTATAGTGTTCGGACTTTCCTCCCCTCCCGCCCTACGACGGAAGCGGCGACCGCCCGACCTGCTCTTAAACGGCTCGGGCATTATAGCAAAGCACTGTTGAACACGTCTATCACGTTCGCCTTGCGCCACCTCTTCGACGGCTAAGCTATTAGGCGGACGGTCTCAACCGAAGTATTTATATCCCACGCGCAAACCACCGAGCGCAGCGGCGGGTAGGGTCGAGACCAGCACCCACGTCATCAGGGCGTGCGAGATGGCGAGCGCATAGATGTTCGGTGCGCGTTGATAGACTGCGGCCCACATAAGGCCGCTCAGGAAAGTCGCGGCCATCAAACACGGATTCGGCAGATGGAGTAACGCGAAGAGCAGGGCCACCACGAGCGTCGTATGCCAACCCGTGCCCCAGAGCAATTGCAAGCGCCGATTGATGAAGGCTTGCAGCGCGTACTGCTGTGTCAGGCCCCACACAAAGCCCCAGACCGGCCAGCCCAGTAATTCCCAGCCCGCGCGCTGGCGGCCGAATACCAACGGCGCGCCGTACCAGTAACGCCCGACGATGATTAACGCGAGCGCGCCCGCAATCATCGGCGCTGCCAGCAATAAGAGCGCACGCCAGAAGTTTGCGCCGCTAAGCCCTAGGTCGCGGCGCGTCTCGCCACGCGCACGCTGCGATGCGAGCATCAACAGGCAGGCCAGCCCCACCGGCACGGCCAGCGTAAGTTTGTGCCCGGCGTCAAACGCAAGCACAGCCCACTCCGCAACCAGCGCCGATGAGACGACCGAGATGATCTCCCACACGAGCAATGCGCGCTCGCCCGGCGCGACCGGCTGAGCCGTGCGCGCCCGCGAGCCCGCATCCCCACTTAACTCTCGCGCACTCATGGCCGCGCCGCCTCCCACCATGTACTCGTAATCGCCTTGCTCTCATCGCTCACCGGCACGACAAAGCGCAGAGGCTTGTCCACCTGTTGCAGCATGATCCGGCCGCCGGCGCTTGGCTGCACAGCGTAAATGCGCGCTTCATGCTCGCCCGGCGGCAAAGGCGGCGGCGGCAAGGTGTAACCGTGAAACTCATCCTGCGCGCGACCGGCGGCGCGCACGTCTGCGCGCTCACGGTCGGCCCGACCGCGCGCTACGAAATGTCCGTCAATAAAAAGTTGCACTTCGACGCGCGCGGCCGGCGCGGACTCGTCCACGACCCAGCCCGCCACCGCGTGTGCGTCGGCATGATCGAGCGAGCCGCGAAAGAACGGATTGAATGTCTGGTGGGCGAAGACGACCACGAGCGCGGCGACGAATAAAGTCTCGACAATGGACTTACCGATCAGCAGATGCGTCAGACGTGTGCGCGCCCGCGCACTGAGACGCGCGGCCGGGCGCGCTTCGTCCGTGCACACCTGCGCTGCCGCAGAGACGGCGAGACGCGGCGAGCCTGTCTGACTCGCCGCGTCTACAACCGGCTGTGCGTCGGCGTTCACGCTCGCGCTTCGGCTGCGCTCATTGCCCTTGCGCGTAGCTATTGCTATTCGTGTCTTGATAAGTGAGCGTGTGCGACGTGCGCACATCGGCGTCCGCCGCTAGGTTCGCGCCCAAGCGCACCGTGATGCGCAGCACGGCCGTATCGCCCGGCGCTAATTCCGCCACGCGCCAAGCGATGCGGCGCGTGCCGCCGGGCGCGTCGTGCGCGTCCAGACTCGGCTCGCTGCTGACGAACTGCAACGCTTCGGGCAACTGCTCCGTCACCATAATGTTCTTCGCCAACCCGCCGCCATCGTTCACCAACACCAGCCGGTAGAACGACAGCTCGCCCGGATTGACTTCGCTCGCCACCTGCTCTATGCGCACACGCACGCGCGGTGCGGCGACGGTCAACACAGTGCTGGCCTCGCTCGCCACACGCGCGGTTGAGAGAGCGCGCGAGACGATGTTGTAAGCGAACTGCATGCGGTCAGCCGTCGAGCGCGGGATGTCCACACGCAACAGTAGCGGAAACTGGCCCACGCGCGGGTCAAGCGCGGCTGTCTGTGCGACAACTGGTTCGCTATCTTGATGCTGCCCGTCGCCGTTCATGTCCGCGAAGAGCGTACTCTGCGGCGCGCCGGGCGCGGTCACTTTCAGATCGAAAGACTCGGCGTAGTTGCCGGGATTGCGCGCGACGAACGGGATGTAGATCGTGTCGCCGGGTGTTGCCGTTAAGCCGGTCGAGACCGGATCGATACGCGCTTTCGGCACGCGCCCGACTTCGATGGCGGGGCCGTCGAAGTTCGCCGCTGTCTGCAAACTCGCTGTCCGCATCGTGCCGCGCCCCAAAGGATGATTGGCGGCGAGCGAATCAGGGACGGCACGCAGAGTCACGCTGATGTCGCGGCTGTCGCGCGCATCCAGATCGCCCAAGCTCCACACAGCCGTGCGCGAGTCGCGGTCGTAGACGAGCGGCCCCGGATCAGCCGAGACTAACTCGAAATCAGGATTGAAGACGAAGTCGGCGCGCGAGTTGCGCGCGGGCGCGCTGCCGTTGTTGCGCACCGTGATCGTCTGCGTGAAAGTCTCGCCCGGCTGCACGCTCTCGCGCGAGATCGAGGACGAACCGGCGAGCGTCGCCGCGACCACCGACAACGCGCCGTTCGCCACCTTGAAGATTTGATAGTCCGACTTCGAGGCCGCGCGCACGATAAACGCGCGTTGCTGTGTATCGGCGGCCGTTTCAGGCACGCGCAAGTTCAGGAACACGTCGAGCGCTTGCCCGCGCGCGAGTTGCGGCGTGATCAAGATCGGGAGACCGGTATCTTGTCCGCCCTGCGACGTGCTGAAGGTCGGTTGATACTCGGCCGGCAGATCGGTTTCAAGGCGAAACTGATCGTCCTTGTTGCCCATGTTCGTCACCGTCACGGGCAATTGCACTTGCTGCCCCGGCGAAGCCGCCAGCGCCACGCGCCGCAACGCGAGCGCGAGATTCGGCACTTGCTTGACCGTCAACACGATGCCGGTCTCGTTCGAGCCGGCGGACGTGTTGCTTGCGGTCGGAGAAATGGACGTGACGGTTGAGTCGTTCGTCTCCCTACGCACGGGCGCGGGCGTGGGCGAAGGTCTGACCATCGGCGGCGGAGTGTTCATCGCGGTCTGTGTGCTTATGCCCGGCTGTTGTGCTGGCTTGTTGCGCATGCTGCCACCGCGCCGCGACGGGCGACGGCCGTTGCTTAGCCGCGCGGTATTCGTGTTCGTGCTCGTGTTCGCGTTGACGTTTGGTGTGTTGTTGATCGTCAGTGTCGGCTGTGTAGGGGTCGGGCTTACCCTTGCGATGGTGGGCGTCGGTGTCGGCCGCGGCACCGTAGGCTGCGTGCGCGGCGTGCCTGGCCGGCGCGCTGGCGTCGGACTCGGAGTCGCTGTCGCAATGGCCGGGCGGGTTGGGATCGCGCTTGCGCGCGGCGTTGGCGCAGGCCGCGCAGCAGGCGACAGGGAAGGCTGGGCGGCTACGGGCCTACGCGCTGCCAGTTCCCTGCGCGCCGAGGTCAACTCGTCGTCATAGATTTCCGTGAACGGCGTGTCTTTGATGCCGCGCAGACGTTCGCCGACTTGCTCGGCTTCTTTGATCCGCCCCAACGCGATGTAGGAGCGACCGAGCCAGAGCAATGACAGATCGGTGATGATGCTGTTCGGATAGTTATTCAGAAAATCGTTGAGCACGCCCGCCGCTTGCTCGTAACGCCCTTGATTGTAGAGCGTCTGGCCCTTATTGAACGCGGCCTGTTCGGCATCAGGCGGCGCATCCTGATCCTGTTTGATGGCGCGTGTTGTGGGGGCAACGACCGCGGCACTGACGGGCACGCAAGGCCCACAGAGTAGCGCCGCCGCCAGCGCTATCGCACCAATTTTATGTGGCTTCATCGAACAGAACTCCTCCGGCAACAGGACTGCGAACGGTTGGCTGAGCTATTTGGATTTCGACTTGAGAGCTGTGTTTGTGTCGGCTCGATAGCCGGCACACTGAACGGGAACGCGCCGGATGATACATCCCTTTGCGGCGCTGGACAAGACGACGTGGCAGTAGCGCGCGGGCACGGAGAGAGACACTAATGCTTACGCCCGATCTCTACGCGGTCGCCGGGCTGCAAACGCGGGTCGGGTATCTTCCCCGTCTCGATCTCGGTCAACACATAGATGGTCGGCACGAGCCGTCCGTCCGCGCCCTGCCGCGAGACCGTCACCAGGATCTTCGACTTTTTGTTGTTCAAGCCCACCGAGACGCCGCCCGACGCGAGGATAGACTGCGTCAGCGTCATCCCGACATGAAAATCTTTCTGCCCCGGCGCGGCCACCAGTCCACCGATGTAGAAGAACTCCGGCGGGCGCGTCTGCACGTTAACCACATCCCCCGCCGCAACCAACTCGTTCAACGCGGAGGGGTCGCCAAGGTCAACTGTCTTGCTCGTGCCATTCGTGTGCGAGATGATGACGGCGCGGCCTGCGTCGGCGCGCGGCAACGCTTCCGCCAGCACGACGTAGAGCGGCACGGCCTCGCGGCGCAAGACCTTCGCGCCGGGCTGATCTACCAATCCGCTCACCATCACCGTATGACTCATATAATCGCGCACAGCGACTTGAAACTGCGCGCGGTCGTAGATGCCGCGCCGCTTCAATTCGGCCGACAGGCGTGTCGCAATCTCGTCGGTTGTTAAGCCGGCGACGCTGACGGGATCGCCCGCGAGCGGATAGTCCAACACCCCGCCGGTCAGGATCGTGTAGAATGTCGAGTCGTGCCCCGTGCCCCCGAGGAGCCGTATGTTGAGCATGTCGCCGACGCCGACGCGATAGATGGTCGATAACAACGGCGTAGGTACAGGCGCGGGCGCGTTTACTGGAGTTGGCGTATTTGCTGTTGCGCCGGTGTGCTCGCCTGCGCTGAGCGGCGTGGGCGCTATGTTAGGCGGCGGTGGAATGAGACCGGCCGGTGTTCCCGCGCGCGCGGGACTGACGCTCGTTTTCGGCGGCGCGTCCGTCGTCGAAGTCGGCTGGGGCTTCTCGTCGGCTGTGTTGGCCGCGGCAGTGAGCGGCGCGGGCGTGGATGGTTGTTCGCTTGTATGCTCGTCCCGTTTCGCTTCGTCCTTTTTCGCCGCGCCCGGCTTGGTCTTTTTGCTCGCGTCGTTTTTCTTCGGCTCGGACTTCTCCCCTCTTCTGCTTGCGCCCGCGCCCGCC
>JBBRYU010000141.1:0-11163 GCA_038237345.1 Pyrinomonadales bacterium
AACACTTTGCGCCAACGGCTCGGACGCTTCGTCAGAAAGTCGCTCTCATTTTCCAAGTCGGAGAAGATGCACGAGATCTGTTTGCGCTTGTTCTTACATCGCTACAATCTTGCGTTGGCATCTCCGGCTTGAACCACTACCAATGAAGGATAAGGAAAGATAAAAGAATCGGCGCGAAAAGTGAGGATTTCGCTAAGCCGGGAGCGGTGCAGAGAATCAAGGGAAATGATGTGCTTCAGACGTTGAAGCGAAAGTTTACCACGTCGCCTTCCTGCATAACATAGTCTTTTCCTTCCAGGCGCAGCAGCCCCTGTTCGCGGGCGACGGTGTATGAACCGGCACGCAACAGTGCGTCGTAGCTGACGATTTCAGCACGGATGAAGCCACGCTCGATGTCCGTATGGATCGTGCCGGCAGCTTGTGGCGCGCGTGTGCCGCGCGGGATCGTCCAGGCGCGCACCTCTTTCTCGCCCGCCGTCAGGAATGACATCAGCCCGAGCAGACGGTACGCGCTTTTGATCAACTCGGCCACGCCGCTCGATGCCACGCCGAGCGATTGCATGTAGCCCACACGATCTTCGGGCGACAACTCGACCAACTCCGCTTCGAGTTGCGCGCAGATGACGACTTGCTCGGCCGCTTCCGTCGCCGCCAACTCGCGCACTGTGCGGACATGTGGATTATCGTTCGGATTGGCGAGCGTCGCCTCGTCCACGTTCGCCGCGTAGACAGTCGGCTTCATGGTGAGCAGGAAGAGCGTGCGGGCCGTCGCGCGCTCATCGTCGGTCAGCGCGATGGTGCGGGCGGGCAGACCTTCGGCGAGCGCGGGCATGAGTTTTTCGATCACATCCAGTTCGGCCCGCGCCACCTTGTCGCCGCTCTTGAGTTGCTTCTGGGCGCGTTCGCGGCGGCGCTCGATGGCGGCGAGGTCGGCGAGCGCAAGTTCGATCTGGATCGTCTCGATGTCGCGGCGGGGATCGACCGAGCCTTCGACGTGGACGATGTTCTCATCCTCGAAGCAGCGCACGACCTGTATGACCGCATCGGTTTCGCGTATGTTGGCGAGAAACTGGTTGCCGAGTCCTTCGCCCTTCGACGCACCGCGCACGAGACCGGCGATGTCTAAAAACTCGACGGTCGCGGGCACAATCGTGCCTGTCTTGACGAGTGTTGCCAAAGGCGCGAGCCGTTCGTCCGGCACAGGCACGACGCCGACGTTCGGCTCGATGGTGGCGAACGGATAGTTGGCGGCAAGCGCCGACTGTTGCGCGGTCAGCGCGTTAAAAAGCGTAGACTTGCCGACGTTCGGCAGCCCGACAATACCGGCCCGCAGCATTCCTTATACCTCGCAGACAGTTTGCGCACGTGTGCGTGAAAAGAGAACTTTTACACTGTGCGCTAGGGGGAAGGCAAAAGCGCGGGCACAAAAAGGCGAAGGCTTGCGGCGTGGGGGCAGCTAGTAAAGCGCGGCCGCACGTCTCTCTGCCTTCGCCTTGTGGGCTACGTCAGCGTGCGCGCTTACTTCGTGGGCGCGAACGTACCATCAACAAGCGGGCGCATCTCGCCGACAAAGCCATCGGTGTTGCGGATACTGCGCAGCACGATCTCAATCGCCTCGGCGGGGAAACCGGACTCGAGCGTGAAAGTGTAGCCGGAGAAAATGTCGGCGGAATCGTCCGCGCCCCAGAAGAGGAAGTTCCGGTCGTTCATGTAGAGCAGTTTGCGCATCAGCGCGGGGCCGTTCTTCGCCTTGTCGAGGTTGATGTACTCGTCTTTGTAGTGCGGATAGATGCGGAAGCCGATAGTCTCGTTGGGCGTTACGCTGATGACGATCTCCAGACTGTCGGCGTTCTTCAGTCCGTCGCGCATGATACCCACGTAGTTGTAAGGTTGTTTCGCGTTTTGCCGGAAGGCCACGTTGACATCCTTCTTCGGCCCGACAACGTCGAGCAGCCGACTCAACTTATCGCGCGTGGCGTTGCGCGTCGCTTCCTTGTCCTGAGCTTGCGTGGGCAGCGCGCCGGCGGCTGCAATCAGCGCGAGCACGAAGATGACGAGTATGCGTTTCATTACCGAAAAAGCCTCCAAGTTTTCTGAATTGAATAACGTGCGAGCAGTGGCACAGAGCAAAATGCTTTTAGGCCAAATCGCGCGCCAAGTCAACAGTGTGCGGCCTGCGCCGCCAAGCGCAGCGGCGCGCAACCCGGAAGTTTGTCTGCTGCGCGCCCTGTTTATGTCTACTATCGGTCGCGCGGCGCGGGTGCGAGGGCGCTGAGCGCCCGCCCGATGAGCGCGGCGATGATGGGCAAGAGCGAGCCGACGACCAGCCCGACGGCTCTGCTGGTTAAGGCCTGCGCCATTGGCACCACTGTGTCTTTGGGGGCGTTTAGCGAATCCCAGTGAATGTAGTAGGTGTTCAGGTGCACAACGTAACTGATGACCGTGGCCAAGAAGATCAGAACTTGCGCGTACTCGCCGATGATAAAACCAATCAGCAACGCGCCGAGCCAGCCGAAGCCGCCGACGCGGCCGGACAGCGCGCCGAAGTAGAAACTACTGATGATCGCCAGCCCCAGCACGGAGAAGATCGCGTTGCCGCGCGGCGCATACGGCACGCCCAGCACACCAAGGGCGAAACGCCCGATGGCGTAGAGCAGGATCAACAATAGGGGCAGACGAACGAAGCGGAGCACTTGGGAGAACATGAGATTCGTGTCCTTTCGACAGGGGATTAAAGAGAACAGCGTAACTCCGAATAGATTAGCGAGCGCGCTTGTATAGTTTTACCGCACTATTGTTGCGCCCGCCGCGCACAGGGCTTAGCCAGCGCGCTGCGATACGGTTATGATAACGCGCATAGGTTAGCATGATTTTGCCCTGCGTTCGTCTCTAATCTTTATGGCTCTCTTGCTGGCGCTCGTCGCAATCGCGGGCGGCGCACTGCTGACATACCTGTATGACGCAGACGCGCCGTTGTCCGCGCGTTTGTGCATGGGCGCGTGCGTAGGCTTGGCCGCGCTCGGCCTCGTCGGCTTCGTCAGTGCATCGTGCATCGGGTTGACGCCGCTCAGTCTCACGCTGGCCGCGCTCATCGTCGCCGCGCCGCTCGCGCTCCTTCTTCAGCCCGCATGGCGTGCGCGTGTGCTGTTCGATGTGCGGGGGGCACAACGTGCATTTGCGCGCCCGGAAAGCGGGGCGGTATGGCGGTGCGCGCTCTTCGGCGCAACGGCCGTGCTGTTCTGGCTCGTGCTTGACCGCGCGTTCTTTGCGCAGAACGGCGAACTGTTGACCGGCGTGGAGAACAATCTCGGCGATCTGCCGTTTCATTTAGGCATCATCACAGGATTCGCGCAGGGCCAGAACTTCCCGCCGCAGCATCCTGAGTTCGCCGGGGCGCGACTCACCTATCCGTTCATCGTGGACTTCGTCGCGGCCATGTTCGTGCGCGCGGGCGCGTCGCTCACCGCCGCGCTCTTCTGGGAGAACTTCATGCTCGCGCTCGCGCTCACGGGGTTGCTCTATCGCTTCGCAGTAAAGTTGACGCGTGAGCGTGCCGCCGCTGTCGTCTCGGTCGCGCTCACATTGCTGAGTGGCGGCCTCGGTTGGCAGGTCTTCATGCGCGAATGGCACACCGGCGGGCGCACGTTCTTCGACCTGCTCGCGCAACTGCCGCACAAGTACACGATCACTAATGACAACGTCTATCGCTGGGGCAATGCCATCACCACCTTGCTCGTGCCGCAACGCGCGTTGCTACTGGGGTTGCCGCTCGCGCTCATCGTCATCACCGTTTGGTGGCAGACGGTCGCGGCGGACGAAGAGCAAAGAGTTGCGGCGGCGGCTGATGAAGAGCGACAAGTGAAAAAGGGGAAGCGACGCAAAGGCGAACGGGCGCAGCCAATGAGCAATGCAACTGTGCCGCCGCCTCTACCCGCTTTCCCTTTTTCGTTGTTGCCCCGCGCGCGCGCTGATATTGCTCTGCGCCGCATGCTTGGCGCGGGATTGATCGCGGGACTGTTGCCGCTCGCGCACGCGCACACGTTCGTCGTGTTGATGATCGTCGGCGCGTGCCTCGCGCTGCTGTTTCCGCGTTGGCGGCTGTGGTTCGCTTTCTTCGCGGCGGCGGCGGTGCTGGCGTTGCCGCAGATGTGGTGGGCGACGCGGGCGAGCGCGGTCAAGGCGGGCAGCTTTTTTGAGTGGACGTTCGGTTGGGACAGAGGACAGGAGGACGTCTTCACGTTCTGGCTGCGCAACACGGGCTTGTTCATCCCGTTGCTCGTCGCCGCGCTTGCGTGGCGCGGGCGCGCCGCCATCGTATCGGGGCGTCTGCTGCGCTTCTACCTGCCGTTCACGCTCTGCTTCATCATCGCTAACGTCGCCAAAGTCTCGCCCTACCTGTGGGACAACATCAAGGTGCTGTTCTACTGGTACGTCGCTTCCACGCCGCTCGTCGCGCTGCTGCTCGTACGCCTGTGGCGCAGGGCCATGCGCGATGTGAATGTTTTCGTGGTACTGATGCGCGGGGCTGCGGTCTTGCTGTTTATCGCATTGACGCTCGCGGGCGCGCTCGACGTGTGGCGCGTGGCGTCGGCGACTGAGGAGCAGCGCGAGTTCGACCGTGACGGCATCGCGTTCGCCGAACTGATCGAGCAGCAGACCCCGCCGCGCTCTCTGATCCTGACTGCGCCGACTTATAATCATCCCGTTTTCTTAGCCGGCCGCCGCGCGCTCTTGGGCTATGGCGGGCATCTCTGGTCGCAGGGCATCAAGTACGAAGAGCGCGAGGCGGAGGTGAAACGCATCTATGCGGGCAGCCCCGACGCGGCTGCGCTGCTCGATAAATATGGCGTCGAATACGTCGTCGTCGGGCCGTTGGAGCGCACCGCCGGGCGGGTGAGCGATCTGTATTTCGCACACTTCACACAGGTTGGAGAAGTCGGTGAGTACCATCTCTACAAGGTCGCGCGACCGTAAAGCGCAGGCGGCGCGGGCGCAGAAAACCGGTGCGCCCGCGCCCGCGCCAAACGAACCTACGCCTGCCGCGGCGGAGCTTTCGGCGCGCACGTGGCAGCTTGCGAGCGGCGCGATCCTGCTGGTCGCTGCGCTCTTGCGCGGCTATCAGCTTGAGATGAATCCGTTGCACCACGACGAAGGCGTCAACGGCTTCTTCTTGCTCAACCTCATGCATAGCGGCGTCTATCATTACGACCCCGCGAACTATCACGGCCCGACGCTCTACTATTTCGCGCTGCCGCTCACCTATCTGCTCGATCATTTTCATCATCTGGACACGTGGGCCTTGCGTGCGGTGACGGGCGCGTTCGGCGTCGGGTTGGTCTGGCTGACGCTCTGTCTGCGCCGTCATCTCGGCGCAATCGGCGCGCTCGCCGCCGCCGCGCTTCTCGCCGTCTCGCCCGGCATGGTCTACAACTCGCGCTACTTCATCCACGAAATACTCTTCCTCTTCTTCACCCTCGGCATCGTGGTCGCGGCGCTGCGCTTCTATGAAGGCGCGGCGCAACCGCAGACGTTCGCGCGTCCCTACTTGAATGATCACTCGACCGGCCTCGTCGCCGCGTGCGCTTCCGTCGCGCTCGTCTGCGTGACTTATGCGGCGACACGCGGCCCGAACTCGCCCATACAGTTCTGGGCGCTGCTGACGCTGAGCCTTGCGGCGCTCTTCGGTACCGTCGCGGCGTTGTGGGCATACGACGGGCCGCGCGCTAATTATCTGTTGCTGGCGGCGATCTCAACCGGGCTGCTGTTCGCGACGAAAGAGACAGCGTTCATCACGGTGGTCACGCTCGTGCTGGCCGTGCTGATCGCGTGGGCCTACGTTGGGTTGGCCAAACTCGTGCGCAAGCCTGCACAGCAGAGCAAGAAGCGCCGCGCGCCGCAAGAGCCGCAAACTATCGAGTGGCAGAGTTGCATCGCACGCTCCGGCGGTTGGGGTCATCTCGCGCTGCTCGTCGTCGTCGCGCTCGCCGTCTGTCTATTCGTCAACCTCGTCTACTACTCGTCGTTCTTCACGAACCCGAAGGGCACGAGCGACGCGCTGGAGGCTTACAACATCTGGGCGAAGACCGGCCAGAGCGACTTTCATCGCCATTCGTTTTACACCTATCTCGCCTGGCTCTGGCAGGAGGAAGCGCCGCTACTGATCTTAGGCGCTTTGGGCACAGCCGTCGCCGTATTGCGCGCCCGCAGTCGCTTCGCCGTCTTTGCCGGTGCGTGGGCATACGGCATCCTGCTGGCGTATTCGCTCGTGCCTTACAAGACGCCGTGGCTGCAACTCAACATCGTCCTCCCGCTCGCCATCATCGGCGGGCGCGGCATCGAATGGCTCTACCGGCGCGGCGTCCGCCGGCTGTATCTGCGCTGGCTCGCGCTCGCGCTGCTGGCCGCCGCACTCGTCGTCAATCTCTATCAAACCTATCAGCTCAACTTCGTGCATTACGACGACGACCGCTACATCTACGTCTACGCGCACAGCACGCGCGGCTATCTGCAACTGTTCGACCGCATAGATGAACTGGCCCGCCACGCCGACACAGGTCTTGACACCAACATCAATGTCGCCTCGCCCGACTACTGGCCGATGCCATGGTACTTACGCAACTATAAGCATGTCGGCTATCTCGGCCATCTCGCGCCGACGAGCGACGCGCTCGTCATCATCAACGTCAACCAGCGGGCCGAGGCGCAGGCGATCCTCGGCGCGCAATACCGCGAGGTCAGCACGCACCCCTTGCGCCCCGGCGTCACGCTCGTGCTCTACGCCCGCCGCGAGTTGGCTGCTCCCTGAGAGGGTGCAGCCGGATTGCGACGACCAGCAACCAGACCGTGCAGGTCTTGGGCACAACCGTTGAGATACCACCGGCACAACCACTGGGCGGCGGTCTCAACACGAGCATGATGGTCGGCGCGATCACGATGGCGTCGCCGCGCGCGCCGAACGCAACCGTTAACGTCCAGTTCCTGCCCGGCGTCGAGCAGAGCGGCGGCCTCCGCTTCTTCAGCAACGTCGAAGCGCTACCATAAAGCGGTAGGCCGCAGGACGTAGCCAGTGGGCAGCCAGTGGGAGGTGCGCGCAATCATTTGAGTGGCTTTCAACCGGCTGCTTTCTGCTCGTTGTCTACCGTTTACTGTCGTCTGCCGACTGCTTTTTATGTTGGTTGACATCATTGCCACGCCAACATATAGTGTGTCTCTGCCACGCCGCGCTCTACCGGCTGTACTTTTGTGCCGCATCGAGGAGGGCGGTCAACGAAAGACCGGACACGCATGTTCAAACTCAAACGCTTAGAAATAACCGGCTTCAAGTCGTTCGCGGACTACACCGATCTTATCTTCACCGGCGAAGGTATTACCGGCGTCGTCGGCCCCAACGGCTGCGGCAAATCGAACGTCGCGGACGCTATTGCCTGGGTCTTGGGCGAGCAGCGCGTCAAGCATCTACGCGGCGCGGCCATGCTCGACGTGATCTTTCAAGGCTCGCGCAACCGCGCGCCGAGCGGCATGGCCGAAGTCGTCCTGCATCTCGTGCGCGACGAGACCATGCCGGACGAGACGGACGTTAACGACATAGACTCCGCGCTTGAAGAGATCGACGAGCAGCGCGAGGCGGTGGAAGAGAAACTGCTGCCGGAATTGGCCGGCGCGGCGAGCGTTGCACAGCTTGAGTCGGCAACGGCACAAACAGGCGTGGTCGCCGCCGTTGAGCCTGTCGCTACGGTCGAGTCCGCATCTGGCTCGGCCGCGCTCAGCGTGCCCGATGCCGCGCACACACCTGAAGCATTAACTGCAAAGGCGCAGCACGCGCATCCTAAACGACACTGGCGACCGCGCCGCATGGAGTTGGACTTCGCGCCGGGCGAGACCGTGTCCGTGACGCGCCGGCTCTATCGCGACGGCGAGAGCGAGTATCTTTTGAACGGGCGCAGCTGCCGTCTGCGCGACATACAAGATTTGTTCTCCGGCACGGGTCTCTCCGGCGCGCACTACGCCATCATCGAACAGGGACGCATCGGGCAAATCCTCTCCGCCAAGCCGATGGATCGGCGCACGCTGATCGAAGAGGCGGCCGGGATCACCAAGTTCCGTGTGCGCCAGCGCGCGGCCGAAGCGCGCCTTGAAGGCGCACGTGCGAATCTGCGCCGCGTCTCCGACATCGTCGCGGAGATCGAACGACAGGTTGGGAGTCTGCGCCGACAAGCGGGCAAGGCGCGCCGCTACCGGCAACTGCGCGAAGAGTTGCGCGAGTTGCTGCGCCGCGTCTATGCGGCGGACGAACGCGGGTTGACCAGCGCGCTTGAAGAATTACGCGCGCACCTTGCAGCGGCCGGTGAACAAGAACGCGAACTGCTCGACGCGGTCGAGCAGCACGAGGAAGAAGCGCGGCTGGCGACGACTGAAGCGCGCGGTTGTGAAGGAGCTTTAGCGCAGGCTCGCGCGGCCGTCGCAGAGGCAGCTTTGCAGCACGACCGGCGCGAGCGCGAGCGCACGTACCGGCAGGAGCAGACGCGCGAGCTTGAACGGCGCAGCGCGGACGTGGCGGCGCAGATGGAGTTGGTGCGCGAGCGATTGGAGAGCGTCGGGCGCGAGCGCGAGTCGCTGCGCGCGGGCGATGTGCAGTTGCGCGACGAGAGCGAGACGAGCGCGCGGCTGTTGCAAGAGGCCGAGGCAGTCTATGCGCGGCGCAGCGCCGAAGTGGTCGCCGCCGAGCAACAGATCGAAGAAGCGCGGGCCGACCTGTTGACGCACACGGCCGTGGCCGAGCGGCTGCACGAGACGGGCCGCCAACTCGACGCGACGCTGGAACGTCTCGCCTTGCAAGCCGAAGGGCTGGAGCGCGAAGGCGAGCGCGCCCGGGCCGCGCACGCGGAGACGACCGCGCAGGCGGCACAGCTACAAGCGGAATTGACGAACGCGCGGGCGCAGCTTGAGCAGTTGCTCGTCGAGCGCGAAGCGGTGAACGCGGGCGCGACCGCCGCGCGTTCGCTCGTCTCCGTGACCGCGACCGAATATGCGCGTGCGCGCGAAGAAGCGGCGCGCGTCAGTCATCGGCTCGACACGCTCGCGGAACTCGACACGCAACGCGCGCTCTACTCGCAAGCCGTACAACGCATCTTCTCCGAAGAGCGGGCGGCTGATGAGACCGGCGGGCAAAGTTTTCATGCCGTCGGCACGCTCGCGGACATGCTGCAAGTCGAGCCGCAATGGGAGCGCGCGATTGAGAGCGTGTTCGGCGCATATCTGCAAACTGTCATCGTGCCGACGCCGGACGATGCCGTGCGCGCCGCCGCGTGGCTGCAAACATCAGGCGCGGGGCGCGCGACATTTCTTGTCACAGGTTTGCAAGGCGCAAGCGCTGACGAGGCGCACACGCGCGGCGTATTGGACGGCGGCGCGCACGCCGAACTGCGGCTTGGCGATCTGCTCGGCGCAACGGCGGAGTTGATGACTATCCTGCGCCGCACGCTGCCGCGCGAGATGCGCGCGCGTGTGGCCGGCGATCTCGACCACGCGCTGATGCTGTCGCTGGCGACGGGCGAGATGTATGTCACGGTTGAGGGCGAATGGGTTGCGGGCGGCCAGTTGATCGGCGCGGGCGGCCCCCTTGGCGCGATGACGGAAGGGCCGGGGCTGCTCGCCTTCAAGCGCGAGATACGCGAACTTGAGACGCGCGCCGCCGCGCTCGCGTCCGAAGTTGTTTCGGCGGAAGATTCGGTGACGGCGGCGCGGGCGCGGCTCGTCGAGCTTGAAGACGCGCTGATGCTCTTGAATGAGCAGATCGGCCGCGCTGAGCGCGAACAGGTCGCGCGTGATTTGCAAGCAGCGCAACTCACGCAAGAGATCGAACGCGCGGCGCGACACGTGCGCGTCGTCGCGGATGACACGGCGCGACTCGCGGCTGAGCGCGCAGAACTGGAAGCGCGGCGCGCAAAGCAGACGGCGGACGCCGACGCGGCCGAAGCGGCGCGGCTCGCGGCGACGCAAGCGGTGGCGGGCGCGACCGAAACTTTAGCGCAGGCGCGGCGCACGGCCGAAGCGGAGAACGAACAGTTGAGCGCGCAACGTGCGGCGGCAGCAGCAGCGGCCGAGAGACGGCGCGCGACCACAGCCGAGTTGCGCCGCATGGAGGCGGAAGCGGCCGATCTATCTGCGCGCCTCGCGCGCCACGAGGCGGAAGTTGCCGAAATGGGCGAGCAAGTCGCGGCACTGCGCGAGTCATTGGCTGTGTCGGCGGAGAATGCGGGTACAGTCGAAGGCGAACGCGCGTTGCTTGAGCAGGCGGTGGCGGAATGCGCGGAGAGTTTGACGGCGGCGCGGACGCGGGCTGACGAGATGGCGGCCGAGTTGACCGAGTTGCACAACCGTGCGGCGGCGGCGCGCGATGCGCGGGCGGCGATGGAAGTTAATCGCGCCGAAGCGACCGCGCGCCTAGGGTATCTGCGCGAGACCTGTGCGGCCGAGCTTAATCAGTCGCTGGAAGAGATCGCGGCCGCAGATGAACCGGATGCGGAGTTCGATCTGGAAGCGGGGCGTGCGCGCGTCGAAGAGTTGCGGGCGCGGTTGGAAAGTTTCGGCGCGGTCAACATGATGGCGCTCGAAGAGTTGGCCGAGGCCGAAGAGCGTTTCACTTTCCTGACGACGCAACGACAGGACATCACCGACGGCATCGGTTCGACCGAAGAAGCCTTGCGCGAGATCAAACGCCGCTCGCGCGAACGCTTCCGGCACGCCTTTGAAGAGATCAATCGCAACTTCGGCGCGCTGTTCCTCGAACTCTTCGGCGGGGGCCGCGGCGAGATGAGTTTAATCGACACGGACGATCCGCTCGAATCCGGGATCGACATCATCGCGCAGCCTCCAGGCAAGCGTCTGCAGAACGTGCTGTTGCTGTCGGGCGGCGAGAAAGCGATGGCCGCGCTGTCGCTGGTACTCGCGATCTTCCGTTATCGCCCTTCACCGTTCTGCCTGCTCGATGAAGTGGACGCGCCGCTCGACGACGCCAACACCGAGCGCTATGCCAAGCTCGTGAAGCAGATGGCGCAGGCCACGCAGTTTCTGTTCATCAGCCACAACAAGATCGCGATGGAAATGGCCCAGCAACTGATCGGCGTGACGATGCAGGAACAAGGCGTCTCGCGCATCGTCACC
>JBBRYU010000142.1:0-11132 GCA_038237345.1 Pyrinomonadales bacterium
CATCCAGCGTGCCTTCGCCGTTTTCGTAGGCCGCGATAATCTTTTGACGTAAATCCGCTGAGTACGCTTTCATGCTGAAAGTTGACACGCACTCACAGTGCAAATGCAAGTGCAAATTGCTTTAAAATGGATAAAGTCGAGCTAAGAGTCCCAGCCCACTTCTGAAGTTTTATTAAGTGCTCAAATAAATTACAGGTTTAGTCAAATCAATGGTTCGGACAGAATTAAGCAGCGATAGCTGCATAGTTTCTGAGATATTCAAACTGCGGATGATTTATGACCGCACTTTGCTCTAATCCTAACTTGGAAATTATCAGGTTGAGCAAATGTTCATTGAAGAATCGTTGTTTGAGGCTCGTCATCGAGAAGACCATCTTCTCATCTGCTTTGTGTTCGGCTTGAGCTATCAGGCGCGCCAAGTTCACCACCGTGACTGAGGCATTGAAGTGAAAATGCAACGCTTCTTTGTCTCTGGCTTGGCAATCAGAAAAACCGGCAAACTGTTTCGCGTCACGAAAGATGAACTCGATTTGAAACCGCGCTTTGTAAAACCGGAAGATGTCGGCGGCTCCAAGTTCCGTGGCGGTCGAGAACAAGACCACATAGCGTGGCTGCTCTTTCGCTTTGGTGTTGACCACGACCACGACTCTGACTTGTCGCTTCAAGCTGACCGACCAGACAACTAACGTGTCGAGTGTGATGCATGGGTGATCTGTTGCAATCTGGGCAAACGACCGCAAGTCATGGAAATCAACTTTGCCATCGAACTTGCGCCTGCGTCCATGTTTCTTTTGTACACCTTCGTAGAGGTAGCGCAGGTCGGCGTCCGAGCGCAATTTGCTGATCACGTGATAGCCCAGCGCACCGACACCGGCGACAAACTTCAATTTGGCATAGAAGCCGTCAAAGACACCATATTTGACGGTGAGGGGAAAGTAAGGAGCGGTGCGCTGGAGATGTTCAAGGTAAAAATCAATCCGCGTGGCACTCTTTTCTTTCCTCTTGTGTGCCGGTTGCGGCGGAGTTTGTTCGGCTGACAAAGCGAATGAGTGATTCTTCTCAACATCAACGATGGAGATGAGTGAGACTTCTAATCCCTTCTCAGCTTTGGCGGCACAGCCATTCCAGAAAGTGTCAAGCCCATACGTCTGCTTGCCGCTCTTGGGAGAAAAAGATGCGTCTTGTGCAAAGAGTTTGGTCGCGGCTTCAGGCATGGCTCTGGCACTGATTGATTGGTTGAAGCAAGCAAAGGCGAACTCTTTGCGAAAGTGACGGCGAAAGGTCTTTTCATGCAACGAACTATGGCGACTCAAGTTCAAGAAGTTAAGCCGGGTGCGCGTCACCAGCATGGTGGCAAACAAGGTCAACAAAAACTTGCGTTGGGGTTTGGTAACTCCGCTCATGCAGTCTAATATCTGTGCGACTACGGTCATCAGCCAATTCTCCTTTGCTGTGCGTTTAGTCACACACAGCTAAGCGGGAATTGGCTTTTCTTGTCAAAAACTGTCCGAACCATTGTTAGTTGTTATGAGGCTTCTGTACTACCTTCACGCAAACCGCGAACAGCACGCTTAACCTTTAACGCTCGCCTTGCTCTTCTTTTCAGCTTTCCGCACTAACAAGTCGCCCGGCTCACATTCGAGCGCATTGCAGAGCGTATCAATCGTTCGTAAGGCAATCATATCAACTTCATCCTTAAACAACCGCGCCGCCATGCTTGGCGGTAGTTCCGTTGCCTTCTGGAGTTGATAAGCGTTCGTGATGCCGCGCTTCTCGGATAATTCTTTAATTCGTGTGGTAACTGACATGCTGCACATATTACAACCGATAGGAATGTTACGCAAGATAGTATTATTACTATCGACAGTAAGTTACTATCCGTAGTAATATACCTCTCACGTTAGCAAGTCACTTAAAACGGAGAGGACAGCACATGATTCAACTTACGACAGCCGACAAGTTACAGAACGCGATTAACAAAGCGCGCACCGTCAAACCTCGCGTTCGCGTCAATCAGTTCGGTTCATACACCGTTAGCAACAAAGCAACGGGCGCAACCTATACCGTTGAATGTGCGAAGCGCGACGGCAAACGCTTTGCACATTGCACCTGCAAGGCGGGCGAACGCGGGAACGCTTGCTATCACATTGCTGCCGCCGTCTCTGCTCACCTACAGCTTGCCGCCAAACGTGCCACGCTTAACTTCTAAATGAAACAAGCCGCGCCGGATGTCTCTAGCATCCGGCGCGGCTTTCACCCTTCATAACTTACGACAGCCTTGAAAGGATTGACGATGAGTTTAACCAAACGAGCATTATTTGACCAACTGGAAGCGAACACGCCGGAGACGATAATCGCAACCGTCAACCGACATCTTGCGCTCGCCTTGCGTTCGGCCTGTGATTGCGAATCACCAGATTTTGAAACTTTGGATGCCATCGCTCGCGCGATTTTAAGCGCGCGTGATGAAATGGATCACCTTACAGCATCTCTCGCGGCCCTTGAATTAGCCGCGTTTTAGCATATAGGCAAAACGGGAAGCGCAATGGAAACGGGAAAAATAACGGGAAAAGCAAAAGCGACAACCTTTACGATTGCCGCTAAGTGCTTGTGGATAATAACTCCGCAGGTAAGAGTGGGCCAGCCCACAAAACTACGCGATTCCTTAACAAATCAGCAGATTTCAAAATCCTGTGGACTTTGAGGGGCCGTTCAGTGCCCGTCCGCATCCTCGGCGGCAGATTACCATTCGTCTTCGTCCATATCCGGGTACTGCGGCGGCGACTGGCCGCGCTTTTCGAGCACCTTCGGTTTCTTGACTCTGGCGTCCGCCGGATCAATCGCTTCCAGCTTCACGTCGAATCTCCACTGATCTCCGAAATCGAACAGGTATTCCATTGAAGCGCCAGGCCGGAGGGGAACTTCGCCGATAGCGACCTCGGCGGTGGACGGCGATTCTTCCATGTGAGGATGAAGAACGCGGACGAGCGCGCCGAAGCGGTTGCGGTAAGAGAATGCGTACAGGTGATCGTTGTCGAAATCGAAGGCGCGTAAGATCGCGTCGCTCAGGTCGTCGAGGATGAGTCTGGCAGGAATCGCTATGCGTCGCCACATCTTCGCGTCCAGCGAAACTTTGAACAAGTAGATACCATCAACCATCGCGTCTTCGGGCAGCGATAGATTCCCGCGCCACTCGGGGAAGTACGGTTGCAGCACGGGCTGGAGTGTGCCGAACTTTACAAGTTCGTCGAACTCGTCCGTCTCTTCCAGCAACATCTTCATCTCGGCCAGCTTGTGTTGCGATAACAGCTTGAAGAGCGCATCGCCGAAAGGCGTCCGTTTGATACGCGCGATGACCCAACCCTTGCCCGCTTCCGGCTGTCCTTCCGTGATAGAAACGCAGCCGAATAATTCCAGCAGCGCGAGGTTGTACGCGCCAATCGAATAGGGAATCGTGAACTGCTCCGCCTGACGGTCTCCGGCTATCTGCAAACCTGTGTCGGGAATGCGCTCCATGAAGGTCGAGCATTTGAAGAGCGAGCCTAACGGATCGCGGGATTCGCCGATGATCTCTCCCTCGCCGCGAACGAGCCACGCCTCAAGCAGCGTGAAATAGCGTTCCGTCGCGTTCAGGCCGCGCCATGAGACGAGCGCCTCCCGGTCTAACGAGAGAACCAGTTGCCCGGCAGCCTCCCCAATCATGGACAGCCCGCTCGCGCGCAGGAGCAGGTAGAGGCCGTTGATGTGCGGGTAGGATTTCTGCTGCGGGCGTTTGAGGCTGAGACGCAAAGGTTTGGCGAGCAGCGCGTTGAGTTCGGCCAGCACGTTCAGCGGCAAGAGTTGGTGGATGCCACTGACTTTGATCTCCCGCTCGCCGGCGAAATTCAGCAGGGTCTCGAAATCGCGCAAGACTCTACAGCCCGGCTCGTCTTCGCCAATGGGTTGCTCCCGGAGAACCTGCTGGTGTTTAGCTGACAATGCGATGTCCATGTTTTAATCTGAGCCTCGATTGCGAAGCGATGTGGTTTGACCTCTTCATCCCGGCAACAGGTCTGTCGTAAATTCTTGTTTTTATGAGCGAGTTGAAAGACTCACACTTGGCCGCCGCGATGCACGCGATGACGGACGATCTGGACGGCTTGAAGCGACGCCTGCTCGAACGCATCGCCAGCCGCGACGGTCAGATGTTGGGCGAGGCGCAGTCCGCGCTTCAGTCTCACCCGTCCGACCCTGAGCTGCTGTTGATGGCGGCGCTCGCGGCCCTTTTCGCCGGACGACCGGAACTCAGTTTACGTTACGAGCATCGTTTTTCTAAACGCTTCAGGCCGATTGAAGCGGAGGGACATTTGCTGCGCGCCATTGCGCTGGCGCAGTCCGAGCGTTGGGCGCAGGCCGCACAGGTTGTCAGGCAGCACGGCAATCTGCAACGCTCATTCCTCTATCTGCCGGGCGACTGGTCGCTCAGGACATGGGTACATAGCTGGCTCAACAAGATCGAGCGCGCCGAGAAACGCCGTGCGGCGGCGACGCCCGCGCCGAAGAAGGCGAAGCCGCCCGCCGCGCCCACTGCCAAAGACGGCAAAGCGAGCAAGGGCGAAACGGCGAGGCGAGCGCACATCGCCGGCGAAGCAGGGAGCGCTCCTGTCATCACCTCCGGCGCTGCCCTCACGCCGTCTCAAACGGAGACGATTGGAGTCGCGGAAGGAGCGCCGGCCTTGCCGCAGATCAAGGCGCGCATCCCGGTTGACATCCGCCTGCCGGAAAAGTTCGACGTGATTCCGCCCGACGCTGAACGCGGCACGAGCGTCAATGATCTGACGGCCTTCCGCCTGCGCTACGAGTTGTCGCATCTCGGATTGCTGCAAGGCTTTGACGAGTTGTTGTGTCTGCCCACGCTGCACCATGTCGAGGCTTACTGGTATCAGACCGAAGCCGTGCGAAAGGTACTCAAGCAGTTTCGCGGGCGCGTGTTGCTGGCTGATGAAGTGGGGTTGGGTAAGACCGTCGAAGCGGGCATGGCCCTCAAGGAATACCTGCTGCGCGGCATGGCGTCGCGCGTCCTCATCCTGACGCCCGCCCCGCTCGTCGGGCAGTGGGAGGAGGAGATGCGGACGAAGTTCGAGGTCGAGTTTGCGACCAGTTATGACCCACAGCTTCGCCGCGACGCGGCGGCCTTCTGGGCGCAGCCGCGCGTCATCGCTTCAATTGCCACCGCGCGCCGCGCCGAACATTTCGCATTGCTCGCCGCAGAGAATTACGATCTCGTGATCGTGGACGAAGCGCATCATCTGAAGAATCGCCAGACGCAGAACTGGAAACTCGTTAACACGCTGCAAAAGCGTTTCCTGCTCCTGCTTTCCGCGACTCCCGTGCAGAACAGTCTCATCGAACTCTACAATCTGTTGACGCTGCTCAAACCCGGAATCTTCAAGACGGAAAAAGAGTTTCGCCAGAGTTACATGACGACCGGCAAGCCGCGTGTTCCGGCCAACCGTGATCGGATGCGCGACCTGATGCGCGATGTGATGATTCGCAACACGCGCTCGCTCGTTGACGTGCGCCTGCCGCCGCGACAGGCCGTGACGGTGCGACTCGACCCCGAAGCTGGGGAAGCAGAGGCTTACGCGAAATTGAACTGCCTCATGCAGGAAACCTACGCCGACGAGACGACGGCGCACCGCCTCGCGCTCCGGCACTTGCTATCGTCGGCAGGCTCGACTCCGGCGACCGCCGCGCGGGCGATCACTCGCTTCGCTTCCAAGAGCGTTGCCGCCGGAAAACTTCAGCAGTGGCGCGACCTCGCCGCGCGCTACGAGGCACTCGCGCGAAGCGGGCCGACGGTCAAAGAGAAGGCGTTGCTTGAGCTGCTGGCCCGCAACGCGGAAGAGAAAAAGATCGTCTTCGTTCATCATCGCGAGACGCTTGATCGCCTGTCGCATCTGTTGGAGAAAGAAGCAATGCCCTTTGTGCGCTTTGAGGGCGCGATGAACGGGCCGGAAAAGGACGAAGCCATCGCGCGCTTTCAACGGGACGCGCCGCTCTTGCTCTCGACCGAGTCAGGCGGCGAGGGGCGCAACCTGCAATTCTGCAACACGCTCGTCAACTTCGACCTGCCGTGGAACCCGATGGCGATTGAGCAGCGCATCGGTCGCATCCACCGCATCGGGCAGACGCGCGAGGTCTTCATCTTCAATCTGGCCGTGCGCGGCACGCTCGAAGAACAGGTGCTGCGCGTCCTCGACGAGAAGATCAACATGTTCGAGCTGGTCGTCGGCGAGATCGGTCAGATACTCGGCGAGATGGACGAGGAAGGCGAGTTCGCCGAAACGGTCTTCAAGGCGTGGGTCGAGACGACCGCAGCGGAACGCGACAACGCTTTCGCTCAACTCGGCGAGCGGATGGCGCAGGCCAAGCAGCAGTATGATTCTGTGAAGCAGCTTGACGAAGAATTGTTCGGCGACGAGTTCATTGCCGGATAGATCGGAAAGCCGGAGGTTAAAGATGAGCGCAACGACGCAAACTGATGCCGACGAACTCAAAAACATCGTTGAGGCTCACTGGCATCATGCCTCTCATCCCAAAGTGCAACGCTACGTCGGCAAGTTCTTCGAGCGCACCCGCACCGAGCGTAAGATGACGGCGAAAGTCCACGGCAACTACGGCGTTTACACCGTGTCCATCGAAGTGAAGGATCAGGGCACAAGGTCGGCTTGCAGTTGCTACATCGGGAAAGGCGGCGGCTGTCATCATTGCCATGCGCTGGCGCGCACGTTCCTGAATAACCCTGACAGCTTCAAGGCTGTCGAGAAGAAAGAGTTGCGAAAGGTCGCCAACGTCGAAGACGTAGCGGATTATCTCGCCGGCACAACGCTCCAAGAGTTGCTCAAGGATTTGAAAGCGGCGGGCATCAAGCAGAAGGACTTTGCCGAAAGCATCGGGATGAATCCGCGCCACCTTTCTTCCATCAAGTCGAGCGAGTTGCGCAATCGTTATTACAACGAACTGGGCGCGACCAAACTGGCGTGCCTGTGGATGATCGAACACAGCAAACGCGCTGGGAAAAGCCGCCGGAAATAGTCTCACTCATGTCCCAATCTTCAAACAGCTTGAGAGATTTCGCCGCGCGCCTGTTGGATTATGAAGGCGTGCTGGTGGAGCACATCGAGCCTCAAGGGTTGGAGTTGCTCGCGCCCGCGCCGGTGGCGAAAGTCTTGCAAATGCCGGAACTCGCGCGCCTCGGTTTCGGAATGGAACTCCCGGCAGGCGCCGAACGCGTCGGGTTGGAGTCTAACTGGCTGGAGCGGTTCGGACATTTGCTCGGCGAGCGTGGACAGATGGCGCGCGTGACGCTCCCGGTCGCGTTGCCGCAGCTTTCAAATGCCGAGCGCGTCGTCGAGCACACCCTCAGCTTACAGAACGCCGTCTATCGCGTCACCGGCGTCGCGCCCGCGTGGACTCGTTATCTCGTGATGCTGTTTCGGGTCACGGCCTTTTCCGATGAGAAGCGCGACGGCATCGTCAAGCTCGGCTTTAATCTCTCCAACGGCAGCGTGCTCGATGCGCTTGTAGATGACTTGCACTCCAACGCGATTGAGACGGTGGGTATGAATGATGCGTCGTCGCCGTCACCCGCACATCTGCCGCCCGATTGGACGCCGGAGCAGTTAAAATCCCGCGCCGCGCGTGCGCTGCCTGAACGCATTGATGCCCACCTTGCTCCATTCTTGAAAGGGATGCAGCGCCGCTTAGACCGCGACCTGCGGCGCGTCCACGACTACTTCAACGACCTCCGTGCGGAATCTCTGCTGCGCCTGCGAAAACGTTCCGCCGCCGCCGAAACGGAAACCACGCGCGAGGGCCTGCGCCTTGAAGCGATTGCGCGCGAGTACGGGGCGAAAGTCGCGGACTTACAGCAGAAGTATGCGCTGCGTGTGGACGTGGTGTGGAGCCAGACGCTCGAAGTCGTGATGCCGGTGCAGCGCATCGAAATTTTAATCAGGCGGCGTAAAGGCGAGCGCAGGATCACACTGGACTGGAATTCGCTCGCGCGCAAATTGGACGTTCCGCCCTGCGAGCACAGCTATACACAGTCCCCAGTGCGTCTGGCCTGCGATGACAGGCTGCACCTCACCAGCCCGGCGGCTCAGGCTCCGTGCGCGGGTTGCGCTAAAGCCTATTGCCGCGCCTGTCACCCGCTCCAATGTCCGAAGTGCCGCCGCAAAGAAGGATCATCTCCCACCATTTAGTTTGGAGAAGACTCATGCCGATTGACGACGAAGAAGATAAGACGAACGACGAGACGCAGAATGGCGAAACCGGGTTTGATGATAATGCGGAGACGCTCGTTTGGGAGTCTGAAGAGTGTCCGCCCGTAGTGAGGGCGCAATTCCGGGAGAGCGTAGCGGCTTACGAACAAGCGCCCCTGACGACGCATTTCCAACAACTCGAAGAGGCCGGGGTTGAACTCCCCGCGCCGGAGTCTTTAGACGACCGGCGACTGAAAGCCAAACTGTGGGAGGTGTTTGAAGCGTTGGCCCGGCCGCGCGTTTTTCTCAGCCAGACCGACCACCTGGACGACCGCGCGCTGTACACCTTGTTCTGGCATGATCTGCTCCGCGAATCGGTCAAAGACCTGCCGCTTGACGACTCCTCGGCGTGGCACATAGACCTCACGGGCAGCGGTAGCGAGGAAGACACGTACCTTTATCTGAGATATTACGCCGACGATGCCACACGGCGGCAGTGGGCATCGGACTTCCCCGATGACAAGATGCCTGAGCACGAGGATCCGCCCTTCGACCGTGACCGCAATTTACCGCAGGCTGATGACAGGGGGCAAACGAAGGTGGGGGACGGTCAGGTAATGTAAGCGCCCCAGGCGAGGAAGTGTACAAATCTGTGATCGACAGGTGGATAGCATTAGCGCCGATGCCGTAGATAATAGTTCGGGAAATCCGGAAACGGCGTAATGCTCTTAGCAAAATCGGCATTATCAAGATTCATCCGATTTGAGGGATCATTCGGTGCCCATCGCTGTTGCGGGCGACACCGATGGGCAAAACCGGGCGTGACCGCAGGCGCGGCGCAACCCATTTGATCACCGCCGCATTCCATGCTTGAATGACGTTATGAAGTCGCCGTAACAACGCGGCCGGCGACGCCAGGGCGGTCGAGTCCCTTAACGGGCGACTCCCGCGATGAAATGCCCGCAGGCTAAAGAGCCCGCACCCTTCCTGCACAGGGCAGGTCGGCTTCCCGGCGAACCGCGCGCCCGGAGGCGATCTGTGTCCGAATCAAAAATCATCAAAACCCTCTTCTCGGCGCGCGACCTTGCGGAGCGATGGAGCATGTCACCGTCCAGCATCTATCACCGGGGCGAGAGCCTGCAGGGGCTGACTCCCGTCTACATCGGGCGCTCGGTGCGCTTTCATCTGGAAGACGTTGAGAAAGTCGAGCGTGAGTTGATCGCGCGTGCGCGACGGCATAAAAAGCGGTGGAGTCGGGAATAAGCGAACGACCTGCCAGATCTCCCGGCGTCACGTAACGGTAAGAGTCAGAGTGGGTCGATTGGCGTAGCCATGAGCCTTCCGGCTCCCTACGCATCGGGGCAGGGGATTCGTGAAGCTAACGTGTCACAGCCGCAATCGTATGCCCGTGCTGCCCTCTCCGACCGACTCTGACGCCAGCAACTCGTCGATGGCGGTGTTGATGCACGAGTCGAGGTTCGTCCCCGTCCGGCTGAAGCCGAAGAGGGAGCGCGCGGCGTTGGTCAGCGCCCTGCGCTCGATCCCGTCGCCCGCCCGCAGCACCAGCAGCACGGCGGCGCGGTACTCTTCGGGCGCGATGCGCTCGGGCGGAATCTTCGTCCCGGCGCGTGAGCGCACCACGACGACCGCCTCAGCCTCATTGACCCTGTAGGCGAAGTCGCCGTGCAGCCGGATGCGCCCCTGCCGCGCGCTCTCTTCGGCGACCGCGCGGACGCGGCGCATCATGGCCGGGCCGACCTGACTGTAGCCCCACATCGCGACGACGCGCGCGGCCACGTCCTTGACGTGCAGCGGCGCTTCCGTCTGTACGGCGTCTTCAACGGCCCGGCTGATGAACGAAGCGGGGGCGGCGTGGAAATCCTGACCGGCGTAGAGGGGCGACGTCTTTGCGAAGACGTAAGGCTCGGCCTGCGCCGGTGCGTGTACAGTCGCGTCTCCCGTCGGGACTTCCTGCGAGTCCTCGTCTTGCGTCTGCCGCGCCGCTTCCGCATCGCGCGCGGCGTGGCGCTCCCGCGCTTCGCGCTCCGCCGCCTGTTCCTCGCGCGTCGAGACGCGCGTGCGCTCGATGAGTTCGAGAAGTCGTTCGATCTGCCCACCGCGATCCTTGAACCAGTCTGTTGACCAGAGGCGGTGAATCGTCCAGCCACGCGCTTCGAGCACCTGCTGGCGCAGGCGGTCGCGGTCGCGCGCCGTCTCCGAAGAGTGGTAGGCTGCGCCATCGCACTCGATGCCGCAGAGGTAACGCCCCGGCAGCTCTTCGTCGCGCACGCCGAAGTCGATGCGGTAGCCCGCCACGCCCACCTGCGGCTGCAGCCCGACGCAGCGCCGGGAGAGTTCGGTGTAGACCTCGCGCTCGAACGGCGACTCGGTCTGCGCCGCGGCGTGCGCGATCGTGCTGTCGAGGTGCCCGCGTTCGGCGTAGATCAAAAATTCGCGCAGCAGTCGCGGCCCTTGCGAGGTGGCGTGCACCGGGTTGATCTCGTCGCCTTTCATCGAGGAGAAGACGCGCATCGCCTGCCGCGCGCGGGTCGTCAGGACGTTTAACCTGCGCCAGCCGTTCTCGCCGTTGATGGGGCCGAAGTTGTAGCTCAGCACGCCGTTCGCGTCCCTCGCGTAGGTGACGCTCAGAAAGATCACGTCGCGCTCGTCGCCCTGAATGTTTTCAAGATTCTTGACGAAGAAAGGCTCGCGCCTGCCCCGCGCGAAGAAGGGCTCGATGCTCTGATCCTGGCGGCGGCGCACTTCGAGTTCGTCCTGCACGGCGAGTTGCTGGCGCAGATTGAACGTGCCTACGCCGAACGAGAGTTCCGGCTCGCCGCGCGCGACCCGCTCCGCCTGCTCACGCGCGAAGCGCACGACCGCGTC
>JBBRYU010000143.1:0-10993 GCA_038237345.1 Pyrinomonadales bacterium
CTGCTTGATAGACCGGCGCAAGCACTTTCATCTCCGAAGTCTTCGAGATCGGGTTGTACGAGTCCTGTATCTCTTTCAAGAGCGTGCCGAACTCACAAAACAGACTCTGCACACCCTTCTCGAGCAACCCACGCAGGATCGCGACCGACAGGTGCGTCTTGCCTACGCCGACTGAGCCTTGCAAGAGTAGCCCGCGCTCGACGGCCGGATACTCGCGCACGAGGCGGAAAGCGTAGTTGAAAGCTTTGAGTTGCGAGCCGTTGTTCGCAGCCGGGAAATAATTGTGCAACGAGCATTGATCGTAGCGGCGCGGGATGCGCGCGGCGGCGAGCAACTTCGTCTGGCCGCTCTGCTCACGACAACGACAACGCCGCGCACCCTTGCCCGCGACCGTCTCCATGCCGCTGCCGTAACAATAGGCGCACGGGGCGGGCGCTTCGGCCGGTGTGCGCGCGGCGTCGAAGGGGAGCGCGGGCGTCTGCTCGCCGGCCCGGTCAGGCACAGCGCGCAATGGCGGCAATTTCTTGGCGTTGTCGGACGACATCCTGCGTGACTTGTCTGGCTGTAAAATCTGACTGGCGCGAGACCGCTTCAGGTAAGACTCACTAACGACTCTGTTGCCGCCCCCCATTGATTTTCAACTTCTGGGGCGGGGCGGATTATAGCACTCAAGATAAAGATTGCAAGATGGACACCTGCAATTAATTTATGAATGCGTGCGCCGCTTAAGAAATGATCGCACAGCCTCGATTTGGCCGGTTCTAGCGTTGCACATTAACATGTCGCCCGGTTGGCAGAACTAAGTTCCGAAGGAAGGCATGCGCTGGCGCGCGACAACCTGCATGGCTGAAGAGGAACATCATCTCAAGGCACAAGAGGCTTGCGCGTGCTTTGCTGTCCCGCTCAGTCACCTGCTTAGTGCCAAAGAGTTGGGGCTGGACAGTCGGTTCGCTGAAGTGTCGTTGCTCGTCTGCCGGGATTGCGGGCAGCACTGGCTCAGATATTTCTATGAGGTCGAAGCTTTCACCAACTCGGGGAGGTGGTATCTCGGCGCAATCACGCCGGAGCAGTTCGCGACCCTCACCTGTGCGCAGGCGAAAGACGTGCTGGCGCGGCTCAATTGGTATTACTATGGCGGGAGCTATTACGCGGGACGGAGCGGCAAAACTGCGGGAGAGATAGTTCTTAGTCCCTGAACTGCTACCAACAGCACTGTTACTTGCTGTAAGTTGAAACAGGCGGCGGACAGCTTAACTCCAACATTCGGCCACTTTCAATTTGTTATGGATGATAAGCGTAAACTACTTCGACATTTTCTCGCAGCTCTCGCTTACCGCACACAGAAAGCTCTGCGCGATGCGCCTGATTCCTTTCCCTCGTTTCAGACTGAGCCGCAGGTCAGGACGCCGCACGAGCTTATACATCACATGGACAGCCTGATGGGCTACGCGCGGACTTTCTTCATCGGCGGCGAGTATCGGCAAGCGCTGCTGGCCGATTTTAGGGCGGAGGTGCTCAGGCTGCATGCGACCATAGAGGATTTGGCGCGCCATCTGGAAAGCGGCACACCATTTCGCGACATCACGCCGGAGAGAATGCTGCAAGGGCCATTCGCGGACGCGATGACCCACGTAGGGCAGATCGCGCTGCTGCGGCGGCTGGCCGATTCGCCGGTGCCGTCAGAGAATTTCATCTATGCTGCTGTGCAGCCTGAGAATCTCGGCCCAGATCAGCCGCTGCCTGTCCGGCCCGATTAAGCGAAGCTTCAATGTGCGTTGGTAAAGAGACGATGCCTCAGCCGCACAATCGTTCGACATACATACCTACAGATCGAGCGCTTGCCCTGTGCGGAGCGATTCACGTATGCGGAAGGTGGCGCGCGTGGTTGCGCTCAACTCCGCGCGGGCGATAGGCGCGGGCGCATCGTTACGCACCATTGCGCAAACGGCACGCACCTCCGCGGCTTGGCCCTTGTCTTGTGCGCGCAGTTTGAACTGCTCTTCGCGCCCGTTGCGGTAGAGACTCGCACGGCGAAAGTCATCAAGCACGAACGCGCGCCCCGCGCCGAAGATTTCGATGCGCTCTTTCGCGAGCGCCGCGTCGCCTTCGGCGAGATATGCAATCGTGCCGTTCGAGCCGTCGGCGAAGCGCAGGGTGATCATGACCGAGTCTTCACTGACAACCTCGTGATTACGACTCGCCACGCTCTCCGCATAGACGCGCACCGGCTGCGCGCCCGTCAAGAACCCCATTAGATCAACGAAGTGACAAACCTCGCCGACGATGCGCCCGCCGCCCGCGCGCTCATCTTGTATCCAGTGGTCGCGCGGAATGCGCCCGGCGTTGACGCGATAGACGATGGACAGCGGCGCGGGCGCGTCGGCGAAAAACTCTTTCGCCCTAAGCGCGAGCGGCGCGAAGCGACGGTTGTAGCCGACGAGCAGTTGCGCGTCGGTCTGCGCGGCCGCCGCGCACACTTCATCGAGTTCCTCATCCGAGAGCGCGAGCGGCTTTTCGACGAACACGTGCCGGCCCGCGCGTAAAGCGGCGGCTGCGAGCTGCGCGTGCGTGTCGTGGCGCGTGGCGATGACGACGAGATTAACTGCCGGGTCGTTAATCACATCATCCGCGTGCGCGGCGCAGGCGCGGAAGCCATACTTCGCACCGATGTCGCGCGCCGAAACACCGGCCGCCGTGGCAATTGTCTGAAACTCCGCGCCTGCCGCTTGCAACTGCGGCAACAGAAACTTGCGCGCATAACTGCCCGCGCCGACGAGGCCGACGCGCACCACACCCGCCGCAGTTGTCGCGCTGCCCTGCGCGCGGGGCGGCAACGCGATGCGCGGCGCAAGCTCTTGCTCGTGCGGATATTCGAGCAGCACGCCAAGATAAGGTTCTTTCGTCGCACCGGCGATCAATTCGTAAGCGCGGTCACCCTCTGCAACGGGGAAACGGTGCGTGATGAGTTGTTCGACGCGGACGCTGCCGGCCGCGACGAGATCGAGAAACGCTTCGATGTTGCGCGCCTCAGTCCAACGCACGTAAGCGAACGGATAGTCGTGCCCGCGCTCTTCATACTCCGCATCATAGCGACCGGGGCCGTAAGACATCGAGACTTTCAGCGTCAACTCGTGCTCGTAAAAAATCGCGCGCGGCACGTCCATGCCGACCAATCCGACGGCGACGACGCGCCCCTTCAGCCGCGAGATGCGCCCCGCCAACTCAATCGGATCATTCGAGCGCGTGGCGGCCGTCACCACCACCGCATCAGCGCCGCGCCCGCGCGTCCACGCTTCAATGCGTTGCGCCGCTTCCATGTCGGGCATGCAACCGTCTTCCGCGCCGTGCATTTTTGCGAGCGCGATTTTGCTCTCGTCCAGATCGACACCGAAGACGCGACAGCCGTTCGCCTTGAGCAGTTGCACCGTGAGTTGGCCCAACAGGCCAAGACCGATGACGACGAACGCTTCGCCGAGCGTCGGCTCCGCAAGCCGCACGCCCTGCAAAGCGATTGCGCCGAGCGTGCCGCACGCGCCGGCATCGAAGTTGACTGCGTCGGGTAGCAGCACGCACAAATTCTGCGGCACGGACAGCAGTTCCGCGTGCGCCGCAAACGGATGCCCCGCGCAAGCCACACGGTCGCCGACGCGAAAGCCTTTGACCTCCGCGCCGACGCCGACGACCACCCCCGCCGCGCTATAGCCAAGCGGCGCGTCCGCATCGAGTTTCGCGCGCACGGCGTTGTAAGCGCTCAGCACGCCTTCATTCTTCGCCTTCTGCACGACCTGCCGCACGAGGTCGGGCCGCTCGCGCGCTTTGCCGAGCAGACTTTTGCGCCCCAACTCAACTTTCATGCGCTCAGTGCCCGCGCTGATCAGCGAGGCTACCGTGCGCACGTGTAGGCGGCCGCGTTGCAGCGTCGGCGCGGGCACTTCGGCCACCGTGACCGCGCCGGTTTTCATATTTTGTAGAATTTGTTTCATGCGGGCGCTATCGTCGCAAGTTGCACGCGGGACGGGCCGGCTTCAAGAAACTCTGAGCAACAGATCGAGCAGCAGGGCCAGCCCCGCCAAGGCCGCGAGCGACAACACGACGATGTGCGGCCAGCGCAGAATGTTGCGCCGGCAGGCCCGGCAGCGTGTGCCGAACCTATGCAAAGGTCTATGGCAGTATGGACATTTAGCCATCGCGGAGTTTGTCGGGGCTTGCGGTTCAAGCATGCCACGAGCAGAAACAACTGAGCAAGCGTGCGCGCGACCTCATGCCGTAGCCTGCACCGGCATGTATCATGCGCAGGTTATGTTATATTGCTTCGGCAGTTGGCGGCACCCACAGTTTACTGTCGCGCGCGAGGCATAAGATTCGTGGAGTACGACAGCATCTCACGTCATGGGCTTTCTTCAGGGACTCTTACAAAAATTCGGTTGGCCGCGCGCGACAACACGTCGTTTGCCGCTGCGCGTCCTGCTGCTCGACGACGACCCCAAACGGCACGACTGGTTCGCGCAGCGCTTCGCCGGCGACCAACTCGACATCGCCATCGCGCCGACCGCGGCCATCGCACTGCTTACGGCGAACAACTATGACGCAATCTTTCTCGATCACGATCTACTGCCGGAACACTATCACACACGCGACCCCGTAGACGAAGAACACACCGGCTACGCCGTCGCCGCGTGGCTCGCCGCGCGCCCCGCCGTGCAAGCCGCCACGACGATCATCGTCCACACGCGCAACGACAAAGGCGCGCTCAAGATGGTGCAAAAGATGCGCGCCGCCGGTCGCCGCCCCGAGTACGTGCCGTGGACGCGATTGCCGGAGCAACTCAAGAACTACTGGCAAAAATGAAGCAACAATGAAGCAAAAACAAACGAAGCAAACAAGCCGTGCGCTCAAGCTCAGTCTGGGGCTGTTGTTGTTGTCCGGCGTAAGTGTGTTCGGGCAGAGCCTCGAACAGGCCCAAGCGTTGATGGCGAAACCAACGGTCGTGGCGGCGTTCGCCAATGTGGACAAAGAGCGCGACAAGATTCTGCATGAGTGGACGGCCATCACAGAGATCAATGCACCCTCAGGGCACGAACGCGAGCGGGCCGCTTACATCGAGAAACTGTTGCGCGGTTATAGGCTAACGAAAATCTCGTATGACGCGGCCGGCAATCTCATCGCCGTGCGCAAGGGCACAGGCGGCGGCCCGACGGTCGTCTTCGACGCGCACATGGACACGGTCTTCCAGCCGGGTCTGAAAATCAAGGCGACCATCCGCGACGGACGCATCTACGCACCCGGTGTTGGCGACGACACGCGCAACATCGAAGCGTTGTTGGCTACTATTCGCGCGCTCGACGCCGCGCAGATCAAAACCAAAGGCGATCTGATCTTCGTCTTCACCGTGGAAGAGGAAACGTCGCTCGGCGGCGCGGAGGCTTACGTCGCCGCGAACAAGGGCAAGATCGATCACTACGTCGCGCTCGACGGCGGCTACGAGAATTTCACCTATGGCGGCATCGGCATCAACTGGTATCGTCACCACTTCATCGGCCCCGGCGGACACACGCGCTCGGCCACGCCCCCTTTTTCGGCCACGCTGCCGCTCGCACGCGCCATCGCGCGCATCTACGAACTGAGCGTGCCGCGCACTCCTTCGTCGAATTTGAACATCGGCATGCTCGGCGGCTCAGAAGTGGTGAACGCCAAAGCGGCCGACGCATGGTGCACCGTCGATCTGCGCTCGACGAGTAACGACGTGATCGCCGATCTCGAAAAGAAGATCGCGGCGATCCTGAAAGAGGAAGCCGACCGCGCCGGTATGACCGTCAAGACCGACATCATCTCTTCGTCGCCGTCGGCGCAGATACCGGGCCACCGCGATTCGCCCCTCGTCCACACGGCCGAGGCCGTTCATCGCGCGATGGGCTTTAACGCGCAGCCGACCATCACGGGGTCGAACAATTCGAGCGCCGCGCTGCTCGCCGGCATCTCCTCCATCTCGACCGGCGCAGGCCCCTGCGACGACTCGCACGCGCTCACGGAAAGCTGCGAGATCGAGCCGCTCTACAAAGGCATCAAGAAGATCATGTTGTTGGAGTTGGCGCTCGCGCAGTTGGCCGAAGGAAAATGATTCAGTCGCGGAAGCGGCTGTAAGAAGCCGACCCGCACGCCGCATCTGCTTCAGCCTTGCTGCTGCTCAGACTTGATCTCGCCGCGCATCCGGCCGTCGATCTTGTCTAACTTCTCTGCGGCAAACGTGATCTCGGAGTTAAGCTCACCGCCAATCAAGACGGCCGCGCCCGTCAGGTAGAACCAGAGCATGAGGATGATGACCGCGCCGAGCGAGCCATAGGTGGCGCTATAGGAATCGAAGAAGTGCAGGTAGAGTCGGAACGCGAAGGAGACGAGCAGCCAGAGCAGGACGGCCAGCACCGAGCCGGGTGTGATCCACGCCCACTTGCGCCGCGCCTTCAAGTCCGGCGCGATGTAATAGATCAACGCGAACGCGCCCAGCACGAAAGCCAGCACGAGCGGCCACTGAAGAATCTTCCACGTAGTTGTGAAGACGCTGCCGAACATCATGTGCGCCGCAATCGCGTCCGCGATATACCCGCCAAATAGCACTAGCACGAGCGCGGACAGGATCAGCAGTGAGAGCGAGATGGTCAGCACCACTGCGACGAGTCGCACCTTCCACCATGAGCGCGTCTCCTTCACCTCGTAAGCCACGTTAAGCGCGGCGCAGATCGCGCCCATGCCGTTCGACGCCGCCCACAACGCCGCCAGCAACCCGAACGACAGTTTGCCGCCGCCGCTCGCCTTGCTCACTTCATCAATCGTCGTATTGATCAGCGCGCTCGCCTGTGCGGGCACAACGGTGCTGAGGTAGCCGAGCAGTTCGCCGCGCAGTTCCGTGCCTGCTTGCGCTAAGTAGCCGAGTAATGAGGTGAGAAAGAGGAGCAGCGGAAAGAGCGCGAGCAGAAAATAGTAAGAGAGTTGCGCGGCGCGGCCGAAGATGTCGTCGTCTTCCATCTCGGCCCAGACGCGCCGGGCGAGTTCCGCCACGCTCAGCCCGCCCAGTCGCCACAAAGACGCCGCCATCCCTCGCCTCCTTGTTCGATAATGAAGTCCAAAGTCTAATGTCCAAGACCAATAATTGAGGTCAGTTTTAGCTCCGACTTTGGACTTCATCTGACCATCGTGCCGGTGCGCCCCCAGCGCGTGTTCTGGATGAAGTCGGACAGGAAGAAACTCGTGGGCTTGCTCTCGTCGTAAGACCAGTAGACGAACATCGCGCGGCCGATGATCAAGTCGCGCGGGACGAAGCCCCAGAAGCGACTATCGAGACTGTTGTCGCGATTGTCGCCCATGACGAAGTAGCTCTTGTCGGGCACGACGATGTAGTTCCGGCCGCGCACGCGGAACGTGTCGTACTCGGTCACTTCGTAGCCGTCGTCGGTGCGTTGCTCGCGCGTTCTGAAATAGATGGTGTACGGCCCCTGCCCCTCGGGCGGCGGATTGTCGAGCGGTTGCAACGGCATCGCCGTGCGCGGGCTGTTGGGCGGAAAGCCGTAGCCGGGGTCTTTGACCGTGACGATATGCTCGGGCAGCGGCTTGTCGTTGATGTAAACGTTTCGCCCTTTGAGCTCGATGCGGTCGCCGGGCAGCCCGATCACGCGCTTGACGTAGTTAGTGACGAAGGGCCGGTTGTTCGGGTCTTGGTCGGCGAACTGGAGCGCGCTTTCGGTCTGGTCGTGCGCCAGCCCTTTATTCTGATCGCCGGGATACTTGAAGACGATAATGTCGCCGCGCTTGATGTCGCGCTGCGGGAGGAACGGCAGGTGCGGCCCCGGCGCGAAGATGAACTTGTTGACCAGCAAGTGATCGCCGATCAGGATCGTGTTCTGCATCGAGCCGGTCGGCACTTTGACGGCCTGCACGACGAATGTCATGCCGAAGAGCGCCATGACGGCCGTGACGACCAGCGACTCGAAATACTCGCGCCAGACCGTGCGCGGCGGCCTCGGCGGCGTCGTTGGCTCAACCACCTTCTGCTCGGCGGACTTGCGCTCTGCCTTCGTCCCCGTCCCGTTTGACGAACCCTTGTCCACCGCGGGTGCTTCAATCACGCTTGAACTTGAATTATTGCCCATACTGTCAGCATCGTAGAGAACCGCCACACACCGGTCAAGTGAGAAAAGAGAAAAGGGTAGACAATTAAAGGTCGGCAAGTCAAAAACAACTTTAAGCTCGCGGTCCTGATCTGCCGTTGCTGCCCGCTACATTCGACCTTTTGTTTACGGATTTACGCCTTCTACTGTTTCGAGTTCCTTCAGCGCATGGCAGGCGGCGTCGGTCTCGGCGGCCTTGATGGTCGGCCCCGTGCCGCGCATGGTGTGTTCGTTCCAACTGACTTCGACGTAGAAGACGCGGCTGTGCGGCGGCCCTGCCGTCTCGATGACGTGATAGATGGGCGTGACGCGATAGAGCGCCTGCACACGCTCTTGCAAAAGCGTCTTGTGGTCGGCGGCGGCGGCGGCTTCGGGACTCGCCGCCGCTAACTCCGGCGCGAGCGCGCGGCGGACGAAGGCGACGGCCGCGTCGAAACCGCCGTCGAGATAGACGGCGGCCAGCACGGCCTCGAACACGTCGGCGAGGAGCGCCCGCTTGCGCCGCCCGCCCGTCTTCTCTTCCCCGCGCCCGACGCGCAAATGCGCGCCGATTCCGAGTCGCTTGCCGACGCGCGCCAGCGTCGCCGTGCTGACGAGCCGGTGCTTCATGCGCGAGAGATCGCCTTCGGTCAGAGCGGGATGCGTGTCGAACAGATCGTGCGCGACGACGAGACCTAGCACGGAGTCGCCGACGAATTCGAGCGCCTCGTTGTGCAGATGGCGGGCGTGCTCCTCTTCACCAGGCTTGACCTGCTCATGCGCCCACGAACGGTGCGAGACGGCGCGCTCCAACCACGTGCGCTCGCGGAACGTGTAACCCAGCGCCGTTTCGAGCGCAGATAGATCAAGCACGACCGGATCAGTTTCTTCCACGATGGCCGCGATTGTAGCAGACGTCCCGTTGGGCGCGAGAGAAGTTTTGTGTGGCTTGCGTTTAAGGCGTGCTCAGTGCAGGCAGTGGTTTGTTGATGACGCCGACGATCAGTTCGTTCAGACCTATGGTCGAGTTTTCATGGCGCGCTTTGTAAAGCGCGGTCAACTCTTGCAGCCAGCGCGTACGTGTCGCGTTGTATTGCGCATCGCCCTGACTGAGCGCGACCGCGCGGGCATAAGCATCAATCATACGATCCAGCACGGGGAAGATTTTGGCGAGCGCGGCCTGGCTCTCAGGCGTCGCCTCTTTGGCCGCGAAGCGCGCGGCGAAGTCCTGCGCGAGCGGCTCGTACTCGCTCTTCGCATAGGCGGCGGCGAGCCGCGCGTAGACGGTCGGCGCGTGTTTGATCGCACCTTCGCTGAGCGCGGCTTTACGCAAGTAGGCGACGGCATCGGCGGGCGCATCCTTCAAGGTGAGATCGCCGATGACGAAGTTGAGATAGGCGATGGCATCCGCCGGGCCGGCGAACGGTTGCCAGTCGGCTGCCTGTTTGCCAGCCTCAAGTTGCGCGATACTTTGGCGCGCGAGCGCGAGCGCGCCCGTCCGCGCCGCTTCATCGCCCGCGCCGGTAGCGAGATATGCGGCCGAGGCGAGATCGAGCAACGTCTTTACGTTCTCCGGCTCGTCCGCGAGCACCAGTTGACCGGCGGTGTAAGCCGCGCCGTACTTCTTCTCTTTGTAGAGTAGTTGTTGGAAGCGTGCCTTGCGCGCGGCCCGCTCGTAGAGATCAACCCACACGCCCACGTATGCGGAGTATGAGTCGTGCGGATATTGCGCCAGATAGTCCTTGCCCGCCTCATAAGCCGTGCGTTGATTCTGTTTGATGTTAGCGCGCCAGCGTTCGTAGAGCGTGGCCTGCGCGTCCGTGATCTGTTGCGGTGGCGGCGTGGGTGCTGCGGTCTGTGCGTGTGCGCCGGTCGCACAAAACAATAGCGCCGTGAGCAGACAAATGAGTGAGTGCCCGGCGCGCCGATAGGCTAACGCGGACGGCGTTTGTGATTGAGAGATATGAGATAACATCGGGCAGCGTTGTCACCGGCCAAGTTCGTCTGGCTAACGCAAACGCCGGACGCATCGTCTGGCTGAACGATACATCCGGCGTTTGCTCATGCGACCAGATCGCTTAGGGAAAATTAGTGGTGTCGCTTCACCGGCGGCTTCTTCGGCGCGGGCGTTGGCTTCGGTGTCGCGCTCGTGGTCGGCTGCGCCGGCTTCGGCTGCGCGGTCATAGGTGCGGCGGTCGTGGTCGCCGGGATCGCCTCCGGCGGCTTCGTCCCGGTCGTGCCGTCACCGTTAGTGGCCGCAGGCGTCGCTGCCGGCAGCGTGGTGATCGGTTCCGTGATGAGCAGGGGCGTAGTCTTAATTGACGCCAGCATCTCGTTCAGCCCGGCTACGGAATCGTTATGACGCGACTTGTAAAGCTCAGTTAGCGTCTTAATCCATTCCGCTTTTCTCGCCTGCTGGTCTGCCGTCGTGCTAAAAGCGACAGCGCGTGCGTAGGCATCAATGATGCGGTCAATGCTCTGGTTGATGTTGGCCAGCAGAAGTTTGCTCTCATCGTTCTCCTCTTTGATGAGGTTGTATTGAGCGGTCAACTTCTGCCATTCATCCGTATAAGCCTGTGCTAAGTAGTAGTAGGTGGTTGGCTCCTGCTTAGCCGCAGTGCTTGATTGCGCTACGACGATCAGGTGTTTAGTTGCCTCTGCCGGGTTGTTTTTAATGCTCAGCGCCCCTAGTACATACTCTAGCCAATCTTGCGCCTCTTCTTTGCTGCTAAAAAGATAGCTGTCGGCTGGCTTGCCTGCTTTGATCAGTTGCAGGGACTGCTGCGCTAAGTTCTGGGCATCCGCGGTCAGGGCCGGGTTCTTCGCTACAACCGCCTGATAAGCAGACCAAGCAC
>JBBRYU010000144.1:0-10917 GCA_038237345.1 Pyrinomonadales bacterium
ATACGCGCATGGCCCGAATTGGTTTGACGCGCGGCGGGCGCGAGTCGTTCGCCTATACAGCGCGCCACTTACCGTGTAAGGTTTTAACGCCAAATTAAGACTAACAAGTGTCATGTCTGTAACATTAGTCGTGCATTGTCGCCAAACCTTACACGCCGGGCGGCGGGGTGGCGTAGAATTGTGCGCCCGGTGGCAATATTGAACTTAACGGGGAGTAACGAAATGCAACGTTGGACGGCATTAATCATGGTAGCGGTTGGAGTGTTAGTCTTCGGTATCATCATCGCCCGCTCAAGAGCGAACGACGTAAGCAGTGCCGCGGATTTTGAGCAAGCCGCGCAAGCGCAGAATCAGACGGCAACGACGGGGCGGCGTGCGCCGGTCATCATCGAACTGTTTACGTCTGAGGGTTGTTCGAGTTGTCCGCCGGCCGACGAGTTGTTGAAGCGTTTGGCGCAGACGCAACCCGTCGCAGGCGCGGAAGTCATCGCGCTCGAGCAGCACGTTGACTATTGGAACCGGCTTGGCTGGACTGACCCCTTCTCCGCAGCGCAATTCAGCGCGCGACAGGGCGAGTACGCCGACGCTTTTGCGCGTGACGGCGTCTATACGCCGCAGATGATCGTGGACGGGCAGACCGAATTCCCCGGCGGCAACTCGACGAAAGCACGCGCCACCATCGCCCACGCCGCGCAAACGCCGAAAGCCGAGATCACCCTCACGCGCGCCGGTGCGCCCAAGCCCGAAGGCGTGCCGCTCTCTGTGCGTGTAGACAAGCTCCCGGCGCTCGCGGCAGACGACACGGCCGAGGTGCTACTCGCGATCACGGAAGACAACTTGCGCACCGACGTACCCAGCGGCGAGAACGCAGGGCACACGCTCGCGCACGCGGCGGTCGTGCGCCAGTTGAGTGTGCTTGGCCAGCTCAACCCGCAGGGCAGCGCGGCGTTTGCTGCGCAACCGACCGTCGCGCTTGGCGCGAAGTGGCAACGAAAGAATCTGCGCGCGGTCGTGTTCGTGCAGGAGCACAACAGCCGCCGCATGCTCGGCGCAGCGACGATTAAACTGACTGAGGAATGAGACTGATGGGCTTGGCTCATCTCGATGATAAAAGAGGCCGGCGTAATGCCGGCCTCTTTTGCGTTGCATTCAGCTTGCGCGCAGAATTGCTCGCGCTCACGGTTGCGGCGGGACGGGTGACAGATGCGCGGCGACCATCTGCCAGCGTTCTTGTCGCCGGACATAAAAGAGCGTGAAGCGCAGTTCGCCCGCCTCCGGCCCTGTCGGCAATCCGCGCCCGGTGACAACCGCCGCCGCATCGCCGTAGACGCGCGCCTTCATGTCCTGCGCACGCATCTTGATGCCACCGGCTTGCGCGCCCTCCGCCGGCACGACCATGCGCTTGGTGACAGTGTTGCCGCCGGGGCCTGTGCCCTGAAAGTCGTCGGCGATGACGCGTTCGAGCGTGGCGCGGTCGTGTTTCTCTTCGGCGGCGAGCCAGTCGTTCGTCAGTTGCAGCACAGCTTGTTCGCCGCCCGCGCCGGCCGCTGCCGGCTTATCCGTCTGCGCGAGTGACAGGGTCGCGGCGCAGATGAAAAGGGCAAGATTGAATAGCATTCGTTGCACGTGTACAGACCTCCGCAATGGGCTAGATAAAGCAACAAGCGCCCGCGCTTGCTTCGTCGCCAATCGAAGTTATCAAGCGTGGACGCTGATTGTTAGACACCGCACCGCGCGGAATGTTCCCACCGCGCGGGCTTGTCGGTTCATGTCAAACTAAAGCTGCATGCTATTTCAACTCAGAAAGCGAAGCTGCCGTAGAACGCGCTGTTCTGGCCCGCCTGCTGCCAGCGTTCGCCGGCCGCGCCGCCTTGATAAATTGCCTTCAACGTCAGCCCGACGCGGCGGTCGGCGAGCGGCACGAGCGGCGCGTACCAGACGAGGTGCGGCATCTTGCAGCATTCATGATTTGGCATCGCGCGCACGGTCAACTCCGCCACGTTCGGCGCGCTGACCGAGTAAGCCTCCGCTTCACGCGCAAACCTTACAGGCGCGCGGCGCACGACGACGACGCGGCCGAGCGTCGCCGTATACTTGCTCTCAATGGCCGCGACCACCGCCGCCGCCTGCGCTTCCGTCGCTGCGCTATCAACAACGAGTTCGGTGTGCCGCCCGGCCTGCGCATCCGCGAGATTCGCGTCCGCGCTCACGACCGCCAGCACGCGCACGCCCGCGAGGTCAACGCCCTGCCACTGCCCCGCCGTGATGTGCCAAGCCATGACGGCATCGCGCCCTGTCGTCATCAATTCGCCGTTGTAATGACACGCGCCCGCGAAGACGCTCGCCGTCCGCACTTCGACATAATCGCCCGTTACGTTCGTCCGCGCCGCCTGCGAACCCAACGTCAACGCGCCCGCCAGCACGAGCAACAATAAACTCGCAAACCAGAACTTACGCATCACGCACCTCCAAAACCTTCGCGCCCATGAGCTACAACGCCGATTGATAACAGGCGCGGCCGGGGCCGCACCGTTCGGGCCGCACCTTTGCGCCGTCCGGCCCTACGACCTGCTGCGTCACACGACACCAGCAATGATTACTACTGTCGAGATAATCGCTCGCCGCGCTCGCCAGCCGGCCCAACATAAAAAACTTCTTCGACCGCAACTCGCCGCAGAACGAACTGCGCACGGCTGTCGCTTCGCTCGTCTCTTCAGCCGCCGCTTCATGATAGGTCATTTCATCCGTCATGGCATGTCCTCGTGCATCAACGATCATTAGCTCATTGCGCCGCCGACTTGCGCGAGCGCACGCCGCACCAGCGTCTGCGTCAACGGCACTTTGTAAGCATTCTTCGCCAATGGCTTCGCCCCATTGAGTGCAAGCCGCGCCGCTTCGCCGAGCGTGGTTTGATCAAGCCGCTTGCCGACGAGAAACGACTCCGCCTGCGTCGCGCGCCACGGAATCGGCGCGACGCCGCCAAGCACGATGCGCGCGCCCTTCACGGTCTTATCCGCATTCAGTTCGACCGCCGCCGCGACGGCCGCGAGCGCAAAGTCGAGCGACTCGCGCTCTTTGAATTTCAGATAGGTCGAGCGCGCGGCGAAGGCTGACGCGGGCACGCTGATCTCCGTGATGATCTCGTCGTTCCGCAGCACGTTCTCGCGCCGGATGCTGCCTTCGCTTGGGAGCGTGAAGAATTTGTCCAGCGCGATGGTGCGACTGCCCTCCGCGCCCGTGACCGCGACGCTCGCACCGAGCGCGACGAGCGCCGGCGCGAGGTCAGACGGATGCACGATGTACGACGGCCCGCCGCCGAGGATCGCGTTGTACTTGTTCTCACCCGTCGCCGCGTAGCATTGCGCGCCGCCCTTCTTCAAGCAGACTGCCTCTTCGAGCCGGAAATACCAGCAGCGCGGGCGTTGACACAGGTTGCCGCCGACCGTGCCGAGATTACGAATCTGCGGCGTCGCCACCGAATGCGCGGCTTCAGCGAGCGCGGGAAAGTCGCGGCGCACGATTGCATTTGTTTCGAGTTGCGCGAGCGTGACGAGCGCGCCGATCTGCAAGCCGCGTTTCGCATCGCCCGCGATGCGATCAAGCCCGCGAATCGCTTTCAGGTTCACCACGCGCGGCGGGCGCGTGAGGTAGTCCTTCATCGTCGTCAACAAATCCTGGCCGCCGGCGATGGGGCGCGGCGCGTCGTCAACATCGCGCGGCGCAGGCGTTGACTGCAACAGCTTCACCGCATCGTTGACCGTCGCGGGACTGACCCACTCGAACGCTTTCATGCCCGTTGCCCTCCCTGCGTGAGACCCATCAGAATCTTGTCCGGCGTGATCGGCAACTCGCGCACGCGCACGCCGCAGGCGTTGAAGACCGCATTGGCGATTGCGCCCGCCGTCGGAATGATGGACGGCTCGCCGACGCCGATGACAGCTTCGCGTGTGTCCTCGTCGTCAATGAGCGGCACAAGCTCTGGCATCTCCAACGCGCCCGGCAGTTTGTAATCGCCGAAGCCAGGATTGACCATCAAACCCAATTGCGCGTCCATCACGCGCCCCTCGTAGAGCGCCATGCCCATTGACTGGATCATGCCGCCGTTCATCTGACTCTCGACCGCGAGCCGGTTGAGCGGCAACCCGATGTCCTGCACATGCACGAGCTTGATCGGGCGCACATGCCCGGTCTCAACATCAACTTCGACTTCGGCGAACGCCGCGCCATGCACGCCCGTCGAAGCGAGATTCGCCTGCCACTCTCCGTGCGCCGTCACGCCTGCCGGTGGCAACGCCGCGCACGCCTGCTGCCACGTGAGCGACTTCGCGCCGCCCGTAACCTTGCCGCCCGCGAACGAGACATCTTCTGGTTTGACGCCAACGAGCGGCGCGACTCGTTCAGCTACCAACACACGCGCTTTGTAAGCGGCATCCTTGACGGCGGGCGCGAGCGACGCCGAAGTGGTCGAGCCGCCCGAAGCATTCGCCGCACCGAGTTTAGAGTTGCCGATCTCTTCGCGCACGTCGCGCACACCGAGGCCCAACTCTTCGGCCACAATCGCGCGCGTGTAAGTGCGCGTGCCCGTGCCGAGGTCTTGCGTGCCGCACGCGACCGTGACCGCGCCATCGCGCGCCACCGTCACGTCAACTTTGCATTCGGGGCCGCCGCCGCCGCCCCACACGCCGACCGCGCAGCCCATGCCACGCTTCAAAGGCCCCGCGCCCGCGCCCGGCGTCGCATTGCGTCGCGCCCAGTTAATCTCTTTCGCGCCGCGCGTCAATTGACGTTGATACACGGGGTCTTTCAAATTCTTGCGGCGAAACTCAAGCGGGTCGAGCTTGAGTTTGTCAGCCAGTTCGTCCATCAACGACTCGACGGCGAACGAGGCTTGCGGATGACCGGGTGCGCGCATCGCCCGCGACGCATCCTCGTTCGTATGCACCGCCGCGACTTCGCGATAGACGTTCGCCGCGCTATAGATGTAAGGCTGCCCGGCCTGCGAGCCGTCGCCGATGCCGCCCAGGCGATACTGCATCGCTGAGACCGCGATGAGCGTGCCGTCCTTCGTCGCGCCCGCCTTCAACTTCTGCCACGAGCCGGAGCGATTGCCCGCGAGCAGAAATTCATCATGCCGCGTGAGCATCAGTTTAACCGGCGCTTTCGCCTGCTTAGAGAGTTGACACGCAAGCTGCCCTTCGATGCCGATGCCGAACTTCGCGCCGAAGCCGCCGCCCATATGTTCGACCACGGCCGTGATGCTGCTCTGCGGCAAGCCGAGCGCCTGCGCCGCATCTTCGGGGATCGTGAACGTGCCTTGCGTCGAAGCGTAGACGGTCGCCGTGTCGCCGCCGCGATAGTCAACGACGTTGCCGTGCGTCTCCAGACACGAGTGATGAATGGTCGGCGTGCGATATTCCGCTTCTACTATTGCATCGCAGCTTGGGAATGCCGCCGCGACCTTTTCTTTATCGCCGCGACTGCCGACCGCCTCCACGTTGCCCTCCGCAAAAATCTTCGGTGCGTCCGGCTTCAGCGCGTCTTCGGCGCGCACGATGTGCGGCAGCACTTCGTACTCGACGACGATGGCGCGCATGGCGTCCTCCGCCAGCTCCGGCGTGACGGCGGCGACCGCCGCGACGGGTTCGCCCGCGTAGCGCACGAGATGGCCGCGCGTTTGCCCTGCCGCCGACACACCACCCACAGCGGTCGGGTTCTTCTTGTCCGCCTCCGCCGTCGCTTTGTTAATGCCCTCGATGACGTCCTCTTGGCTCGCGGCGACGATGGCGCGCACGCCGGGGATGCGCGCGGCGTTTGTTGCATCGATCCGCCGCACCCGCGCATGTGCGTGCGGTGAACGCAGCACACGCCCGTAGAGCATGCCGGGCAGGCGCACGTCGTACGTATAGCGCGCCGCGCCGCTCACTTTGAGCGGGCCGTCCACGCGCGTCAACCGGTGGTTCAAGAGCGTGTGCCCGTTGTTCGGCCCCCATGTGGGGCCGCCCGTGTCGTCCACCTCGATCTCGACCAACGTCTCTTGCCCGTTGACGACGCGCGGCACTTTGATTTTCTTTTTCTTCGGCGCTTGTTGCTGCATGAGTATGATGCCTCTAGCGGCTGCTTAATTCCTCAAGGTTCTTTATCCGCTTTCTCCGCGATGCGTCTATTGAGCGTCGCCCGCGCTTGTTTGTCCACGAGCACGAGACTGGGGCTTTGCGCGATCAGACGGGCTGTTAGTTGAAAGTCGGCGCAGTCCAGCTCCTGTCCGCGCCAGGATTTCTGCGCCCACGCCTGAGGCAGACGCAAAGCCTTGTCTATGCCCGGCAGAAACTCCGCGAGCGTCTGCCATTTGAACGTCTCGTCGTAGCCGATGCTCAAGGTGTAAAGCTGTCCATCGAGAAAATCGAAGGCGAGCGTGCGCACGCCTTGCAGCTTCGTCTTATCGAGGGTGGGATCGAACGCGGGATTGACGCTCGTCTTCGTCACACCGAACTCATCATGCGGCGCGAGCGCGAGACGCGGGAAACTGGCTTGCACTTGCGCGATGGTCATGCCCGGCCGAAAGCCGTATAGCTCCGTCGCCGCCGGCAATTGCGCCAGCGTCGCCGTACATTTTTCACCCTGCCCGCGCGCCGCACTCGCACCGGCGAGAATGAGACAACAGATGAATGAAAACTTAGCGAGTTGCATATCCAAAGACCGTGAATCGTGACCAGATAGAAACTGCTTGTCTCTATTCACAATTCACGATTCACGGCTTTTCATCGCCGCTTCAAAGACGCGCGGGTACGTGCCGCAGCGACAGAAATTGCCCTTGCAGGCTTCACGTACTTCGGCGAGCGTGGGCTTCGGGTTCTGTTTGAGATGGGCCGACAGGGTAGTAACGAAACCGGGCGTGCAGAAGCCGCACATGAGCGCGTCCTGCTCGACGAACGCAGCCTGCACCGCGTTCAGATGCTCAGGCCCGCCCAAGCCCTCGACGGTCGCGATCCGTTTGCCGACAGCGTCTACCGCCAGCACGAGACACGCATAGACAGGCTGCTCGTCAACCAAGACAGTACACGCACCGCACGTGCCCATGTCGCAGACAAGCTTCGCGCCGGTGAGCGGCGGGTCGAGATGATTGCGCAAGGTGTTCAAAAGGGTCGTGCGCGGCTCGACCGTTGCCGTGCGCCGCTGCCCGTTGATTTGCAACGCGACTTCGGTTGTGCCGGATAGAGGCGCGTCGCCAATCGCGCCGGCCGCGTGCGTGTCTTTCAACTCCGCCTCAAACAGCCGGTCGGCGATGGCCGCGCCTGCGCCGACCAACCCCACGCCTTTCAGAAAACGTCGCCGGCCCGGATCGGACGGCGCGTTGGCTCGCGCGTCCTTTTCATGTTCGTCTGTCATCACATCTCTCCTGCGCCGCGCAAAGGATAATCAAAGGTGAGCGTGCATAGCTTAACTGAATGAGTGGTCAATGGAAAACGAAAATCTAGCGACAGCAATTCTGCGCGGCTGGCGATAGTTAGACGCTGCAACCACTGCCCTTGTTCCCTTACGATGAACAACTGACAACCAACCCTTTGCCCCAGTCGGGCGGCGGCGCGGCGTAGCTCTCCATGTCGGGTTGCTCGGCAAAGGGCCGGCTGAGCAACGCGAGTAGGCGATCAATCTCAGCGTAATCGCTGTGCTCGACGGCGGCCGTGATCGCAGCTTGGGCAAGATAGTTGCGCAGCACGTACTTTGGATTGACCGCATCCATGCGCCGCTTGCGCTCCGCACCGTCGCTCTGTTCAAGCATCAATCTTGCCCGATAACCCGCCGCCCAGCTATCAAACGCAGCCGGCGCGATGAACATATCGCGCAAGGCATCGTTGCGCGCGGCCGTGGCGCAATCGAAGTCGCTCAGGCGACGAAAGAAATTCGTGTAGTCGATGGCGTTCGCGTCGAGGATGTCGAGCAGTTGCAGCAACAGGTCTGCGTCCTCCGTCCGCACAGCCGTGAGGCCAAGCTTGTGCCGCATGAGCACGCCGTAGTGCGCGGCGAAAGTCGGTTGAAACAGGTCGAGCGTCTCAACCGCTTGCGCGCGGGGCACGAGCGACGACAGCGCCTGCGCCAGACAACTGAGATTCCAGAGCGCGACCGCCGGCTGTTGATTGAAAGCATAACGCCCGGCGTGATCCGTATGGTTGCAGACAAAGCCGAAGCTGAACTCGTCCATGAAGCCGAACGGCCCGTAGTCGAGCGTGAGACCAAGCACCGACATGTTATCCGTATTCAGCACACCGTGGGCGAAGCCCACCGCCTGCCATTGGGCGACGAGTCGCGCTGTGCGCTCAACGATTGCGACCAGGAATTTTTGATACTTGTCTGCCGCGCCATCAAGCTCCATGGAGTGCTGCGCGATGACGTAGTCCGCCAACTCTTTAACGCGCTCGTGCTGCCCGCGATAGTGGAAGACCTCGAACGAGCCGAAGCGCACGTGCGTGGGCGCGAGCCGCAGCAGCGTGGCCGCTGTCTCGCTGGTCTCGCGCCGCACCGGTTCGCGACTGCCGATGATGCACAGGGCGCGCGTCGTCGGGATACCGAGCGCGTGCATGGCCTCGCTGCACAGGTACTCGCGGATCGTCGAGCGCAAGACCGCGCGCCCGTCGAAGCCGCGCGCAAAGGGAGTCGCGCCCGCGCCCTTCAAATGCAAATCCCATTTCGCACCGCGGGCGTTGCGCACCTCGCCGAGCAGCAACGCCCGCCCGTCGCCAAGTTGCGGCACGTAGCTGCCGAACTGATGCCCAGCGTACAGCATCGCTAACGGCTCCGCGCCCGGTAAGATTTTTTGCCCGCTGAAATATGCGACGAACTCAGGCGTGTGTGCTTCGACCGGATCGAGATCGATTAACGCGGCCGCAGCTTCGTTGAAGCTGACGAGATGCGGCTCGCGCTGGAGCGGCGTCGGCGCGACCCGCGCGTAGAAGCGCGCGGGCAGATGGGCGTAGGTGTTATCGAACTGTAGCTCGCCGAGTTTGCGCATGTGGACGTGCCGTGCTCAATGCACTACTGACTGTTCGGCCGCGCTCGCCTATGCGCGCAGGCCGCCGACCAGCGCACGCTCAAGTTTGCCGAGCGCGCTTTGCAGCACCTCGTCCTCGCGCGCGATGCACAGGCGCATGTAGGCGTCCCACGCATCGCTGTCGGTGAACGCGCTGCCGGGCACGGCTGCCACGCCCGCGCGACTGATGAGCATCTCGTTCAACGGCATCGCGTCGGCGAACTCTGGCGGAATGCGCGCCCACACGTAGAAGGCCGAGCCGGAATCGTAGATTTGGAAACCGAGCCGCGCCAGCACCGCTACTGCCTGCTCGCGTTTGCCCTGGAAGCGTTCGCGCAGCCGTGCGTAGTAACTCGGATCGGCGACTAGCACTTGCGCCAAAGCCTTTTGCAGCGGCGTCGTCGCGCAGACGTAGAAGACGTTGTTCGCGTTGTTGACGGGCGCGACGAGTTGGCTGCTGCCGTAGGTGTAACCCAGCCGCCAGCCCGAAATGTTCCACGACTTCGAGAATGAGTTGCACGTGATCGTCCGCTCCCACATGCCTGGCAACGTCGCCATAGAGATGTGCGCGTGCGTGCCGACAACGTAATGCTCGTAAACCTCGTCGGCGATGCACAGTAGATCAAGCTCCTGGCAGATTTCCGCAATCGCGTTTAGCTCCGCGCGCGTGAAGACCTTGCCCGTCGGGTTGACCGGCGTGCAGGCGATGATCGCGCGCAAGGGAAACGACGTGCGCTCCTTCAACTCGCGGCAACGAACACGCAATGCTTCCTTGTCGAACTGCAACGTGTCGCGCTCAAGCGCGAACACCTCGGTCTTGCCGCCCAATTCCTCGATGATGCGCCGGTGATATGGGTAGTAAGGCTCGAAGACGAGCGCCGACATGCCGACGAGATACGTGTGCGCGATGGCCACGAGTCCCCCCGTCGCGCCCGGCGTGATCAGCAACTCAAGCGGTTTGGCGTCCGGGTCGATCTCGACGCCGTTGATGAGCCTGATCTTCTCTGCCACCGCGCGGCGCAACTCCGGCGTGCCCTCGGCCGGGCAGTAGTGATTCTGACTCGTGCCGATCATCTCGGCGGCCGCGTGGGCCAGCGCCGGATCAATCTTTAACTCCGATTGTCCCTGCACAAGGTTGCCGCTCGGCGGCACGAGGCGCGTGATCGCGCGTATGTCAGGCTTCGCTTTCGTCGTCATAGCTGCTCTCCACTCTTTTGCGTGTGCGCCGCACTTTGCCCGGCGCGGGCGGCACAGATTCTACACGACAATGCGCCGGCACGCCTGCTGCCGCACTGTAGTCTCGACGTGATGCTCGCGCCGTCGGTTAAACCTCACGCGCGCCTTTGCTATACTGCCGTGCATGCCGAACAAGAAGCAGGGGCACACCGTGAAAGTCGGGTTGGTGCAGATGTCTTGCGCGCCGGAGCCGGAAGTGAACATGAAGCAGGCGCTGGCGCGCATCAACGAGGCGGCCAAACGCGGCGCGCAGATCGTCTGTCTGCAAGAGCTTTTCCGCTCGCAGTATTTTTGTCAGACCGAAGACATCGAGCTGTTCAAACTCGCCGAGCCGATTCCGGGGCCTTCGACCGAATCGCTCTGCAAGGTGGCGCGACAGAAAAAGATCGTCATCGTCGCATCGCTGTTTGAGAAGCGCGCCGCCGGTCTCTATCACAACACGGCGGTCGTGATCGATGCCGACGGCCAGATCGCGGGTAAGTATCGCAAGATGCACATCCCCGACGATCCGCTCTACTACGAAAAATTTTATTTCACGCCCGGCGACCTCGGCTTCCGGGCCTGGCAGACGCGCTACGCCAAGATCGGCGTGCTCATCTGCTGGGACCAGTGGTATCCCGAAGGCGCGCGCCTGACGGCGATGCAGGGCGCGGAGA
>JBBRYU010000145.1:0-10894 GCA_038237345.1 Pyrinomonadales bacterium
ACAAGGATGGACACCGGGAGCTGATCTAACCGACTGACTCAGATGGTCATAATTCGGGCGCGGCTTCTCCGGTGTCCATTGTGAAGGCCGAAGCTTGTCGCTTCAGCGCACTTACGTCAACATACAAATTCGGGCGTTCGGTCGCTACTAATGGCCGAGCAGCACAGGCAAACCAGTTTGTCTGCGATGAGGGTTTCAATGAATAAACATTCCGATTCACTAGTCATCATTACGTTACTACTTTGCTGGCCATGCGACTCTGGTCATAACGTGGCCGCGCAGAACATTGATCGAATGAAGCATCCGTACGCTTCCGATAGGCCTGTGACTGAGCCGGCAATCTTCGCCGAGGGCATCGTCTCCACCGGGGACTTTGATTCGCATCCGGCTTTCACCCCCGATGGCAAAACGATTTACTTCGTACGCAGCACACCCAATTTTAGTCTGTGGACCATTCTCGTCTCGCGCTTCGAGAAAGGAAAATGGCGCACGCCGGAAATAGCTCCTTTTTCGGGTCAATACTCCGATGCTGATCCGTTCATCACGTCTGATGGCTCGCGGTTCTACTTCATCTCGAACCGTCCGGTCGTGAGCAAATCAACGCCAGACTTGGATATTTGGGTAATGGAGAAAACTGCCGCTGGGTGGAGTGAGCCGAAGAATGTGGGTGTTCCTATCAACAGCTCTGGCAGCGAATGGTATCCGACAGTTGCAGCCAACGGCACGATTTATTTCGGATCGGATCGTGAAGGCGGGAGAGGTCGAACGGACATCTACCGTTCGCGTTTCGTCAACGGCAAGTACACCGAAGCGGAGAATCTGGGCGATGCGATCAATACACAATTTAATGAATTTGAGCCGCTCATTGCGCCGGACGAGAGTTATGTAATTTTCATGGCTGGCGGGCGTGCCGACGGGCGCGGAGGCTTTGACCTCTATATCAGCTACAACCGCAACGGCGCGTGGACGAAGCCTGGAAATCTTGGCGACAAGATCAATTCAAGCGGCAATGAGTATTCGCCAACAATTTCGCCGGACGGGAAGTACTTGTTCTGGACAAGCACGAGAGGCTTTGCGGATAAACCATTGGAGAAACGGCTCAACTATCAAGAGCTAATGAACAGATTACGAAGCCCGCGCAACGGTTTAGGCGACATCTACCAGATAGATATCGGTGTATTGAGCATCGGGAAATGAAGAGTCAAATTCCCAATGAACGCCACACCGAACAAATCGTTCCAGCGGAGCGCGAACAGCGCGGCTTTCATCCGCAAGACTCGGATGCTTGGTTCGTTGTCTCCGCGCCCGCTGAACTCAACCGTTGTGCGCTAGCGAGTTCTATCAATCAAATAATGGCGCAGAGAGGTAAAATGAGAAGAATCTTCTGGCTGTTTCTTATATTTGCTGCCTCTTGCGAAGCAGTATTTGCGCAAAACCAATCCATTAACGAACTACGGCGCATGTTTGATTACGACCAGAACGCGCCGCTTGATGTCAGAGAAGTCGGTGTTATAAACCGAGATGGTGTCCGCATACATGATATTACCTATGCTAGTCCGAAAGCTGGGCGCGTTACCGCTTACCTTGTTGTCCCTGCCGGAACGGGACGCTTTGCGGGTATTGTCTTTGGTCATTGGGGATATGGCACACGAACAGAGTTTCTTCCAGAAGCGATGCTATATGCGCAAGCGGGCGTCGTCTCTCTTTTGGTAGATGACCTTCAGGTTCGCCCTGCGCCTTGGCGTCGAAGCGCACCCGGCACTGAGCCGCAAGCGGTTCGCGATAATTTCATTCAGTCGGTAGTTGATTTACGTCGAGGGATAGACCTGCTCCGAGCGCGGTCTGATGTTGACTCTAATCGCATCGCATACGTCGGGCATAGTTCCGGCGCACATTGGGGCGCGATATTGTCGGCGGTTGACAGGCGGCTTAAAACAGTGGTGTTGATGGCTGGCGTACCGGCTGAGGCGACGATACTGATGGAGAGCGATGACCCTGATTATGTAGGTTTTCGCCAAAGCACGCCCAGAGAACAGCTAGATAATTATTTCAGAATCCTTAGCCCGCTCGACGCGATTAATTACGTGCCTCATGCTGCGCCGACGCCTCTCTTGTTTCAGTTCGCGCGGTTTGAGCAATACTTTAATGAGGCTGCGATGCAGAGATACGCACATGCGGCGAGCGAACCTAAACTCGTGTTGTGGTACGACACGGGACACGGACTTAATGATATTCGTCCACTGATTGACCGCGCTAATTGGCTGCGAAGACATATCGGAATGAGACCTGTCGCTCCGATTCTGCGAAGAAGTTTAAGCAATTGAGATATACAAGGGACGCTGCGAATACTCTGCAAGCCGCGCACAACAAGTCATTCGAGCGGACTGCCCGCCAGCTTGCGGGGGTGTCAGACAGATTGTGTGAACGGTAATAATCAACTTACCCTGATTGGAGACAGGAATGATTATGCCGATCACCCCGGAACTCTTAGACGAACTGCTCAAAGACTACAAGTCGCCTGACGACATGTTCGGCGACGATGGTCTCTTGCATCAACTGACCAACGCCGTGGTCGAGCGCGCCTTGCAGGGCGAGATGACTCACCATCTCGGATATGAGAAGCACTCCTCAGCCGGTGCGAACTCCGGCAACTCCCGTAATGGCAAGTCCTCGAAAACGATCAAAGGCAAGCGCGGTCAGCTTCAGCTTGACGTGCCGAGAGACCGCGCCTTCGGAGTTCAAGCCGCAACTCATCAAGAAAGGTCAGACTCGGTTTGACGGCTTCGACGATAAAATCATCTCGATGTATTCACGCGAGATGACTTGCCGCGAGATCAAGGCTCACTTGGAAGAGATTTACGGCGTTGAAGTCTCGCCTGACTTGATCTCAACCGTCCCCGACTCAGTGATCGATGAAGTCCGCGCGTGGCAGTCGCGCCCGCTCGATGCCGTCTATCCGATTCTGTACCTGGACGCTTTGCAAGTGAAAATCAAAGACCAGGGGAGAGTCTCGAACAAAGCGATTTATCTCGCCAGCGGCGTCAATATGGCGGGCATTAAAGAAGTCCTTGGCATGTGGGCCTCGGAAAATGAAGGCGCGAAGTTCTGGCTCTCCATCGTCACGGAGTTGAAGAATCGGGGCGTCAAAGATATTTTCATCGCCTGCGTGGACGGACGCAAAGGTTTTCCCGAAGCCCTTGAGACGATCTACCCGAAGCCGCAGGTGCAACTCTGTCTGGTTCATCTCATGCGGTTCTCGCTCTGTTACGTCTCGTTTAAAGAGCGGAAGTCGGTCGCCGCAGACCTCAAGCTGATTTATCGCGCCGCGACCGCCGAAGAAGCCGAGCAGCACTTGACCGCCTTCGCGGAAAAGTGGGACGCGCGCTATCCTTCAATCAGCAAATCATGGCGGGCGAACTGGACCAGAGTTATCCCGATGTTCGGCTTCCAGACGACATCCGGCGGGCAGTTTATACGGACCAACGCCATCGAGTCACTGAACATGAGCCTGCGCAAAGTCACCAACACCAGCGCCTCGTTTCCCAATGACGATGCCGCTTTCAAGTTGCTCTATTTAGCCTTGCGGAATATCGCCCAAAAGTGGCCGATGCCGATCCCACACGGGAGTCAGGCGATGCAGGCTTTTGCGATCATCTTTGAAGGGCGCGTGCCGACACTGGATGGACAATCGTTTACACAATTCATCTGACACCCTCAGAAATGAGTATTTGTTGGTGAGCGCAAAGCGCCGGGCGCGATGTGCGGCACGCTTGTTACAGGCAGCTACACTGCCGTTCATTGGAGAGTCGTCACACCCGCCTGGCACGTTCCATCTCCGCTACTATTGTGCAGCAAAGATGACCCCACGGACACCTCTAAGTCCTTGCACCTGACCGCCCGACAGCGTGGCTGTCATCTTTCTTTGTTCCCTGATATTGAAAGCTTCTCGCTGGGCGGCAGATGAAGTCCAGCGTTGGGCGTCTAGTTAAGTAGTTCATGAGAGGTGTTAAGAGTTTGGTAAGGGTACGGGTTCGATATTGATCGTGCGCCCTGCCCGAAAATTCTTGATGCAAAAGATAAAGCTCTGGCCGCTGCTGGCCGTCATCGGTAGCGGACGGCTCTTGAGTTACCCGTTGTGGCGTTATGGCTTGCCGGGCAACGGCGACGCGATCTTTCACTCAAGGTGGTACACAAACTTCGCCGCGCAATTTTGCGCCGGTGATTTGTACCCGCGCTGATTGATCGATCGGTGTGCTGCATTCGCGCGTGCATGAAGTTTGGTCGCTCGCGCAAGGCACGCAAGTTCGTGAGCACGAGAGTTGATTCCGCTACACGCCGACGACATGCTTCGAGACGTTCCCCTTCCCCGACGACTCGCCTGCCTGCTCACCCTCAATCAGCAACGCGCCGCCTAGCCAGCGTCCGGCTCACGCTACGATCTTTCGCTTGCCCTATGCGCTCGTGGGCCGTTAAGCTGTGCGCCGTCTCCATCAGCGTCGCCCGCTCACGGGCTTGTCGGCCGCAGGCGCTCAAATATGTATTCAACCGCAATGCTTCGCGCAACTCGGACGCCGCCGCGCCGCCACGTCATCCTCGTGCTGCTCATCATCACGTGCGCGCTCGCGCCGCTCATGCACACATCCGCGCAGACGCCCGCGAAAGAAACGAAAGACACGGGCGTGCTCGCCGGGCGCATCACGCGCGAGGGGCACGGCATAGCGGACGTGTTGCTCACGCTGATGCCGGCCGACTGGTCGGGCCAGCAGAAGCCAGTGGCGAAGGCGACGAGCGATGCGGACGGGCGTTACCGGCTGGCCAGCGTGCCGCCCGGTCGCTACTACCTGAACCCGTTCGCGCCCGCCTACGTCGTCTCCGATGTGAACCCCGCCGACTGGCGGCCCGGCCGCCTGCTCAACGTCGCGGCGGGCGATAAGCTCGAAGGTCTCGACTTTACGCTCACGCGCGGCGGCGTCATCACCGGGCGCGTGACGAACGCGGACGGCAAGCCTGTGGTCGAGACGATGGTGCGCGTCATGGCCGCCGAAGAGGCCGACCGCAAGAAGCCGCAGTACAGCGTCGCCATGTTCAGGTTTCAGACCGACGACCGCGGCGTCTACCGGCTCTATGGTCTGAGCGTCGGCCGCTATCTCGTCTACATCGGCGAGTCGGCGGAGGACGGCATGGTGCGTGTGGGCGGCGCAGGCTCTTATCCGCGCACCTTCTATGGCAGCACGAACGATCTCGCACAAGCTAAACCCGTCGAGGTCACGACCGGCGAAGAAGCGACCGGCATAGACATCGTCGTCGGCAAGCCCGCGCAGAGTTATGCCGTCGCGGGCCGCGTGGTGGACGAGCGCGGGCAACCGGTTAACGGCGCGAGCATCGTCTATGGGCCGGTGAATCCGGAGGGTCGTTTCGTCGGCAGTTTCGGCGCGGACGGCAGCAAGTCGAACGAGCGCGGCGAGTTTCGCCTGCGCGGTCTCGCACCCAATCGCTACGGAGTGTGGGCGATGGAGGGGCAAGCCTTCGGCGGCGAGCAGACCGCAAACTACAGCAGCGCGGCCGCCGTCGAGATCATTGATCAAGATGTGAGCGGGCTGGAGATCAAACTCGCGCGCGGCGCGACCTTGAGCGGCGTCGTCACCGTCGAAGGCACGACGAACCCGGCCGTGCTGGCCAAACTGTCCGAGTTGCGGTTGGGCGCAAACACACGCGGGCAGACGGGGCTTGCGCCGCCGGCCTTCGCGAATGCCAAGGTCAACGCGGACGGCACTTTTACGCTCACGGGTCTGCGGCCCGGCAAGACCAATCTGTCTCTGGGTTGGCCGCAGGTGAAAGGTTTCTCGCTCGTGCGCGTGCAGCGCGACAATCTGGATCAACCGGAGGGACTTGAGATCGCGGCGGGCGAGCGTATCGTCGGCGTGCGCGTGGTTGTGGCCTACGGCGCAAGCACTGTGCGCGGGCAGGTGCAGTTTCCTGCGGGGCCGCGCCCCACCGGCGCACGCATCCACGTCGAAGCGCATCGCGTGGGCACGCCGGTCGGCACGGGCAACGGCTTCGGCGACGTGGACGCGCTGGGCCGCTTCGTCATAGAAAATTTGTCTGCGGGCGAGTATGAGTTGGTGCTGTTTGAAGACTATCCGGCCTTCGGCACGGAACAACGCAAACCGCCGGTTGATCGTAAGGTCGTCAACGTGCCGGAGAGCGGCGACGTGCAAGTCACGCTCGTCTTCAAACAGGAGACGCCGCAATGAGCGCGCGGCGTTTGCTCAGCGCATGCGCGTGTGCGCTCTGCGCGTTGTGTGCGCTTGCGTCCGCGCAGACGGAGAGCAAGCCGCAGCCACCAAGCGCACAAGGCGAGATCAAAGGGCGCGTCATCGGCGACGACGGCCAACCGCTCGCCGGGGCGCAAATCTACGCGCGCAGCCTGCGTAATCAATTCTCCGGCGCAGTCAGCGCGGCTGACGGTAAATTCATCCTCCCGAATCTTGAGCGCGGCACGTACACCCTCAACACGCACGCACCCGGCTACTATGACGACGCGGGACTCCAACAGGAGCGCGGGCTGCGCACTTACTATCATCCCGGCGACACCGTCACGCTCAGGCTGGCCAAAGGCGGCGTCATCACCGGGCGCGTGCGCGATGCCGCCGGCGAACCGCTTATCGCCATACGCGTTCGCGTCGTGCGCGTGCGCGATGAGGCAGGCCGCACGCCGGGTCAGCCCGTCTTCAATCTCGGCCCGCCCGAAGCGACCACGGACGACCGGGGCATCTATCGGCTCTACGGTCTGCCGCCCGGCACGTACGTCGTCGTCGCGGGCGGTCAAGGTCGCTTTGGCGGCGGCGGGCGGCCCACTGCTTATGACGACGACGCGCCGACTTTTTATCCTTCGACCACGCGCGAGGGCGCAGCCGAGGTCGTCGTGCAGAGCGGACAGGAAGCGACCGACATAGACATACGTTATCGCGGCGAGGCGGGCCACGCCGCGAGCGGCACGGTCGAAGTGGCCGGCGCGGCGTTGGGCGATGGCGACTCTGTCTCACTTCAGATCATGACTGCCGGCAGTCTCTACATCACCGGCTATCGTTATCTGTCGGGCCGGGCCGGCGAACGCTCATTCGTCTTCGACGGTCTCGCCGACGGCGACTACGATGTCATCGCCGAACGTTACAGCAACAGCGACGGGCGCGCCGCCGCCGCGAGCCAGCGCATCAGTGTGCGCGGCGCGGACGTGACCGGTCTCAAGCTCGTGCTTGCGCCGCTCGCCGCCATCGCGGGCCGCGTCGTGCTCGAAGCCGCGCCGCCCGCCGCCGCTACGTGGAAAGAGCAATGCCAGAGCAAGCTCGACGCTGGCGCGGGCGAGATCACGATCATCGCGCGGCGCGAACCTGACAAGCGCGCCGATGCCGCCTACCCCGGCGGCGCGAAGCTCGCCGACGCCGCGCCCGACGATAAGAATGAGTTCGCCCTGCGCGGTCTCGCGCCGGGTCGCTTCCACCTCGACGTGCGCCCGCCCGGCCCCGATTGGTACATAAGCACTGCCGCGCTTGCATCTGCCACGCCCGCCGCAGCCAACACTGCCGGCGCGAAGCCGAACGCGCCCGCCGCCCGCCCCGCGAACAACCCGCTCACCGACGGATTGACGCTCGCTGCCGGCGCACAGGTCAACGGCTTGACGCTCACGCTCGCGCCCGGCGCGGCCGCGTTGCACGGTCGCGTCGTGCCCGCCGCCGAAGGCACGTCGCTGCCCGACCTGCAAATCTACCTCGTGCCCGCCGAGCCGGCGCGTGCCGACGAGGCGTTGCGTTATGTGGCCGCCCGCGTCCGCACCGACGGCACGTTCGCGTTCACGCACCTCGCGCCCGGCCGCTACCACTTGCTCACGCGCCCCGCCGCGCCGCGCGAACCGGGCGCGGACGACGCGCTCGCGTCCGTCTACCCCGACGTACAGACGCGCACACAACTGCGCCGCGACGCCGAGCCGACCGAGACACTTGAGCTGCAACCCTGTCAACGCCTCGCCGATTATCAACTGCGGCTGCGACCACAATAGCAGCGCAGGCGCAAGAACAAGGCAGGCAGGGCGCGAGCGTTTGGAGTACCGCCTTTAGGCGGGTTTTAATTCGCTACCGCCTGATTACATTTGGCAGGCAAGAAAAGCCCGCCTAAAGGCGGTACTCCAAACTCCCTGCCGCGTGGTACTTCAAACTCCCTGCTGCGTCGCTTCGTTTGCCTTTCGCCCGCCGCTCGCTGATCATGGAGCAATCATTTCATATGACCCAATATTTTAAGAGGCATCGTATATGGACTGGCTGACCGACCCGCAGGCCCTCGTCGGCCTACTGACATTGACCGTGCTGGAGATCGTCCTCGGCATAGACAACGTCATCTTCATCTCCATCCTCGTGGGCAAACTGCCCCCGGCGCAGCAAGCGCGTGGCCGCACCATTGGCCTCGCGCTCGCCATGCTGACGCGCATCGCCCTGCTCTTCTCGCTCAGTTGGATCATGCGTCTGACCGCGCCGCTCTTCACGGTCTTCGGTTTCGGCCTGACCGGGCGCGACCTGATCCTGATCGGCGGCGGACTATTTTTGATCGGCAAGAGCACGCACGAGATACACCAGAAGCTCGAAGGCGAAGAGGGCGGGGCGGCGGCGCGCGTGGGGCCATCGTTTGCGAGCGTCATCGTGCAGATCATGTTGCTTGACATCGTCTTCTCGCTCGACTCTGTCATCACGGCGGTCGGCATGGTGGACAGGCTCGCCGTCATGGTCACGGCGGTCGTCATCGCCGTGGGCTTCATGCTCGTGTTCGCTGCGCCCTTGAGCAATTTCGTTCACCGCCACCCGACCGTGAAGATGCTCGCGCTCAGCTTCCTCTTGCTCATCGGCACAACGCTCATCATCGAAGGCTTCCACCAACACGTCTCGAAGGGGTACGTCTACACGGCCATGGCCTTCTCCGTTCTGGTCGAGTTGCTTAACCTCAAACTGCGGCGCAAGACCGTGCCGGTTAAACTGCATGAGGCATACACGGAAGGCAACGGGCGGTGAGTTTTGCGCGCCTCGCCGCTTGTGCTTAAATGTTGTACGGGTAATAAAACATGAGCCACGCACACACGCTCGACGCGCCGCGCACCGCGCTCGTCATCATAGACATGCAGGAGAATTTTCGCGCCGTCATCGCCGACTTCGCCGCGACGGCCGCGCGCATTGCGCTCATCGCGCGCGCCGCGCAACTGCTCAATGTGCCGGTCGTCGTCACCGAGCAATATCCCACGGGCTTGGGCCACACGGCGGGCGAAATCCGCGCCGCGTTGCCGCCGAGCGTCGAACCGATTGAGAAGACTGCGTTCAGTTCGTGCGGCGCGCAGGAGTTCAGCGCCCAACTCGAACGTTACGGCGCGCAACAGATTCTCGTCTGCGGCATCGAAGCGCACATCTGCGTCAACCAGACGACCCACGATCTGCTCGCGCGCGGTTTTCAAGTTCATCTCTTAACCGACTGCATCACCGCCCGCGCCGCGCACAACAAGCACGTCGGCATCGAGAAGATGCGCACGAGCGGCGCGCTGCCATCGTCAACCGAACTCGCGCTGTTTGAACTCCTGCGCGACGCCCGCCACGAGCAATTCAAGGCGGTGCAGAAACTGATCAAGTAGGCGGTAGGCAGTAAGCAGTTGAGAAACAAACTGCTGTTACTGCTTACCGCCTACTGCCTACTGCCTACTTCTTTATGGATTTTCTCGCAGGACTCAACGAACAACAGCGCGCGGCCGTGCTGACGACCGAGGGGCCGCTGCTCATTCTCGCGGGCGCAGGCTCCGGTAAGACGCGCGTGATCGTGCAGCGCATCGCGTATCTCATTGCGGAGCGCAATGTCGAGCCGTTTCACATCCTCGCGGTCACGTTCACGAACAAAGCGGCGGGCGAGATGCGCGAGCGCGTGCTGCGTCTGCTCGGTCAGCACCCGCTGCGCGGTGCGCCGCTCATCTCCACTTTCCACAGTCTCTGCGTGCGCATCCTGCGCCGCGACATCGCTGCGCTTGACGAAGGCTACACGCGCTCGTTCACCATCTACGATCAAGACGACTCGATCCGCGTCGTCAAAAGCGCGATCAAGGATTTGGGCTACGACAGCGAGCGCCTCGCGCCGCGCCAGACGCAGGGCGCGATCAGCCACGCTAAGAATCAAGGTCTCGACGCCGAAGCCTATGCCGCCCGCATCGAGTATGGCGACGACAAACGCGCCGCCATCGCCCGCATCTTCAAACTCTACGAAGAACGCCTGCGCAATAACAATGCGCTCGACTTCGATGACCTGTTGATCAAAACTGTCCGCCTACTGCGCAAAGACGCAGGGGTGCGCGCCCATTACAACGACAAGTTCCGCTTCATCCTCGTTGACGAATATCAAGACACCAACAGCCTCCAGTTCGCATTGATTAGATTTTTGACCGAGCAGCGACAGAACATCTGTGTGGTCGGTGACGAGGATCAGAGCGTGTACAAATGGCGCGGCGCGGACATCACCAACATTCTGAACTTCGAGCAGCATTACCCGACGGCGGCCGTCATACGCCTTGAGCAGAACTATCGCTCAACGCAAACTATCCTCGACGCGGCCGGCGCGGTCGTGAAGAATAACACCGAGCGCAAGGGCAAGACGCTGTGGACGGCGAACCCGGCAGGCGAGTCGATCCGCTACTATCAGGCGCTCGATGCCGAAGGCGAGGCGCGCTTCGTCGCGGCGAAGATCGAAGAGCACCGGCGGCGCGAGCCGGACTTGCGCGCGGCCATCCTCTATCGCACGAACGCGCAGTCGCGCGTCTTTGAAGAAGCGTTGCGCCGCGCGGGATTGCCCTACAACATCGTCGGCGGCTTCTCGTTCT
>JBBRYU010000146.1:0-10824 GCA_038237345.1 Pyrinomonadales bacterium
ATATACATTATTGCTTTTGTAATTGGGGGGGGGGGGGTTGGGGGGGCTCCCGCCCCCCCCCCGCGCGTTTGGGCGCTCCCCCTCTTGCGGGGGGCGCGCTATGGGGGGGCTGTTTGCCCCCGCTCCCGGCATGGCGTAGTCACTTGCCTTTGCAAATCGATATAAGGGCACAAAGAAAAGACCCTCTGTTCTTCTTTGTGCTCTTCGTGTCTTTGTGGTTAATTCATATCCGATGCATGCAAACCTGCGCTCATTTCTAACGCTGCTCGCGCACGAACGCGATCTCGTCACAATTGAAGCCGAAGTCGATCCGTATCTTGAATTGGCCGAAATTCACCGGCGTGTGATCGCACGCGGCGGCCCCGCGCTTCTGTTCAAGAATGTGCGCGGCAGTCGCTATCCGGTGGTGACGAACTTGTTCGGCACGGCGCGGCGGATCGAACTGGCCTTCGGGCCAAAGCCGGAAGCGCTGGTGCGCGAGGTCGTACACGTCGCCGAGTCGCTGTTGCCGCCACGCCCGCGCGCCCTCTGGCAGCACCGCGCGCTCGCGCTCGAAGCGTTGAAACTTGGCACGAAACGCATGCGCCGCGCGCCCGTGTTGGAAGTGATCGAGCAACCGGCGCGGCTCGATGAGTTGCCCGTGTTGACGACTTGGCAGGAGGACGGCGGGCCATTCTTCACTCTGCCGCTCGTCTATACGGAGCATCCGGCGACGCACAAACACAATCTCGGCATGTATCGCATGCAATGCTTCGACGCGCAGACGACGGGCATGCACTGGCAGATACACAAAGGCGGGGGCTTTCATTATCGCGCGGCGGAAGAGTTGCAGCAGGCGCTGCCCGTCACCATGTACTTGGGCGGGCCGCCCGCGCTCATCCTCGCCGCCATTGCGCCTTTGCCGGAGGACGTGCCGGAGCTTGTGCTGGCCTCAGTATTGGCGGGCGCGAAGCTCGGCACAACACAAAATCCGAGCGGCAACGGTCACCGCCTCATCGCGGAAGCAGAGTTCGCGCTCGTCGGGCGCGTGCCGCCGCATGAACGCAGACCCGAAGGCCCCTTCGGCGATCACTACGGCTATTACTCGCTGCAACACGACTATCCGGTCTTGCACGTCGAGACAGTCTGCCATCGGCGCGACGCGATCTATCCGGCGACCGTCGTCGGCAAACCCCGGCAAGAAGATTTCTTCATCGGCGATTACCTGCAACAACTGCTCGCGCCGCTTTTTCCGCTCGTCATGCCGAGCGTGCGTGATCTGTGGTCATATGGCGAGACCGGTTTCCACTCGCTCGCCGCCGCCGTCGTGCGTGAACGCTACGCCCGCGAGGCGCTCGTCTCCGCCTTCCGCATCCTCGGCGAAGGCCAGCTCTCGCTCACTAAATTTCTGTTGCTGACAGATACACCGCAAGACCTGCGCGACTTTCGCGCGCTCTTCGAGCACATCTTAGCGCGCGCGCGTTTCGAGACTGATCTGTTTATCTTCTCGAACGTTTCGATGGACACGCTCGATTACACAAGTGGTCGTATCAACGAGGGTAGCAAAGCGATCATGCTCGGCTTAGGCGCTGCGGTGCGCGACCTGCCGCGCGAGTTTCGCGGCGCGCTACCAGCCGACGTCAAGCGCGCTGAAGTTTTCTGTGGCGGTTGTCTCGTCGTCGAAGGTCTGCCTTATGCGCAAGATGTGGAGCAAGCAGCACGGCTGGCAAATGCAGCAGCCTTCGCTGATTGGCCGCTCGTCGTCCTCCATGACGACGCGACCGTCGCGTGCTCGGCGGCTGCTTTTCTCTGGGCCACTTGGACGCGCTTTGAGCCTGCGGCCGACATCCACGCGGCCGGCACAAACGTGCAACGTCATCACCTTGCCTATCGCGCGCCCATCGTTATTGACGCGCGCATGAAGCCCGGCTATCCCGCTGAGTTGATCGTCCGCCCCGACATCGCCACGCTGGTTGATAGTCGTTGGCGCGAATATTTCCCGCAAGAGTTTTAAGGCATAACATCACAGCGGCAGACGAAGCGTGAAGCGTGCGCCGCCTGTTTGGGCGTTCGTCGCAGAGAGCGTGCCGCCGTGCTCGGTGACGACGCGGTGGGCGAGCGCGAGACCGATCCCGTGCCCGTGGGCCTTGGTGGTGAAAAAGGGAATAAAGATGCGACGCAGATCAGGCGCGGAGATGCCCGCGCCGCTATCTTCGATTTCAAACACGACCCACTCGTGAGATTGCGCATCTCTCAGGCGCGAGCTGCGCACGCTGATGCGACGTTCATCTTTATCATCCTCGATGGCTTCAACTCCGTTGCGTAACAGATTCAGGAGTGCTTGGCGCAACATACGTTCGTCTGCACGCACGACGGGCAACGTGCCGTTGATGTCGAGCGCGACGCGCCGTTCGGCGAAAAGCGGTTGCAATTCTGTGGCGCAATCGGCGAGCAATGCTTCGAGCGGGACATCGCTGAGAGTGAGCGGTTGCGGGCGCGCGAAGTTGAGGAAACTCGTGACCAGCGCGGTGAGGCTGCGGACTTCTTGAAGGAGCGCGGCAGTGGCGGCACGCCCGCGTTCGTCCAACTCGAGTTTCTGTAAGAGTTGCGCGTAACCGTGCAGCGTGGCGAGCGCGTTCTTGAATTCGTGCGCGAGACCGGCGGACATCTCGCCGAGGCTTTCCAGATTGCGCTTGAGCGCTAACGCTTCGCGCAGTTGCGCTACCTCCGTGATGTCCGTGAGCAAACACAGCGCGCCGCGTGCGCCCGCATGCGGTTGCGGATCAATCGGCGCGACCGTCGTGCCCAAACGCCGGACGCTGGCCACGCCCTCCGCTGTCACCTCTTCACGGCGATACAACTCACCTGTTTGCAGACAACGCTCGACCAACTCGGCTAGCTCCGGCGTGGTGTGGAGTAGTTGTCGCACTGTTTGGCCTTCGGCTGTGCCTGTAACTTCGAGCAGCGCACGCGCAGGCGCGTTGACGACCGTGGCGCGCCCCTGCGCGTCGAAAGCGACGAGGCCAGACGGGACGCTGGCGATGATGCGCTCGCTGAACTGCTCCGCGGTCATGGCCCGCGCGCTCGCCCGCGCGCTCAACAGTTCCAATTCGTGTTGCTGTGCGCGTAACTGCCCCACGACCGCTTGAAAAGTCTCCAGCACAAACTCGGTCTCGTCACGCGCGCCCGCAGGTCGCGCTGAGATGGGCGCGCGTTCTGCTTCGCCGACAAGTTGCCGGTAGGGACGCAGCAGCCAGCGCGGGAGCAGCAGCACGCAGGGCACGCTGACGACGAGCGTGATGACGAAGACTGTGAAGAGAATGGGCGCACGCGCCGCGCGCGTCTGCGGCGTCAGCGCCACGAGCGTCAAGGTGAACAGGTTCGCGAGCAGCAGCAAGCCGACCACCAGCGCCAGCGCTAACTGTACACGATTTTCGTAACGGGACATGGTTAGAGGTCAGAAGTCAGAGGTCAAAGGTCAGAGGCTAGGGAAATCAGTTTTTGACTAATCTCTAATCTCAAACTTCTGACCTCTCAAAAGATGAAGCGGCCGATGTACCAGTTGATGATCTCGTGGCCGGCGAGCAGGCTGATGAGCGCGCCGATGCCGAGAAAAATGCCGAAGGGCAATTGCATTTGCATGTCGCGTTCGCGGCGCCAGAGCATCACGGCGACGCCGATAATTGAGCCGGCGAGGACGGCGATGAAGATGGTGAGCAGCGTGCGCGGCCAACCCAAGAGCGCGCCGACCATAAACATCATCTTTACGTCGCCCAAGCCCATTGCCTCCACCCCGCGCAGGCGTTCCCACAGCCAACCCACCAACCAGAGCGAGCCGCCGCCAATAGCCGCGCCGAGCAACGCGCCGAATGATGAGACCGCCCATGCAGGCCAACCGGCCATTAGTCCACCCGTCAGGAAACTCAAACCATAGAGGTTCGGCACGAGCGCACGGCAGACGAGCGCGATGGCCAGACAGGGCAGCGTGATCACGTCCGGCAGGATCATGTGCTCGGCATCGATGAAGACAAGCGCCACGAGCGCGGCGACGAAGATGAGATCGAAGGGCAGCACGGGCGCAAGCCCGTCATGCCAGAAGGTCAACGCGAACAATATGCCGGTCAATGCTTCGACGGCCGGATAGCGCGCGGAGATCGGCGTGCGGCAGTTGCGGCAGCGGCCGCGCAGCACGAGGTAGCTGATGATGGGGATGTTGTCGTACGGTCGTATGGCCGTATCGCATTGCGGGCAGCGCGAGTTGGGAAAGACGATTGACTCTTCACGCGGGACGCGATGGATGACGACATTTAAGAAGCTGCCAATCACGCAGCCGAGGGCGGCGACGGCGGCGAGCATGAGCGGGAAGGGCAGCAATTGCGGTGCGGCTACGTCGGATTGCAAGATGAGCGAAAGGATCATGCTGTAGGTATTTGCTAGCTGCGGATTCTTCGCGTGAACGGGCTACTTGACGCGCACATACGCGCACAAGCATATTAAGACTTTGCGATGATTTGCGAAAGACCGAATCGAACAAGCCACCGGGAGGGACGCGCGTGAATCCTCGCAGGCCCGTCTGGTTGACGCTCGCGCTGGGCGCGATAGCTATCGCCGTCCTCACTTTCGTCCCTTACTCACTGACGCTCGCTAAGCGCGCCGGAGAGCGCGTCGCCGATACGACCGTCGCCGCGCTGACGACCGCACCCGATCCGACGTTCGAGGCGACGATCAACCGGCCGCCTGAGCCGCAGTTCGACGTGGCGACTTGGTACGGTGCGCGCGGTGAAGAACCGGAACGGCATGGCGTCCTGATCGAAACCTACGACGGTCAACACGTGTTCGCCACGCACAATGCCGACACCGCTTATAATCCCGCGTCGCTCGTCAAACTCGCCACCTCGCTTGTCGCCCTGAAGCAATTGGGCAAAGACTATCGCTTCGCGACGCGCGTCTACGTGGCCGGCCAGATCGATCAGAAGAAAACGCTGCACGGCGACCTTTATCTGGCCGGCGATGATCCGAGCTTCGGCGACATGTCTGCGGTGTTGTTAGCGCGCGAATTGAAAGCGCGCGGCATCGAGCGCGTGCAGGGAAAACTACTCGTCACGCCGCGCTTCTCTTTCAACGTGAGTGAAAAGCCGGAGGACTCCGCGAAGTATGCTGCCCAGGCGATGCAATTAAGGCCGACCGGTACGGGCGTCGCAGAGCAACCAAGTGGCACGCAGCTATTCGCGTTGCGCTCGTATCCGTTGCGCGACATACTGCTCTACATGAACGCGCATTCGGTCAACTTCATCGCGCACCGCATCGGCGACCTGCTCGGCGGCGCGGCCGGCGTTGCGCGAGCAGTAAGCGCACAACTCAAGCTGCCGGCAGAGCAAGTGCAGCTTGAAACGACCTCCGGGTTATACAATAACCGCATGAGTGCGCGCGGTCTTGTCGCGGTCGTCCATGCGTTGATTGATGAGGCGCGGCGACAGGGATTGAAGCCGGAAGACATTTTGCCGGTGGCGAGTTGCGATGCGGGCACGTTGCGCCGCCGGATGGAGGGGACGGGCTTCGAGGGCGCGGTCGTGGGCAAAACCGGCACGCTCACACAACAGGACGGCGGCATGTCGAACCTTGGCGGTCTCGTCTACACGAAAGACGAAGGCGTCGTCCTCTTCATCATCCTCGCACAGGGGCAGCGTATCTGGGACAACAAGCAGATGGCCGATCAACTACTCGCCGAAGTGTTACATGAACACCCCGCGGCCTGCGTCTTTCAACCGGACGAAGCGCGCCGGCAGTTGTTACCCCAAGCTGATCTGCAAATCGGCGAGTGAGAAAACGTGGAGGGGCAGGGTTTGTCGCTGCCTCTTAAAGATGAGGCCGGCTGATGCGATCAAATATCGCGCATCAGCCGGCATAGATGTATGAGCCGTAGCCGGGATCGTTACGGCAGTGTCGGCGTTTCGACGATGACGTTGTTGGCGCGCAGCGTCGTTGACGTAGCGCGTTGCAGATCGGCGAGTGCCTTGTTGTAGTCGGTCTCGGCGCGCAGTTCTTGATTGCGCGCGTTGACGAGCGCGTTCTCGCGTTGGAACAGCAGGAACGTGGTTGAACGGCCGACTTGATAGAGTCGCCGCTCGCCCGCTAGTTGCAGTTCCGCGTTCTGGCGCGCCTCCCGGGCCGCTAGCACGCGCAAGCGCGCCGTCTCGACCGATTGGGCCGCGTTGCGGACTTCGACTTCGATACCTTGCTCTTGCGAACGCATCTGCGCCGCGAGTTGCTCGCGTTGAATGTTCACGCCCGCGAGATTCGCCTTAGCCGTGCGATTGTGCAAAGGCAACTGAATCGTTGCGCCGACGACGAGGTTGCGCGTCTTGAAGTTGAACAGATTCTGGAGCGTCTGTCCGTAGCCGCCGACCACGTTGTTGGATACACCGGAGCCTTGCACTGTGACATTAGGCGGCGTGACGGTGGCTAGCCCCACGCGCGGGAGAATGGTGTTGATCTGCGACAACAAGAAAGCATTCGCATTGAGGGTTGGGTCGCCGCCGATGAGCGGCACTAGCCCGCCGGTGCTGTTCGAACCGAGCGCCGGAGTGCCGGCCAAACCGGTTGTCGAGATTGAACCGGTCAGATCAATGCGCGGCTTGGCCTGGTTCTTATAAAAAGTGATGTCTATGTCGTTGATCTCTTGCTGTAACTTTTGCCGGCGCAACTCGGGCCGGCTCGTGCGCGCCTCTGTGAGCGCGGCATTGAGATCAACCGGAGAATCATCGAACGAGGGCCGGTCGGTCGGCACAATCGCTGCTGACCATTCCGGCGCGAGCGGGTCTTTCAAAAGCAAAGCCTTGAGGTTGTTCTCTGCAATCGAGACGAGTTGCGACGAGCTTAACAGCGCGGAGATGCGATTCGATAACTCGGTCTGCACTTCGGCGCGCTCAAGCGGCGCAGATGCGCCGGCGGCGACGCTGGCTTCTGTGCGGCGGAAATTCTCTTGCGCCAATTTCACGTTCGCAACTTGATTCTCCTCGTCGCGCAGGGCGAAGGCCAAATCCCAATAAGCACGTTGCACCTGCTGGATCACGTCAATCGTGCGCCGACGGAAATCCGCGTCCGATTGTTCGAGCCGCTTGCGCTGGATGCGTATTTGCCGGCGGTTGAAATCAATTCTGCGATTGCGCCAGAGCGGCTGCGAAAACTGTATGCCCTGATTCGAGGAGTAGAAAGGGTTGAGCGTCGTGAAGCGCGAGTTGGTCGTCTCGCGCGTGTTATTGAAGAAGTAAGAGTAGTTGCCGCCACCCTTGACGAACTGTTTCGTGATCGCGAAGTCGTTGTTGATGTCGGTTGTGGTGACGGTCGAGCCTTGATTCGATCCAGCCAGCGTGCTCGAGACGGGGCGGACGGAATTATTGATCTGCGGGTTAAATTGCAGCAGCGGCTCGTAGACGCCTTCCAGCGAGCGCAGTTGCGTCTCGGCGAATTTCACATCGCCGCGCGCGACCTCGATATCGTTGTTGTTCTCAAGCGCACGCCGGATCGCTTCATTCAGCGTCAAGGGCAATGCGTGATCGCTCTGCACACCGAGCCGCGTGAGCGACGGCATGGGCGGCACGGGGCGCGGTTGTGTGTCCGTCAAAACGGACGGCGTCTGTTCCTGCCCCTCAGGCAACGTCAACGGATTCTGCGGCGTGATAGGTGCAACACCGGTGACAGGCGCGGATGGTGTAGCGCCGGGGAGAGGCGTCTGCGTCGCAGGCGGGAACGTCGTGCCCGGCGGCGTCTGTGGCGAAACCTGTTGCGTCGAGGGTGGCCGCGTCGGATCAGTGCTGGGGCGTGCCTGCTCCGGGATCGGCTGTTGCTGCTGCGTGCCGGGCGGGCGCGTGGCGTCCTGCTGCGCCGGATTGAGCGGCGTGGGCGCAGGTGTCTGGGCGAGGGTGACGGCGCACAGGGTCAGCCAGACGGTCGCGGTCTGCAAAGATGTGCGCAGGCGATAACTCAACATCAAACCATAAACTCCTCAGGGAAACTTTGCTGAACGACAAGCGGGCCGGCGAATTTAGCATTGACAAAAACCGGACGCCGCAAGTCAGTTCCTACTACGTCACGCTCATGCGTGGGGTTTCATAATAAGCAAGCGAGAGACCAGATAAGCGGTTTGTTTTGGTGGCGAAATGGCGTGACTTTGATGAGGATAGGGTGACAGCGAGTGGCGAAAGCGCGAAACACTAATCCCGGAATCGAGACGCAAAAGAGAAACCGGCGGCGGCGCAATCTTCCACCATGTTTCGGTAGGCTACGGGCGCGATTCCTTGACAGTGGCCGCACGCGCCGATTATCTTGCCGATCTTCGGTCGCACTTAAATTCTTGCGCAAGGTAGTTGGGTTGGGACACGCGCCTGTGTGTATGCGTTCGTTCCCGCCTCTATTGAGATTAACGAGACGACGGCGAGGAGGCTTTGAGTGACATGGCAGTGAAAGTCGGCATCAACGGTTTCGGACGTATCGGGCGTAACATTCTGCGCACCAGTTTGGGCGACTCTAGTATCGAGTTCGTCGCCGTCAACGACATCACGGATACGAAGACGCTCGCGCACCTGCTGAAATACGACTCGGTGCTGGGCAACCTCGCGCACGATATCTCGGCGAGCGAGAACGGCATTCGCGTGGACGATAAAGAGTTACGCGTCTTCTCCGAGAAAGACCCGGCAGCCATCGACTGGGAATCAGTGGGCGCGGAGATCGTGATCGAATCGACCGGACGCTTTACGAAAGCGGAGGACGCGCGCAAACATCTGCGCGGCTCGGTGAAAAAGGTGATCATCAGCGCGCCCGCGAAGAATGAGGACATCACAATTGTGCTCGGCGTCAACGAGAACGCTTACGACCCGGCCGCGCACCACATCATCTCGAACGCCTCCTGCACGACTAATTGTCTGGCACCCGTCGCCAAAGTCATCCACGAGAATTTCCAGATCAAATCGGCGCAGATGACGACGATTCACTCGTACACGAACGATCAGCAGTTGCTCGATCTGCCGCACAGCGATCTGCGCCGCGCCCGCGCCGCCGCGCTCTCGATGATCCCGACCTCGACCGGCGCGGCTAAAGCTGTCGCCCTCGTGCTGCCCGAACTGAAGGGCAAGTTCGACGGCATCTCCGTGCGCGTGCCGACGCCGAACGTCTCGCTCGTGGATGTTGTGATGGTCGTAGAGCGGCAGACCACCACCGAAGAGGTCAACACGGCGTTGAAGAACGCGGCGAATGAAGAACTGCGCGGCATCCTCGCGTTCTCGGAAGAGCCGCTCGTCTCGGTTGATTTTCGTAAGAACGACAACTCTTCCATCGTGGACGCCGACTATACGAAAGTCGTCGGCGGCAACCTCGTCAAAGTGCTTTCGTGGTACGACAACGAGTGGGGCTACTCTTGCCGCGTTCGCGACCTCGTTAAATTCATCGCGCAGAAGGGATTTTAATAGCAGTAACGAGTGACAGGTGACGAGTAAGAAGTTTCTCAACTTGGCACTCGTCAGCTGTCACTTGGCACTCGGCACTGCCTTATGAAGCTGTCAATCAAAGACCTCGACCTGAAGGGCCAGCGCGTCTTTGTGCGGGTGGACTTCAACGTGCCGATTAAGGAAGGTAAGGTGACGGATGACACACGCATCACTGCGGCGTTGCCGACGATCCGGTTCGCACTTGAGCAGGGCGCGCGCGTGATCCTCGCGTCGCATCTGGGCCGGCCTAAAGGCGAACGCGTGGAAAAGTACAGTCTGCGGCCAGTCGCCGAACATCTGGCGACATTGCTCGACAAGCCCGTCGCATTTGCCATGGACTGCACCGGCGAAGAGGCGCGGGCAAAGGTGAGCGCGCTGAATGATGGCGACGTGTTGTTGCTGGAGAATCTGCGCTTCCATCCGGAAGAAGAGAAAAACGATGAAGGGTTTGCGCGTGAGTTGGCTGCTTTGTGCGACGTGTATGTGAACGACGCCTTTGGCGCGGCGCATCGCGCACACGCTTCGACCGTAGGGATCACGAAATTCGTCGCGCAAGCAGCTGCCGGTCTGCTGATGCAGAAGGAACTCGATTACCTGGGCCGTGTTATCAACAATCCTGTGCATCCGTTCGTCGCCATCCTCGGCGGCGCGAAGGTGTCGGACAAGATCGCGGTGATTGATGCGCTCATCGCGCGCCACGTGGATAAACTGCTCATCGGCGGCGCGATGGCGTACACGTTTTTCAAGGCGCAGGGCTTCACCATCGGCAAGTCGCTCGTCGAGGACGACAAACTTGAGACGGCGCGCCAGATCGTGGCGCGCGCCGCAAGCGCGGGCGTCGAGTTGTTGTTGCCGACCGATCACGTCGTCGTGGATAGCTACGACCCGCTCAAGAGCAAGAAGACGATCCCCATCGAATTCACCAACGCCGGCCATGTCGGGGTGGACATCGGCGTCGAGACGGTCGCGCATTTTTCGCGTGCCTTGCACGACGCGCAGACCATCATCTGGAACGGCCCGATGGGTATCTTTGAGGAGAAAGAACTCGGCTTCGACGAAGGCACGGTCGGCGTCGCGCACGCCGTTGCCGCAGCCGCTGACCACGGCGCGACCGTCATCGTCGGCGGCGGCGATTCGGTCGCGGCCGTCACACAGGCCGGCGTCGCCGAACGCATCACGCACATCTCCACCGGCGGCGGCGCAACGCTCGAATTCTTAGCGGGTGACGAACTGCCGGGCGTCGCTGCGCTGAATGAAAGGATGAAGGATGAAGGATGAAGGATGAAGCGATAATCGTTTCTTTCCCTGCATCCTTTACCCTTAACATATCTTGCGAAAACCTATCATCGCCGGCAACTGGAAG
>JBBRYU010000147.1:0-10775 GCA_038237345.1 Pyrinomonadales bacterium
ACCGAATGATCCCGGCCTCGATGCGCTTGGCGATGGAGACCTCCTGCTCGCGCGTCAAGAGCGGCACAGTGCCCATCTGCCGCAGGTACATGCGCACAGGGTCAATTGATTTGTCGTCGTCGCCGGCGGAGAGGTCAAGATCGTCCTCCTCGGCGAACACATCGTCGTGCTGTTCCTCGTGCGGCACGGCCGCCGCGGCCTGCTCGATCAGCAGCTCGTCGGCGTCTGCCTCGCCCAGATTCGTGCCGTCCAGTTTTTGCAGCACATCTTCAATGTCCGCCGGGATGGCGTCTTCAGTTAGTTCTTGGCCTAAAGCCTCAAACGGCGAATAACTGTTGCCTCGCGGCTCGATAAATCCCTCGTCACCACGCTTGTTCATATCAATGCTCATAATTTCCTCAGTCATACCCCGCCTGCGCCCGGCGGTAGCTCCCCACTTAACTGGAAACGCCGCTCACGCCAACGCCTGCCCCACCCAACTAACGCCCACATTCGTCGTATCGCTAAAAAATTAAGCTATTGATACGACAGGGATTAGATGCACCAGCCGGGCAGCCTGTTGCATTCCGTGATACGGACGCCCTGACTGCTTTGTTTCGGCTGTGAACATGGCCTGTAAAATCGCGGGATAATAACAGAAAAAGGCGAAACGAGCCAGCACTAACTATCAACCCTTCATTTTCCACTGCGGCTCGACCCCTTTTCACCCGGCACTTGCCGCTCTCAACTATTCGTGCCCTCCGCACTGCCCTGACGGCTATGACGTTGATTACATCACAATTAGTTAACAGGTGTTTGCCGAAAGTTTGGGCTTTTATCAAGAACGTAGCCGGCCATGCCGGATTGCTTTGCTTTTAATCTTTTCAGTGTAGAGGTTGTAAGCTTATCGGGTTTGGATCTTTTCTTCAGGAATTATCGCCCCCGGCGCAGGTTATATGCTAAATTTGAACTGTGGCGGGGGCGCGTTTGTTCGCCCTACCGCTTCTGCCCCAGCTAATTCCTCAAAATTATGCCACGACATTAGTGGTTCTTCGTCTGCCTTCCGACAGCATGGAAGTTAAGGGTAGTCGCTTCACCAAGCTCTTCATGTGGGCGGTCATCGCGCTGGGCGCGGCGGCATGCGCCTACTCTGCGACCCGCCTGTCTGTGGCGCGGCTCGATCAGCGCTTCCTGATCTTGGCGCTTATCACCGCCGGCATCGGCTCGCGCTTGAGCGTGCGCGTGCCCCGCGTGCGCGGCCAAATCACCGTCTCCGACACCTTCCTCTTCCTGACCATCTTGCTCTTTGACGGCGAGGCGGCGATCCTGCTCGCGACGGTCGAGGCGATTTGCACCTCGCTGCGGGTGACGAAGAAGAAGTTTCATCACCTCTTCAATGCGGGGGTGATGGCGCTCTCATATTTCCTGACCGTCTGGGCGGTGCGGCTCTGCTTCGGCTCGCCGGCCGCGTTAGCGCAGCATGCCTACTCCGAGAAGCTCATCATGGCCCTGAGCGTGATGGCGCTCGTGCAGTATGCGACCAACACCAGCCTGATCGCCGGTTGTCTCTCGTTGAAAGCCGGCGAGCGCTTCTGGCCTGTTTGGAAGGGGCACTTCCTCTACACGTCGCTCACATATTTTGCGGGCGCGTCGGCCGCCGGTCTCATCGCCAAGCTCGTCGGCATACTCGGCTTCTACGCCTTCCTCGCCATGACGCCCATTATCGCCATCGTCTACTTCACCTACCGGACTTACCTCAACAGTGTCGAGACGAAGATGACGCAGATCGAACAGGCAGAGCGGCACGTCGACGAACTCTCGCTCCACATAGCCGAGCAGCAGCGCATCAGCCAAGAGCTACAGCATAGCCGTGAGCACTTTCGCCATGCCGCTTTCCACGATGCGCTGACGGGGCTACCGAATCGCGCGCTCTTGCTCGATCACCTGAAACTCGCTATCGAGCGTGCCCGGCGGCGCAGCGATCATCTATTCGCCGTCCTCTTCGTCGATCTCGACCGCTTCAAAAACATTAACGATAGCCTCGGACATGGCGTCGGCGACCTGCTGCTCATTGCGCTCGCGCGCCGGCTTGAAGGCTGTCTGCGCCCGATGGACACGGTGGCGCGGCTCGGCGGTGACGAGTTCGCCATTCTGCTTGACGGATTGGCGGACACGCGCGCTGCCATCGCGGTCGCGGAGCGCGTACAAAGTGATTTGTCGCAGCCCTTCAACCTAAACGGTCACCAGGTCTACACCACTGCCAGCATCGGCATCACGCTGAGCGCCACCGGCTACCTGCACCCGGAGAATGTCTTGCGCGATGCAGACACCGCGATGTACCGCGCCAAAGAGAACGGCAAGGCGCGGCACGAACTGTTCGACACGGTGATGCACGCCCGCGCCGTCGCCCTGCTAACGCTTGAGAACGATCTGCGGCGCGCCGTCGAGCGGCGCGAGTTTCAGGTCTATTACCAACCGATCATGGCGCTCGACACGAACCGGCTCGCGGGCTTCGAGGCGCTCTTGCGCTGGCCGCACGCGGAACGCGGCTTCATCGCGCCCGATGAATTCATTCCGCTTGCGGAAGAGACCGGCTTGATCTTCGAGATCGGCCGCTGGGTGCTGGCGGAAGCGTGCCGGCAGATGTGCCAAATGCAAAAGCTCACGTCGCATCCGCTCACCATCAGCGTCAACCTATCGAGCCGGCAGTTCAGCCAGCCGCACCTGATCGATCAGATCAAACAGACGCTCGCTGAGACTTCACTCGATCCACGCTGCCTGTTACTTGAGATCACCGAGAGCGTCGTTATGGAGAATGCCGAGGCGGCCGCCACCATGCTCAAACAACTCCGCGCGCTCGGCGTGCAATTGAGCATTGACGACTTCGGCACGGGCTACTCGTCTTTAAGCTATCTCCATCGCTTCCCCGTCTCGATGCTGAAAATTGATCGCACGTTCATCGGGCGCATGAGCGTGGGCGATGAGAACACGGAGATCGTCCGCACGATCATCACACTGGCGAACAATTTGGGGATGAAGGTAGTCGCGGAGGGCATCGAGACTGAAGCACAACTCGTGCATCTGCGGGCGCTGAATTGCGCCTATGGGCAGGGTTATCTCTTCTCCCGCGCCGTGACCGGCGAACAGGCCGCCGAGCTACTGACGGAGCAACCGAACATGGCGCACATCTCCGTGCCGAACATCGCCGACGAGCCGCTCCTCGATTCGGACACTGTCTCAACTTACATCAACTGAGCGCACCGCGCAGCGCATATAACCGTCTGCCGTCAGTGCGTTTTCTAAACCCGACCGGCTAAGCTATCATCACGCACGTTCGCACAATTTACGCAGCATAGGCCGGTTTACGGTTTGGTCCAGCACTTCGCCCCAACACCAGAGTCCAAGCAAATCTCTGCGGTCGCTAACTGGCGCAGGCTGCGCGGTCTTGACGCGCTACGCGGTTTCGCCGCGATCTACGTCGTTATCTATCACGCGGTCACGCAATCTCCGCGCGACGAGGTGGGACTGATTATGCGTTGGCTGGCCGTGCCTGTACGCGCGTTGGTGCATTACGGCTACATCAGCGTCTTTCTCTTCTTCGTCATCTCAGGCTTCTGCATTCACCTGCACTGGGCCAAGGCGCAGGCCGCGGGCCGACCGGCGACACCCGACTTCGTGCCCTTCTGGCGACGCCGCCTGCGTCGCCTCTACCCACCCTACTTATGCGCGCTGCTCATCTTCCTCGTGGTCGCCGCCATTGCCGATGGCGTCTCGTTCACGCGCTTCTATCTTTACGATACGGTGCTGCACCTGTTGATGCTGCACAATCTCGACTCGCACACGGCCTACGGCATCAACGGCGTCTTCTGGACGCTCGCTATCGAAGAACAACTCTACCTCGCCTATTTCCTCCTCTTGCTCCTACGGCGGCGTTGGGGTTGGCGCACTACACTCGTGTGCTGCGCCGGTGCGCGTGTCGCATGGCTCATGCTGAGTCTTGTCATCAAGAACCGTTACGGCATCTTTCTGCCGGTGAACGAGGCGGCGGCGGCCCATTGGTTCACGTGGGCGCTGGGCGCGGTGAGTGTCGAGGCGGCGTGCGGCCTCTTCGTGTTGCCGCGCTGGTGTCGCAGTTGGCGCGTCGCGCTGGCGGCGGTCGCGAGCGCCGCCGGGATGGCCTACATGCAAGAAAATATACGGACGACCTGGTACGTGCATGACGGCGTCTGGCTGCTGACACATCCGCTCTGGGCCGTCGGCCTCTTCATCCTTGTCAATCGCGTCGTTGCCGCCGAGTTGAGCGGCCGACTGTGGCGCAACGTGCCCCAACTCTGGCGCTGGGGTTCAACTATCGGTCTCTTCTCTTACTCGCTGTACCTGACGCACGAACTGGTGATGTTAGAAATATGGCGCTTCACCGGGCGCGGCATACCCGGCTTTATCGTCGCGATCTTCATTATGACGCCGCTCAGCGTCGCTTGTGCCTACCTCTTCTTCTGGTTCTGCGAGCGGCCCTTCCTGCCGCCTTCTGCGCGCGTTGCCGCCGCTAGTCCCACGCTCAACGCACAGACGGGCGAGCCGGTCTCAGCCTAATGCCAACGCGCGCAGGCGCAACGATCCCGTATTATGCCCGCTCCTCGTGTCTGTGCTATGCTCGCGCGCAAGATCCCCCACGAGTTCCCCCGTACATTAACCTGTCTGTTATTTTCAATGAGGGAGAAGACTCTTATGCCACCGGAAGCGAACACCGGCACGCCGGATACGACGTACAATTTGATCAGCGTCATCTATCATGCACTGCAAGGCGCGCAGACCTACGAGCAGTATATCAACGATGCCGTGCAACAAGGCGACGAGGGACTCGCACAATTCTTCCGCGCCGCCCGCGACGAAAGCACGAACCGCGCCGATGTCGGCAAGCAATTGCTCGCGCAACGACTCGAACGCAACCAAGCCCAAGCGGCCACTAAATAAGTTGGCGGTCACAGACGAAGCGCACGGGCGGCGCCAACCGACGCGAAGAAAAACGCCTGCCGATCTGCGCAGGCGTTTTTCATTTCGCGTCTGTTGCCTCGTGCTTAGTATTTCGGCACTGACGGATCAACTTCGTTCGACCAGGCGGTGATGCCGCCCTGAAGGTTCGCGAGTTTACCCGTAAAGCCCGCGCGCTTGAGCAACTCGATGGCTTTCGCGCTCCGGCCGCCCATCTTGCAATGCACCACCGTTTCGCGGCTCGGATCGAGCTCGCTCATGCGATTCACCACTTGTCCAAGCGGGATCAGTTTCGCCTGTTCAAGTTTCGCGATCTCATACTCGTGCGGCTCGCGCACATCTATGACCTGTAAATCATCGCCCCGGTCGAGGCGTTGTTTGAGTTCGGTCGCGGTGATCTCTTCCATCTGTGGCTTCTCCTCCTCCGGTGTCTGTGTGGCCGCCGGTGGGCGCAGCCCGCAGAACTCTTCATAGTCAATCAACTCTTTAATTGTCGCGCGCGGCCCGCAGACCGGGCACTCCGGGTCTTTCCGCAGTTTCAATTCGCGGAAGCGCATCTTCCACGCATCGAACAGCAACAGACGATTGATCAGCGGCTCGCCGTCGCCCAAGATCAACTTGATCGTCTCGTTCGCTTGAATCGCGCCCACGATGCCAGGCAGCACGCCAAGTACGCCGCCCTCGGCGCATGACGGGACTAAGCCTGGCGGCGGCGGCTCCGCATACAGACAGCGATAGCACGCGCCGCGCTCCGCCCAGAAGACGCTCGCCTGTCCCTCGAAGCGAAAGATCGAGCCGTAGACATTCGGCTTCCCCGTCAGCACACAAGCGTCGTTGACGAGATAGCGTGTCGGGAAATTGTCCGTGCCATCGGCGATCACGTCGTACTCGCGGAACAACTCAAGCGCATTCTCACTCGTCAACCGCGTCTCGTAAGTCTCGATCTTGATGTGCGGGTTGATGTCGCTCAAACGGTCGCGCGCCGACTCGATCTTCGGTCGTCCCACGTCGCGCGTGCCATGCACGATCTGCCGCTGCAAGTTCGACTCGTCCACCACGTCGAAATCCATCAGCCCCAGCGTGCCGACGCCCGCCGCCGCCAAATACATGCCGAGCGGTGCGCCAAGGCCGCCCGTGCCGATCATCAACACGCGCGCCGCCTTCAACTTGCGCTGCCCCTCCATGCCGACTTCCGGCATGATCAGATGGCGACTGTAACGCGCGATCTCCTGATTAGACAGCGTCGGCAATTCCCGCTCCGTCACCTGCGCTTCGGTCGCCGCGCCGCCCGCAATCGCCGGCACAATCGAGACCGTGTCGCCATCCTGCACCGGCGTGTCGAGCCGCTGCCCGCTCCGTATGTCCTCGTCATTGACATAAACATTAACGAAGCTGCGCAACGTACTCTCGTCGCTATACAGGTGCTTGCGCAGATCGCTGTTCGCCTGCGTCACGCGATCCAGCACCTCGCCGACTGTCTGCCCTTCAACTTCAATTTCCGACTGCCCGCCCGCGAACTGCTTGAGCGCGGTCGGGATGAATACCTTCACTGCCATACGTCAAACTCCTTCCGAGACTGCCTCTTCATTAAACCGTGAACGATCCGACTCCAACTCCCACGAGCGCACATCAACCGCCTGCCCTTGCTGCACCGAAACGATGATGTAAGACCAAGTCGGCCACGCGTGCCCCAGATCAAACGCCGACGGCACGGCCGGGTGATCGGGATGCGAGTGATAGTTGCCAATCACATCGAGATTGCGCGTGCGTGCATAACGTTCGCCGTGCAACATCTCCGCGGGCAGGATGAGCGAGCGGTTATGCCGCGCTGCTTCTTCGCGCGCGTTTGAGACCGGGTAAGTTTCAACCACAACCTTGCGCCCGTCTGCCGTGAAGTGCCCGATGAGCAAGCCGCAGCACTCGTGCGGGTACTCCTGCTCGGCATGTCGCCGCAACTCGTCGCTATGCTGTGTGCTCAACGCGATCATGCAATCGGCTCACCCCAGAAATGCTCGCTCAAGTAACGCGCGCCGTCGTCGCAGAGCACAGTGACGACGACTGCACCGGCTGTCAACGTGCGCGCGAGTCGCAGCGCGGCCGTGACGTTCGCGCCGGCACTGATACCGACGAACAAACCTTCTTCGCGCGCGAGCCGGCGCGTCATATCGTAAGCGTCTTCGGTCGCCACCTCGATCTGTTCATCCGGTACAGCCGGATCGAAGATGCCGGGCACAATCGCGGTCGCGTAGTGCTTCATGCCTTCGAGTCCGTGCAACGGCGAATCGGGTTGCACGGCGACGATGCGCACGCGCGGATCGTACTCTTTCAGCCTGCGCCCGACGCCCGTGAGCGTCCCTGAAGTGCCCATGCCTGCGACGAAATGTGTCACGCGCCCTGCGGTCTGCGCCCAGATTTCCGCGCCCGTGCCCTCGTAGTGTGCGCCCCAGTTGGCGTCGTTGTTGTATTGGTCGGGATAAAAATACTTGTCCGGCTCGCGGGCGGCGATCTCCCGCGCGCGTAGTTGCGCGCCGTCGGCCCCGGCCAGCGGATCGGTCTCGATCAACTCCGCGCCGTAGACGCGCAACGTGCGCTTGCGCTCGACGTTCGCGTTCGCGGGCAGACAGAGCGCGACACGATAACCGCGCGCCGCGCCGATCATCGCATAAGCGATACCCGTGTTGCCGCTCGTCGCGTCGAGGATGATCTTATCCGGCGTCAACAGCCCCGCGCGCTCGCCCGCAAGGATCATCGCCCGCGCCGGCCGGTCTTTCACAGACCCGCCCGGATTCAAGTGCTCCGCCTTCGCGTAAATCAAGACGCCGGCCGGAAGCTGTTCCGTCACGCGCCGCAGACGCAGCAACGGCGTGTTGCCGATCTGCGCTATGAGATCACCTTGGCTGATAGCAGTTCCCATTTGTGCTAACAATACACTAGCCATCGCGCTCCTAACTCGCTGTGGCAGCGAGCGCCTGCTCAATGTCTTCGACAATATCCGCGTAGGCTTCGATGCCGACCGAGACGCGCACGAGACCGTCGCCGATGCCGAGTTGCCGGCGTCGCTCTGGCGCGAGGCCGCGGTGCGAGGCCGTCATCGGATGCAGCACGCACGTCACCACGTCGCCGAGGCTCGTCAGCCGCACGCACAAGCGCAGCGCATCCATAAAGCGATACGCAGCCGGGCGGGTGTTGGCGCGCAACTCAAGTGAGACGAGCGCGCCCGTGTGCGGCCGGCGCAGCACGCGCGCAGTCAGTTCGCGCTGCCCAGCATTCGCGCCGAGACCGGGATGATAAACGCGCGCGATGCTTGGATGTTGGAGCAGCCGCTCCGCCAATTGCCGCGCGTTCGCGCACTGTCGCTCCACGCGCACGCCAAGCGTCTTCACGCCGCGCAAAATTTCATGTGCCTCCCAGACGCTCAACACGCCGCCCACGCTTTTCTTGATTTCCACCAGCGCGGCGTGCAACTCCGGCTCGCGTGCGACGGCGATGCCGCCCATCGCGTCGCCGTGTCCGCTCAGATATTTCGTCGCACTGTGGACGACGATGTCTGCGCCGAGCAGCAACGGTTGACAGAGAAAGGGCGACGCGAATGTGTTGTCCACAATGAGCCGCGCGCCGACCGCGCGCGCGATCTCCGCACACGCGGCTATGTCGCAGACGCGCAGAAGCGGATTCGAGATCGTCTCGGCTAGCAACACGTGCGGGCGCACTTCTTGTGCTGTCGCGCGCAAGGCATTGAGATCATTGAAGTCCGCTGTCAGGGTCTTAATGCCTAACTGCGCGAACACGGTGTTGAGCAAATTCGTGGTCGTGCCGTAGAGGTCTTGTGCGGCAAGGACGGTCGCTCCGGGCGCGAGTTCGCAGACGAGCAGTGCGGCGTGGATCGCGGCCATACCCGAAGCAAAGGCGCACGCGCCTGCGCCTACTTCGAGCGTTGTGAGCGCGGTCTCAAGCGCGTGGGTGGTCGGGTTGCCGTAGCGCGCGTAGGCGTAACCCAAACCATCGTCGGCGAAGACCGCGTCCATCTCGGCCATCGACTCGTAGGTATAGGTGGCGGTCGCGTAGATGGGCGTGGCCACGGGCACGCCGGGCCGTGGCGGCAAACGCTCGCCCGCATGCACCAGTTGCGTGGCGATGTCGCGCGTCTGCAAATCCGCGCCTTTGTCCTTTGGTTCTTGCCGCATGATTTTTCACATGATATGCGCCGCGCCGACGCCGGGCAAACGACAAATATCTGCCGGCTCACCCGCATATAGACGCGGCGCTTAGCTCTACGCAGGGCGTTGATCTACGACAACGTGCGCTTGGCGAAATACCAGTCGGTGATCTCGTAGTCGGATTGCAAACGCTTCTCGGCGTCGGCGATGGTCTGCGGCGGCGGCACGATCACTTTGTCGCCCGGCTGCCAGTTGGCGGGCGTCGCGCAGGCATTTGCGTCGGCGGTCTGCAAGCCGTCCACGACGCGCACCACTTCATCTATGTTGCGCCCCAGGGACATCGGGTAATAGATGAGCGCGCGGATGATGCCTTTGTCGTCGATGACGAAGACGGCGCGCACGGTCGCCGTCTCGGACGCGGACGGATGGATGAGGCCGTACTTCTGCGCGACCTTCGTATCTAGATCGGCGATGACGGGGAAATCGATCTTAACGTCCGGAAAGTGCTGCTCGATATTTCTGATCCAAGCGATGTGCGCCGGGACGGAATCAACCGACAGCCCGATCAGTTGCACGCCGCGTTTTTTGAACTCTTCACTGCGCCGCGCAAACTCGATGAACTCGGTCGAACAGACCGGCGTGAAATCCGCCGGGTGGGAGAACAGGACGATCCACTTACCTTTGAAGTCCGAGAGCTTCAACATGCCCTGGGTTGATTTGGCCTCGAAGTCCGGGGCTGCATCGTTGATGCGCGGCAGGGACGGGGCCGCGCCCGTCGCGGTTGCTGGTGTGCTCATAAAACATCTCCTCTTTCGGGGTGCATAAATTTTCCGTTGGTGCGATGAGCCTGATTGTAACCGATGGTAGCTTCGCACGTGCAATCTGGTGCAAGGAATATGTGCATGTTACAGACTTGATTAAATTGCCAGCCGGGCCAGTGCTGTAATATTTGAGCAGATAATATTGGCACAGAGCAAGAGAGGCGGTTGCTTAATAATGACACGATAATGACACGCATAGGCACACAGACCCGCGCACTGAGCAGTCTTGCAATTGTGTTACAATCAACTCATACGAAATCGTGCAAGTCACTACGCACTCTCGCGCACATCGTTGATGCAGATCGCCTCGCCCCATGCAGGTGCATGCCTCCTTCCGCCATTTTCCGCGCAAATCAAAGCTTCTCGCGGCAGAGCGGATGTGGCATGCACGTTGCACTAACACATCGCGCCGGATGCACGCAGTCATCAAGTGGAAGACAACGAACGCGCGCACCGGCCCTTTAGTAGGAGGAGCTAATATGAGTATCACGACCCGCAAGCAGTTGGCGCAACGCGCCCTCAGTTTATTCGCAGTTCTCGCACTCATCGCCGGCAGCGTTTTACCGGCGGCGGCGCAACGACGGCGCACACGCCCGACCTTGAGGCGGCGCACGACCACGCGCACCGTCACGCGCACGACGGTTGAACCGGTGCGTTACAACACGCTGAATACGGATCAGACGATCCGCGTGCGCTTGGAGAGTGAGTTGAATTCCAAGACGGCGCGTGTCGGCGACCGCTTCGCGACGACAGTGACCGAACCGGTGCGCTCCGACTCTGGCGCGGAAGTGATCCCGGTGGGCAGTAAGGTCTGGGGTCGCGTGGC
>JBBRYU010000148.1:0-10727 GCA_038237345.1 Pyrinomonadales bacterium
AGATCGAAGACCTCGTGCTGCTGCGCTCCGACGGCCACCCGCTCTATAACCTGTCAGTCGTCTGCGATGACATCGAGATGCGAATTACTGATGTGATCCGCGGCCAAGACCACTTGACGAACACGCACAAGCAGGTGCTGATCTACAACGCTCTCGGCGTGCCGGTGCCGCGCTTCGCGCACCTGCCGCTCATTCTCGCGCCGAACAAAGGCAAGCTCTCGAAACGCAAGCACGGCGAAGTCGTCTCGCTGACAACCTATCGTGATCGCGGCTTCCTCGCCGCCGCGTTCCGCAACTTCCTCGCGCTGCTTGGTTGGTCGCCGGCGAATAGCGAGCAGGAGCTCATGTCACGCGATGAACTGATAGAGAAGTTCTCACTTGATGGCATCCATCGCTCACCCGCCGTCTTCAATTTCAGCGAGGCTGACCCGCGCCAGTGGACTGATCAGAAAGCGCTCTGGATGAACGCCGAGTACATCCGCACGCTGCCGCTCGCGGAGTTGCTGCCGTTCGTGCAAGCGGAACTTGAAGCGAGCGGTTTATGGCGTGCTGAGTTTGCGACGGACGAGCGCGCGTGGTTGGAACAGACTGTCGAAGTGATCCGCCCACGCTTCTTCACGCTCAAAGATTTCTCCGCACAGGGGCGCGCCTACTTCGCCGACGACTTCGCGTTTGACGACGGGGCGGTGGCGAAGAACTTGCAGAAAGAGCCGCGCCTGAAAGAACTGTTGCCCGCGCTCGCCGCTAAACTCGAAACGGTCGCGCCGTTCAATGCCGAGACCAGCGAAGCGGCTCTGCGCGCGTTCGCGGACGAGGCGGGCGTCAAGGCTGGCTTGCTCATCAATGCCGCGCGCACCGCGCTCACGGGTCAAGCGGTCGGCCCCTCCATGTTCGAGGTCTTCGCGCTCATCGGGCGCGAGCGCAGCGGCCAACGTCTACGCGCCGCCGCACAGTTCGTCTGAGGCAACCGACGGAGCAACCTAGCACATAGATTAGCAAGAATGGCAAAATGAAGAGTGCATCGGCTAGAATGCAAGTAATTGTCGGGCCAGATTTGACCCATAATATTCAAGGTAGCTTTGCATCAGGAGAATGACCGCATGCGATGGCGCTTCTTCACATTACGCCTCAATGCGTTTGCGCTAAAATGTGTCGCTTTTTACGTGAGCGCCGCAGCCTTGAGTGTGATAATCGCTCACGTATTGCTCATTGTGCTGCCACATTCAGGGTGGGCAGAGCGTATCATTGCGCCAGTTGCGAGAGGGCTGGAGTTTTTAGATGCTCACTGGAAGTCAGTTCTGATACTGGTCGCGCCATTCGCTGCGCCGGCCGCGCGTGATCTCGTCCCTCGTCTTCGTAAGGCATGGGGATTAGAGTTCGATCCTATTGACCTTAAGTCAGAGGGCGTGCATGAGAAGCCTCCTCAAGGGTTATCAGGAGAAATGCGATGATAGAAACGTCAGTGCGGAAGTTCCAAGTTACGCCGAGTCAGTATGCGTTATTCAGATTTACCGTCCCGCAGCCAACGACACTGCACATCCAGATGATAGCGACGGATCCCGTGAATTTGCTGCTCCTTGATAACGAGGAACGGGCCGACTATGAGAATGGAGAACGTACGTACACGGCCGCTTGGGGGCGAAGAAGCGACCTAGAAACAACAATTGATGATGTCGATGCTGGAACTTGGTACCTTGTTGTCGAAGGCAGCACAGAGACAAGTCGCGGACGCATTGAGGTTTTTCAGGAATGACAGAGTTGAACATCATGCTCAAACAATCTTTAGTCGTCAGCACCCTCATGCTCGCGCTAGCCGCTTGCGTGTTGGCGCAGAACGCCAACACAACCGCAACGCAGTCTGCGCCGCGCCGGCCGACATCAAGCACGCGGAAGCGAACGACGACTACGACAACTACTACCACTGCGACCGTGCCTGCGCCGCCCGCGCAGACCGGCACGACTACGACGACCGAAACCACCAACACCACGCGCACGCGCCGCGCGACCACGCCGGCCCGCGCCGCCGCATCCGCCGCCGAGCAGGACGTGCGCGCCACGTTCGACGCGCTCTTGCGCGCCATCGAAAGGACGGACGTGGAAGCCGTGATGAATTTCTATTGGAACTCGCCGCAGTTACTTATCTACAACAACAACGGCACGGTCACGCGCGGGTGGGCGCAGGTGCATGCGAATCTAGCCAGTTCCTATCCCGATCTCAAGGACGTTAAGCTCGCGGCGCGCGATGTGAAGGTGCAGCCGCTCGGCACGGACGCGGCCGTAGTCACCTGCGCGTGGACACAGACGCAGGAGTTTCGCGGCGCGCCTGAAAGCAACTCCGGGCGCATGACGCTGCTGTTCCGGCGCGTCGGCGGCGCATGGAAGATCGCGCACCGGCACACATCGCCCGATGCGCCCGACCCGTCGCGCCTGCCCACGTCGGAGCAGACCGTGCCGCCGGTTGTGCCGACCCCGAAGCCGCCCGGCCTTAATTAAACGGCGCGCGTGCGGTAAACTCTCGCTTCCCCTAAAACGATACTTTGACGACCCGGCTCACGCCATCGTCTCCCCCGCTCGAGCCGGGCCGTTTGCTTGCACAGGAGGATAAAAACTTTATGGGATGGATGGATCAACTAGGCGGTCTGATGCAACAGTACGGCGGCGCAGGCGCGCAACCTGCGCCCGATCAAGTTAACGATCACTTCGATCAGGTCTCGCAGGCCGCGCCGCAGTCGACGCTCGCCGACGGGCTGTCTGCCGCGTTCCGCTCCGACCAAACACCGGCCTTCGGGCAGATGCTCGGTCAACTCTTCGGACAATCGAACAACCAGCAACGCGCTGGCATACTCAATACACTGATCGGGACGCTGGGGCCGACCATCGTCTCGCAGGTGCTGCAACGACAGGGCGGCGGTGGACTGTCAGGGCTGGCCGGCTTGCTCGGTGGTGGGCAGACGCAGGTGTCGCCCGATGCGGCCGCACAGGTGTCGCCGGAGGCGGTCGCCGCGCTCGCCGAACACGCCGAACAGAAAGACCCGTCGATCATCGACACGGTCAGCAACTTCTACGCGCAACACCCGACGCTCGTGAAGGGTCTCGGCGCGGCCGCGCTCGCCATCGCCATGTCTAAGATCGCGCAGGCGCAGAACGGTTAATGAACCCGCTATTGGCGCGGGTGCCGAAACAAGCGCTATCGTTTCGCCACCCGCGCCAGCCCGCTATGCCAGCCCGCACGTTAACTACCTGTTAACGGTTTCATAATTATTCACGCTGATTTAACCCCGCGTTCAGATCGAATTAACATGCCCCGCCTATCCTGTCGCTTCTCTACAGGCAGCCCAAATTTCAGGAGAGGCGAGCAGATGTTCCCCACATTCAAAGCGACGCGCGCACCGTTTGCGCTCTTGGCCATTGCGCTCCTTGCGCTCACAGCCGCGTGTAGCGGGGAGCGCGGCGGTGCGGGGGGCATGAACGCGGGCGGGGGCACGATCCGTTTGCAAGGCGCAGGCGCGACGTTTCCGAATCCGCTCTATCAGAAGTGGCTGAGCGAATACGGCAAGCTCAACCCGAGCATCAAGATTGATTATCAGTCCATCGGCTCCGGCGGCGGCATCCAGCAGATACAGGCGCAGACCGTTGACTTCGGCGCGTCCGACGCACCCATGAGCGATGCGGACTTGCAGAAAGCGCCTGCCCCCATTCTGCATATCCCGACCGTGCTCGGCGCGGTCGTCGTCACCTACAACCTGCCCGGCGTCGCCCAGCCTTTGCGCTTCGCGCCCGACGTGCTGGCCGACATCTTCCTCGGCAAAATCAAGCAGTGGAACGACCCGCGCATCAAGGCCGACAACGCGGGCGCGATGTTGCCCGATGCCGCCATCGCGGTCGTGCATCGCTCGGACGGCAGCGGCACGACGGCCGTGTTCACGGATTATCTGGCGAAGGTCAGCCCGGTGTGGAAAGAGAAGCCGGGTGCGGGCAAGTCGATTGACTGGCCCGTCGGGCAGGGCGGCAAAGGCAACGAAGGTGTCTCCGGGCAAGTCAAGCAACAGCCGCACACCATCGGCTACGTCGAGTTGGCCTACGCCGCGCCGAACAGTCTGCCCGTCGCCTTGATCAAAAACAAGGCCGGCAACTTCGTCGCGCCGTCGCTCGATGCCGTGACGGCCGCCGCGGCCGAGTCGGTCGCGCAGACTCCGGCCGACCTGCGCGTCTCGATCACGGATGCCGCGGGCGCGCAGGCTTACCCGATAGCCAGCTACACCTACGTGCTCATCTATCAGCAGCAGCAGGACGCCGCGAAGGGTAAGGCGCTCGTTGATTTTCTCTGGTGGGGCATCCACGACGGCGAGGTGTTCGCGAAAGACTTGCAGTACGCGCCCTTGCCGCCGCAGATCGCGCAGCAGGCCGAAGCCAAGCTCAAAGCGATCACCGCGAACGGTCAACCGCTGCGCTAATTTCGGCTGGCGGCTGGCGGCTGGCGAGTGAAGAAATGGCAGCCCACAAACAATTCTTTGCTCTTTAATCCGCATTCTGCATTCCAACATCATGCAAGCCCCGCAGCCAGCACTAACCAACCCTGCCGCCGAATACGGCGCGGCGGCCCGCACGTGGAGTTTCCGGCGTGTGTTGTCGCCAACGGGCAACGCGGGCGACGCGGTGTTTCGCGCCCTGCTATTTGCGAGCGCACTTGCGCTCCTGCTCATCGTCGGTGCGATGATCGCGGCGATGGCGACACGTGCGCGGCTATCGCTCGGCGAGTTCGGCTTCGGCTTTCTGACGAGCCGGGCGTGGAATCCGGTGGTCGGCAACTTCGGCGCGCTGCCGTTCATCTACGGCACCATCGTCTCGTCGCTGCTCGCACTCGCGATCAGCGTGCCGCTCTCGCTGGGCGTCGCCGTCTTTCTCGTCGAGCAAGCGCCGCGCCGCCTCGCACGCCCTATCACGTTTTTGGTCGAACTACTCGCCGCGATCCCATCGGTCGTCTACGGACTATGGGGCATCTTCGTGCTTGCGCCGCTCTTGCGCGTGTACGTCGAGCCGTTGCTGGCGCGGCTCTTTGGTTGGCTGCCGCTCTTTCAAGGCCCCATCACGGGCATCGGCTTGCTCACCGGCGGCGTCATCCTCGCCATTATGATCACGCCGATCATCTCGGCGGTGGTGCGCGACGTGCTGGCGGCCGTGCCCGTGACACAACGCGAGGCGGCGCTCGCGCTGGGCGCGACGCGGTGGGAGACGACGCGCGTCGTGCTGGCGAACGCTGCGCCCGGGATCGCGGGCGCGATCATTCTCGGCCTTGGCCGCGCCATCGGCGAGACGATGGCGGTGACGATGGTGATCGGCAACCGCGCGCAGATCAGCGCGTCGCTCTTTGAGCCGTCGTACACCATCGCCTCGGTCATCGCCAACGAATTCACGGAAGCGACCGAAGCGGTTTATTTGAGTGCGCTCGTCGAACTGGGACTGATCCTCTTCTTCGTCACCTTCATCGTGAACGGGCTGGCACGCCTGCTAGTGTGGAGCGCGACGCGCGGCACGAGCGGCACGGCGCGGGCGTGATGCCGAGACCGTGATTTTGTGATGAGCACGTCCGCACGACAACTCGACCACAGACAGTTGGTCAGCACCCTGATGACGGCGCTGACGGCCGCGTGCGCGTTCGTTGTCGTCTGTGTGCTGGCGCTCATTCTCGGCTACATCGCGTGGCGCGGCATCGGCGCGCTCAGTTGGCAGTTTCTCGTGAACACGCCGAAGCCGGTGGGTGAAGGCGGCGGCATCGGCAACGCAATTGTCGGCACGCTCTTGCTGCTCGCGCTCGCCGCCGCCGCCGGTCTGCCGCTCGGCATCGCGGCGGGCATCTATCTCGCGGAGTTCGGCGGCGGGCGTTTCGGCAGCCTCGTCCGTTTTCTCGCGGACACCCTGACGGGCGTGCCCTCCATCGTCGTCGGCGTCTTCGTCTATACCATCATCGTTGTGCCGCTCAAACAATTCTCCGCGCTCGCGGGCGGCGTCGCCCTCGCGTGCATCATGTTGCCGATTGTCGCGCGCACGACTGAGGAGATGATCCGGCTCGTGCCGCACAGTTTGCGCGAAGGCGCGCTCGCGCTCGGCGCGCCGCAATGGCGCGTCACGCTGGGCGTTGTCTTACCGGCCGCCGCATCCGGCATCGCCACGGGCGCGATGCTGGCGGTCGCGCGCGTCTCCGGCGAGACCGCGCCGCTTTTGTTCACGGCCTTCGGCAGTCGTTTCTTCAACATCTATCTCGATCAACCGACCGCGAGTTTGACCGTGCAGATTTATAACTACGCCATCTCGCCCTACGACGAATGGCACGCACAGGCTTGGGCTGCGACGCTCGTCCTGATGACGCTTATCCTCGCCATCAATCTCGCGGTGCGCTTCTTTACCCGCGCAAAATTTTAGGCATGCTTATGTCAACGCCCATGACCGCGCCTTTGCCACCCCCGCCCAGAGTCACCAGCGCGCGCAACGTTGCGCGCAACGTCGCCCCCACCGTCGAGCCGGCGACGAAGGTCAGCGTGCGCGCGTTGAATTTCTTTTACGGCAATGCACAGGCGCTCTATAACATTGCGCTCGACATTCCGGCGGGCGTTGTGATGGCGTTTATCGGCCCGTCGGGCTGCGGTAAGTCCACGCTGCTGCGCACACTCAACCGGATGAACGACACGATTCCCGGCGCACGGGCGGTCGGGCAAGTCTTGGTTGACGGGCAGGACGTGTACGCGCCCGGCACGGATGTCGTCGCGCTGCGCCGCAAGGTCGGGATGGTCTTTCAGAAATCGAACCCGTTCCCTAAATCGATCTTCGACAACGTCGCTTACGGCTTGCGTGTCAACCGACTGACAGCGAACAAGACGGAGCTACAAGATCGCGTGCAGGCGGCGCTGGTAGATGCGGCGTTGTGGGACGAGGTGAAGGATCGTTTGAAGTCGTCGGCGTTGGGCTTGTCGGGCGGCCAACAGCAGCGGCTGTGCATCGCGCGGGCACTGGCGGTGCGCCCCGAAGTATTGTTGATGGACGAGCCGGCCTCCGCGCTTGATCCGATTGCGACGCAGAAGATCGAAGAGTTAATCGCGGAATTGAAAGAGCGGTACACCATCGTCATCGTGACGCACAACATGCAGCAGGCGGCGCGCGTCTCCGACCGCACCGCGTTCTTCTGGCTCGGCAAACTCATCGAAGTCAACGCGACGGAAAAGGTGTTCACCAACCCTGACGAGAAATTAACTGAGGACTACATCACGGGCCGGTTCGGCTAAGGGAATTTTAGATTTGCGATTGATAAAACCGAACTTGTCGCCGATACTCAAATCGCAGATCAAAAATCTTCAATCGCAAATCATTATCATGGAATTACACAGGCAACTGGATGTCGATCTCGAAAGCTTACGCAACCGCGTCCTGCTGTTAGGCGGCGAGACTGAGACGGCGCTTGCACGTGCCACCTACGCGCTCGTCGCGCGCGATAGCGCGGCGGCGCACGAAGTCTTGCGCAACGACGACGCGATTGATCAGCTCGAAGTCGAGATCGACCGGCTCTGCATCGACGTGCTGGCGCTCAGGCAACCGGCCGCGCGCGATCTGCGCTTCGTCGTCTCGGTCGCTAAGATCACGCCGATCCTTGAGCGCATCGCCGATCACGCCTGCAATATCGCCCGCGCCACGCTCGACTTAAACGACGAGCCGCAGTTGGCGGCGCACCCTTATGCCGATCTGCCGCGCATGGCCGAGCAGGCGGCCCTGATGCTGCGCGGCGCGCTCGATGCGTTCACCTCCGGCGACGCCCTGCAAGCCCGCGCGCTCATCGAACGCGACGACGAGATCGACGTGCTCTACGACCGCATCTTTCACGAACTACTGCGGCTCATGGCGCGCGATGCCAATACAACGACGCGCGCCGCACGGCTGCTCTTCGTCGCCAAGCACATCGAGCGCATCGGCGATTACGTCACCGACATCTGCGAGCTGACGGTCTACATGGCCGAGGCCGCGTTTATCAAACACAGCAACTAGGTCAGCGTTCAAAGTTTAAGATTGCAAGTTCAAAATTTGCTGCTGTTTGCACCATAGAATTTTTAACTTGCAACTTTGAACTTTGAACCTGCAATTTATGTCGAAACTCGTGCTCATCGTCGAAGACGATCCGGACATCGCCGAGGGACTGCGGTTTAATCTGGCGCGTGAGGGCTTAGAGGCCGTCGTCGCGCCGACGGGCGAGCGCGGTCTGGCCGCCGCGCTCGACGCGCGTCGCCTGCCCGCGCTCATCATCCTCGACCTGATGTTGCCGGGTATGAGCGGCACGGAGTTGTGTCGCCGTCTGCGCCGCGAGCCGGCCACGCGCCGCACGCCGATCATCATGCTGACGGCGCGCACCGGCGAAGCGGAGCGCGTCGCCGGTCTCGACCTCGGGGCAGACGATTACATCACGAAGCCGTTCTCGGTACGCGAGCTGCTGGCGCGCGTGCGCGCGGTGCTGCGGCGCGTGGACGAAGGCACAGTCCCTAGTTATGCAGACGGGCGGCTCGCGATTGATTTCGCGGACATGCGCGTCAATTGCGACGGCGCGAGCGTTAAGCTCACACGCAAAGAGTTCGCGCTGCTGGAACTGCTCGCTCGCAGCGCCGGCCGCGTGGCCACGCGACAACAGATTCTCGACAACGTCTGGGGTTATGAATACTACGGCGACTCGCGCACGCTCGACGTGCATATCCGCCGCCTGCGCCAGAAACTCAGCGCGTGCGGCGATTGCATCGAGACCGTAGTGGGCGTCGGCTATCGCTTCGTCGGCTGCGCTAAAACAGTGTCGGGTGACGAGTGACAAGTGGCGGGTTACAATTCTGTCTTAACTCGTCACTGGGCACTCGGCATTGTTTTTAAATGCGTCTGATCTTATCGCTGGTTTTGTGTGGCGTGGTCGTGCTGGCGGCGTGCGCGCTGCTTGTGCGCCAGCCGGGCGCGGGTTTGGTCGCGTTGTTGTGCGCGCTCGCGGGCGCAGCGGCCGCGTGGCTCTGGCGCGGCGAGCGTATGCGCGGCATGAACATGCCGCCGCCTGATCTCGCATCCATCTCGGCATTGAGCGGGCAGGGCGACGCACGGCGCGCGGCCGGGGCCGTCGCCAAAAGTCTCGACGCCGCGCTGCCCGCCAACGAGTTGCTCGAAGCGATGCTGCACAGCTTGCGCGAGGGGCTGCTGGTGGTGGACGCGGATATGCGCGTGCTGGTGTCGAATCGCGCGGCGGGCGACATCTTCGGCACGGGTGAAGCGCCGCCGCGTGCGCGCCGGCTGACCGAGTTGACGCGCAACCCGGCGGTGCTATACGCCTTCAGCGCGGCGCTGCTGCGCGGCGAGCGCGCGGAGGCCAAGGTCGAGACGACGGGCGTAGCCGACCGCCGCGCTTTTGATCTGCGCGTCGCGCCGTTCGAGCCGCACGCGGGCGCGCCGCGCGGGGCCATCGGCGTCTTCTTCGACATCACGCGGCTCGAACGCCTTGAGCGCGTGCGCCAGGAATTCCTCTCCAATGTCTCGCACGAACTACGCACACCCCTGACGGCCATCCGCACTTTCGTCGAGACGCTTGCGACCGGCGCGGTTGACGACCCCGCGCACAACCGCCGCTTCCTCTCAATCATTGACCGCAACGCCGCGCGCATGCACAACCTGATCGACGACATACTTGAGCTATCGGCCATCGAAGCCGGCACGGTCACGGTCGAACTCACCTCCGTACAGCTACGCTCGCTCGTGCAGGATGTATTGACGGCGCTCGCGGCCCACGCGGCCGAACGCGAAGTCGCTTTGCACAACGATGTCGCGGCCGGCGTCGTCGTGCAAGCGGACGCGCGCCGCCTCGAACAGATGTTGACGAACCTGACCGACAACGCGATCAAATTCAACCGCGCGGGCGGACGCGTCGCCGTCGGGCACGAGCGGCAAGCCGCGCGCGATCACATTACCGTCACAGACACCGGCGAGGGCATCGCGCCTGAGCATATCAAACGCATCTTCGAGCGTTTCTATCGCGTTGACCGCGCCCGCTCACGCGCGCTCGGCGGCACGGGTCTCGGCCTCGCCATCGTCAAACACCTCGCCCGCGCGCATGGCGGTGAAGCGACCGTGCAATCAACGCCCGGCACAGGCTCGACCTTTACCGTCGAACTACTGCACGAAGAATGATGCGCGACTGTCAGTTGTCAGGGGGTCAGTTGTCCATTGTTTTTTTCACGCGCCTGATCAACTAAAGATCAAGTTGAACGATTAAGCGCGAATCATCAACCATCGATTATGAGTAACTGACTACCGCCGACTGATAGCTTTTCATTCATCGTATCGCGTGCGTCGTTCATCATGACTCTTGACGCAACACGAACAGGCTTGTTACACTTTCGTGACGATTTAAGTTAATCCCCGACGCGCCCTGCGTCAGTTCCAAGGCCAAGGGTTAAACCTACAATTAACCTGCGCGGTGCGGCGCGCTCTCTTGTATGCGTTCAATATTTTAGGAGGTGTGTAGTGGGCTTCAAGGTCGGACAGAAAGTCGTGTATCCAAATCACGGCATCGGCGTCATCGAACTGATCGAACAGAAACAGATCGGCGCGACTTCCCTGCCCTTCTACACGCTCCGGCTCGCGGCCACCAACTCGGTCGTGCTCGTGCCCGTAGCCAACGCCGGTGAAGTTGGGTTGCGTTCGCCGATCTCTTCCGGCGAGTG
>JBBRYU010000149.1:0-10707 GCA_038237345.1 Pyrinomonadales bacterium
CTTCAAGCCATCTAAAATTTCGACGGTGCTGACGGAACTGCGGCCGAACTTGACCTGCACGCGTGCCGCCTCGTGCCCGTCCGCTTCGACCTTGAACATGCCGACGGTTGCGCCCGATTGACCAAAGGCGGGGCGGCCGATGTAGAGCACGTTATCCAACCGCTCAAGTTCAATCGTGCCGTCCACGCTCAGGTCGGGTCGCGCGCCCTGCGGCAGCGCGCCATCGAGCGCCACGTCCACCGTAAGCGTGCCGTTCTGCGCGGACGGATCGATGCGGCTGACGTGACCGGGAATGATGCCGTTGCGCGTGTCTATGTCGGCGCGTTGGCCGATGGTGATGTCTTTGGTCTGCGTCTCGGCGATCTTGAGTTGCGCCTTCAAGTGTTGCGGCTCGACGACGCGCGCAAGGTTCGTGCCCGGTTGAATCTGCTGCCCGACTTCGACAAGTTTCTCTTGCAGCACGCCATTCGTGCCCGCGCGCACGCTGAGCGTCGCAACCTGACTGCGCTTGAGCGCGAGCAACGCCTGCAACTGCGAGATGCGCGCCTGCTGCGAAGCGATCTGCGCCTGCGCCGACTTCGTCAGCCCTTGCAGCCGTCTCTGCTCGATAGCATAGCGGCCCGCCAATTCTGCGGCCCGCACGCGCGAGAGTTTCAAATTGAGCGCGGGGATAAGGCCGTCCTTAGCGAGCATCTCGTCGGTGTCGGATTGCAGTTTCGCCTGCTCGTACTCGGCATGCACCTGCGCGGTCGCCGACTGCTGCGTCATGCGCTCGCTCTCCAGCCGCGCCTTGACGTTGTTCATGTCTGCTTCGGCCGCGCGCTGTTGATACTCGGTGTCAATCGCCGACTGCTGCAACTCCGGGTTGCTCAACTCGACCAACACCGTGCCGGCCGAAACAGGCGTGCCCGGCTCGACCAGCACGCGCTCGACGCGCCCCTGCGTCGCGGCGGCGATGACGCGCGTCTCCTCCGGCACGAGCGAGCCTAAGCCGCGCACCTGCCGGAGCATCTGCCCGCGCTTGACCGTGTCCTTAATAATCGTCGCGCTCTCGATGCTCGGCGCGGCCGGCTTCAAGCGTGAGACGCCGAACGTGATGAGCGAGACCGCGCCGACCACCGCGACCGCGTAGAGCGCCATGCGCGCCTGCCGCTTGCGCGCCGATTTTTTCCGAGGAATATCAACCATGATGAAAAAGCTGTTAGCTGTCAGCTATTAGCTGTTAGCTTTTATCTCCAACTGAGCGCCGAGAATTGCGAACTAAACCTAATAGCGTTTCCCTTCCCAAACACTTTTAGCGAACCCCGTGCCAACTCATTTTCCCGCCATTTACGCGCCTTTTTCACCGTTTAAGCTGTGCCGGTTGCAGGCGCGGGACGGCGGAATTGCAGATTTGGGATTGCGGCATGCGGATTAAAGGAAGGCAACAGCTCTTTCAATCCGCAAGCCGAAATCCGCATTCCGCAATTCATTCCTTCTCCATCCAGCCGTCCACGAGCGTGACGACGCGGCGACCGTAAGCGGCGTTCTGCTCGGAGTGTGTGACCTGTATGATGGTCGTGCCTTCTTCGTTCAACTGCTTGAATAGTTCCATGATCTCGCGTCCCTGCGACGAGTGCAGATTGCCGGTCGGCTCGTCCGCGAGCAAAAGTTTCGGGTTCGTGATGACGGCACGGGCGACGGCGACGAGTTGCTGTTGGCCGCCGGAGAGTTGATTCGGGAAGAGGTCTTTCTTGCCGACGATGTGAAACCGATCCAGCACGTCGGCGACGATGGCCTGCCGCTCAGACTTCTTGATGTCTTTATAAGAGAGCGGGATTTCGAGATTCTCGTAAACGGTCAGATGATCGAGCAGGTGATAGCTCTGAAAGACGAAGCCGATGTTTTCCTTGTGCAACTCGTTGCGCTTCTTCTTGTCGAGTTTATGGACGGGCTGCTCCAGAAAGTAATACTCGCCCGTCCACGCGCTATCGAACATGCCGAGGATGGCCAAGAGCGTGGACTTGCCCGCGCCCGACGGCCCCATGATCGAAATGAACTCGCCCGGCTGCACGTCCAGATCGATCCGGCGCAGCACGTAGGTCTTCGCCGGCCCTTGCTCGAAACACTTTTCCAGATTGCGTAAACTGATCATGACTTGCGCTGGCGCAGTCTGTTCAACCGCGCGCTCCTTATGCTTGATGAAATCCGCGCAGCACGCGCTCCGAACGCGCACGCGGAAGAAGAACTGCGAAAGGTAGGCGTTGCTTGCTAATGAAACTATCGTGCCAGCCGGCGCGGATGAGTAAAGGATTGCAGTTTGCGGACTTTCGCGGGACCGGTATGAGTAACTTTCCCATTTGTGGGATTGACGTGGTGCGGAATCGGACAACTCTAACGCGCATCGTTGCTGCCCCGATACGCTCCTCAGCCGCCGCTCGTCACGACAAACGCGCCGCTCAGCACATCGGCGCATGCTAGTGCGGTGCGGGGTGCTATTATTAGGTTGGTATGTTGTCTGCTCGTCGCTGGCTCGGCTGGCTATCCATCTTTGGCTGCTTCACACTGGTCGGGCTGATGTTCGCCGGTCAGTGGTACGTCGGCTACAGGGCGAACGGCTATCCGGTCACGTGGCTGCAAGTGCTGACGTGGGCGCTCACCGAATGGGAGCTATGGGCGCTCTTGTCGCCCTTCATCCTCCTGCTCGCGCGCCGCTTCTACATCGACCGGCAGAATCGCGGGCGCACCATCCCCGTCCACCTCGGTCTCGGTCTCGGCTTCTCCTTCATCCACATCGTGCTGCACGCCGCCGCCGAGCAGTGGGCCACATGGGCGTGGACGCCGAACGAGCACATGAGTTTCACCAGCTCGATCTACTACCTGTCCACCAAGAAATTCCACCTCAACTTGCTGACCTACTTCGTCATCGTCGGCGTCAGCCACGCGGTGGAATACTATCGCCGTTATCAGGAACGCGAGCGCACGGCCGCGCTGCTCGAAGCCCAACTCAGCCGCGCGCAGTTGCAGGCCCTCAAGATGCAACTGCACCCGCACTTTCTCTTCAACACGCTCAACACGATCTCCGCTTTGATCCATCGCGACCCGCGCGCCGCCGACCGCATGGTCGCACGCCTCGGCGATCTATTACGGCTCACGCTCGACAATCACGGCGTGGAGGAGGTGACGCTGAAAGAAGAGTTGGAGTTTCTGGCCAAGTATCTGGAGATCGAACGCACGCGCTTTCACGACCGGCTAAGTGTGTATATGGAGATCGAGCCGGAAAGTTTAGACGCGCGCGTGCCCAATCTGCTCTTGCAACCGCTCGTCGAGAACGCCATCAAGCACGGCATCAGCGCCCGCCCCGGCGCAGGCCACATCGAGCTCACTGCGCGGCGCGAGAACGGCATGCTGCTTTTGTCCGTGCGCGACGACGGCATAGGGCTGCCGCCCGACTGGCTGACCTGCGGGCAATCGGGCGTCGGCTTGACGAACACGCGCGCCCGGCTCGCGCAACTCTACGGCGCGCGGCACACCTTCTCGCTCACCAACATCGCCGGCGGCGGGCTGGAAGTTGCTATCACAATTCCCTTCAACGCCGTGGCGGCGGACGACGGCTACGACGTACAAGGCTACGCGCCGACCGCATTGCCGCCGGACGTGCGCACGATCAGCTATCTGCCGCTTGAGCGATGAGAAAATTGCGCGCCTTAATCGTTGACGACGAGCCGTTCGCGCGCGAGCGCGTGCGCCATCTGCTTGCGCGCGATGAAGAGATCGAGTTGGTCGGTGAATGCGCCGATGGCTTCGCGGCCGTCGCCGCCACCAACGAGCACGCGCCCGATCTGCTGTTCCTCGATGTGCAGATGCCCGGGCGCGATGGCTTCGCCGTGCTCGACGAGCTCGGCGCGGGCAGCAACGGCCACGCGCCGCTCGTCATCTTCATGACCGCTTACGATCAGTATGCCGTGCGCGCCTTCGACGCCTGCGCGCTCGATTATCTGTTGAAACCATTCGACGAAGAACGCTTCGACAAGGCGCTCGCACGCGCCAAAGCGCAATTCCGGCGCGGGGAAGAAGCGGGCGCGGACGAACCGGCCGCATCACTACTTGGCGCTCAAGCGGCGCGTGGCAATGCGCCGCTTGAGCGCGTCGTCGTCAAGACGGGCGGGCGCATCTTCTTCTTGAAAACTGCCGAGGTCGATTGGATCGAAGCTTACGGCAACTACGTCCGCCTGCACGTCGGCGCGAGCGCGTATCTGCTGCGCGAACCGATCAGCAGTCTCGAAGCGCAGATCGATCCCGCGCGCTTCCTGCGCATACACCGCTCCGCGCTCGTCAACATCGAGCGCATACGCGAGATGCAGCCCATGTTCCACGGCCAATACGTCGTCATCCTGCACGACGGCACGCGCCTCACCTTGAGCCGCCGCTACCGCAGCAAGCTGCAAAAATCGCTCGGTAAAACTTTCTGACCTGCGCGCAGGCGGCGGCCCTGCGCTGCCGCTTGTCACGCCTCACCCGCCACTCAACACATACCGTCGTGCCTTGTCACATTTCCATTCCCCACCCGCCCGTAGCTTCGTACATTACATCATTAGTAGGTAAGGCCGCAGATCGAGGCGACGCAGACCTAACGCATACAACGGGCGCATGATGTTTGCACGAACACCGCGCTGCAAGTCCGGGTTCAATACGCAGTTCAATCTTTCTTATACAGGCAACGGCCCGCACCATTACGCCAACTTGTTGAGTTATTTCTTATGAAAACATTCATCCTCCTCTCTATCATGTTCTGTCTCGGTGTGCTCGGCAGGCAGACACACGCGCAAACCGCAGCGGCGGCACTGCCTGAGCCTACAGCCCAGCCGCTTGCGCCAATCATGGCCGTGAACGATCCGGCGACGAACGATGCCAAAGCGAAGGACGCGGCGGCGAAGAAAGGTGAGCCGACGAAGAACGATGAGCCGGCGAAGACCATCGCCACTACAAACGGCGCTAAGCCGCCTGCGCCGCACGCGCTGCCCGGCGCGTTGGCGCTCGCGCCGGAGAAGGCGCGGCCCGTCCGCGTCACCCGTTTTGAAGTGCCGCCGGTGATCGACGGCAAGCTGGACGATGCGGCGTGGCAGACGGCCGCCGCGTTCAAAGATTTCCTCCAGATCAATCCCGGCGACAACACGAAGCCGTCTCTGCCGACCGAAGTCTTCATGGGCTACGACGCGAAGACGCTCTACCTCGCGTTCCACGCCTTCGACGAACCCGGCAAGGTGCGCGCCACCGTCGCCAAACGCGACGACGTGCTCAACGCGGAGGATAGCGTGCGCGTGCTGATCGACACGTTCAACGATCAACGCAAGGCTTACGTGCTCTGCTTCAACCCGTTCGGCATTCAGCAGGACGGCATCCGCACCGAAGGCACGGGCGTGGACTTCAGCGTGGACATCGTGATGAACTCGAAAGGCGCGTTGACGGATGACGGCTACGTCGTCGAAGTCGCGATCCCGTTCAAGTCTTTGCGTTATGAAGCGGGCAAGGACAAACAGTGGGGCTTACAAATCTTCCGCATCATCCAACGGCTCAACGGCGAGCAGGATTCGTGGATGCCGATCTCGCGCGACATCAACGGGCTACTCAATCAAGCCGGGCACATCACCGGCCTCGAAGGCGTCTCGACCGAGCGCACGCTGGAACTGATTCCCAGTCTGACCGTTGCTGAGAACGGCAAACGCCTGGCGCATTTCAACTCCGTGCCGAACGATCCCGGTCGCATGGTCAACCAACCCATCGGCTTCGACCCCGGTCTCACCGTCAAGTTCGGCGTGACACCGACCTCCACGCTCAATCTCGCCATCAATCCGGACTTCGCGCAGGTCGAAGCGGACGCGACCGTCGTCACGACGAACCAACGCTTCCCCATCTTCTTTCAAGAGAAGCGACCGTTCTTCCTTGAAGGCTTGGACATCTTCCAATTGCCTTTGAACGTCGTCCACACGCGCACGATCATTGATCCGGACGTGGCCGTAAAATACGCGGGCAAGTCCGGGCGCAATTCCTTCGGCATCATGCTCGCTTCCGACAACGCCCCCGGCAACTTCACGGGCGACGAGCGGCTTGAGCCGTTCAACCGCCCCTTGCTCGACAAGAATTCGCTCGTCGGCGTCCTGCGGCTCAAACGCGACTACGGCAAGGAGAACAGTCTGGGCATAGTGGCGACGGCTTATAACTTCTACGAGAAGCACAACGCCATCGGCGGCCTCGACGGTCGCTTCAAGCTCGACCCGCAGACCACGTTCACGTTCCACCTCGTCGGCACGACCTCGCATCGCTACGTCCGCGATCCCAAGCTCGACACGACCCTCGACTGCGCGGGTCTGTCCGGACGCGAGCTAACGTACTGTCGCAGCCGGCAGGTCTATCGCGCGGGCAACGGTCTCGGCTACTACGCGCAATATCAGAAGGCCGGGCGCCATCTGTTTATGAACGCGGTCGGCTTCGGGCGCACGCGCGACTTCCGCGCCGACGTGGGCTTCACGCGCCGCACCAATACGAACAGCGATCAATTCTACGTCGAGTACAATTCGGATCAGAAAGCGAAAGCGCGGCTCGTCTCGTGGAACATCGGCAGCCAGAACCAGCTTCAGTACGATTGGCAGGGGCGCATACAGGGCTGGAACTCCGGCGTGCGCGCCTTCATGAATTTCCAACGCCAGTCGTTCATCGGCTTCGGCTTCGATAATTACTACGAGAAGGACTACGAGGAAGAGTTTGGCCGGCAGCGCACGCCGACGCATGGCGGCGCGTTCTTCGGTCTGCCCACGCGCTCGGCCTACAACAAGTCGATCTTCTTCGGCGGCGGCACAACGCCCTCCAAGAAGTATTCGGCGCAACTCTTCGCCAATCTCAATTACGGCGCGCTGGACTACGACTTCGGCGGCGGCGGCAAATTCCCGCGCGTCAGCCCCGCCGCGCTCGCCAATCCGAACGCGCTGCTCGATCCCGGCCCTGGGCGCGGGCTTGATCTCAACGCCACGTTCACCTATCAGCCCACGAATGCTTTGCGCATGTCGCTCGACTACACCAAATCGCGTCTGCGCCGCTACGACACCGGACTTGTCGCCTTTGACGATAACATCTACGTGCTGCGCTCGACCTACCAGTTCACCCGCTTCACGTTCGCGCGGGCGCGCATTGATTACGACACCCTTGCCTCCAGCGTGCGCGGGCAGTTCTTAGTCGGCTGGGCCCCGAATCCCGGCACCTCCTTTTACGTCGGCTACAACGACGATCTGAATCGCAACGGCTTCAACCCGTTCACTGGCAACCTCGAACCCGGCTTCCGGCGCAACGGGCGCACCGTCTTCATCAAAATGTCCTACCTCTTCCAACGCAGCTTCTGAGCTACAAAGCCGCAGCGGCACAGAGCAACACCGGAGGGGCAGGGACAGAGTGCCAGCCCCTCCATATCTCCAGATTAGTGAGCAAAAGTAATGCGGCGGGCTGCGCCGCGGAGCGGCGGTTTGAATTTAGCCCGGCGTTTCAACGCCGGGGCGAGAAGGTAAGCACCTCCCCGTCGCGTTAGCTGAATTCAATCGTCGCTAACGCGCCGAGCAATCACCCCGCTCGTTGACCGTGCGTTAAAACGCCGGGCTAAATTCACCGGCCGCTCCGCGGCCCCCGTCGCATTACTTTTTGACTACCACTCACATCTATTCCAAGTTGACAAACACGCATTCGTAACTATAATAGTTACAGATGCGAATTTCGACACGAGAGAGCAACTAACGCATGCCGACCAGCAGTCGCTTCGCCGTGGCAGTGCATGTGCTGACGTTGCTGGCGTGGGCCGGTGATGAGCCGGTCAACTCCGCCACCGTCGCAGTGAGCGTGAATACCAATGCCGTCGTGATCCGGCGCATCTTGTGCGCGCTGGGACGGGCGCGGCTCGTCACGTCGCAGCCGGGCGCGGGGGGCGGCTCGCGGCTCGCACGACGGGCCGACCGCATTACGCTGCGCGACATCTATCGCGCGGTCGAGGGCGGCGACAGTTTCTTAATGCACCGGCAACGACCGAGCCGGCGCTGCCCTGTCGGCGTCAACATCGAAGACGTGCTGGGTGGCGTGTTGCGCACGACGAACGCGGCCGTCGAACAGACGCTGGCCCGCACCACCGTGGCGGACATCGTCGCACAGATACGCCCCTGCACGTGACGACGCAACTTCGACCGAGGACAAGGGGATGACCGACTAAACTTTTTAGCCGACAGCAACAGAAGGAGATAAGCAATCATGAGTGAGCATGTGACCGCAGTGAACGACAGCAGTTTCGAGCAAGACGTGTTGCAGGCGGGGCAACCCGTGCTGGTGGATTTCTGGGCCGAGTGGTGTGCGCCGTGTCGCATGCTCGCGCCGACGGTTGACGCGGTGGCCGAGAAGTACGCGGGCAGCGCACGCGTCGTCAAAGTCAATGTGGACGACAATCCGTCGGTCTCGCAGAAGTACGGCATCAAGGGCATTCCGACGTTGATCCTGTTCAAGGGCGGCAAGGAAGAAGAGCGCATCGTCGGCGCGACGAGCAAAGAAGCGATCTCGCGGCTGATCGACAAGCACGTTGTCGCTGCGCAGAGTTGAGCGCGCGATTTCAACTCTCATGTTGCGCGCACGGCGCGGGGCGCGTATAGGATTTGCGAGGTGCATAGATGGAGCACGATCAATCCTTGCGCGAGCATCTGCTTTACCTGCTCGGCGGCGGCGGCGCGCACGTTGACTTCGAGACTTTGCTCGCGGACTTCCCCGTGGCCGCGCTCAACCGCAAGGTCGCGGGCATGCCGTACACAGCTTGGCAGGTGCTTGAGCATATGCGGATCGCGCAGTGGGACATACTTGAATTCAGTCGCAACAGCGCGCACGTTTCGCCCAAATGGCCGGAGGGCTATTGGCCCGCGCCCGAACAGGCGGCGGACGAGGCCGCGTGGCACAAAAGCGTCGCCGCGTTTCGCACTGACCTGACAGCGATGACGACATTGCTCGGCGATCCGCACACTGAACTATTCGCGCGCATCCCGCATGGCGACGGGCAGACCGTCTTGCGCGAGGCTTTGCTCGTCGCAGATCACAACGCGTACCATCTCGGCGTGCTCGCCACACTCAAGCGCATGCTGGCGGGTGCATGACGCAATGCAAGTTAACTTCAAACCGGCCGCGCACGCCGACATAGACACCCTCCTCGGTTTCATGCGTGGACTTTATGCGCACGACGAGATCGCTTTCGATGAGGCGGTCGCGCGCGCTGGTCTCGCACAACTGCTCAATGATGAGTCGTTGGGGCGTGTGTGGTTGCTTGCGGCGGAGGGCGCGGCGGCCGGCTACATTGTCGTGACCTACGGCTTCAGCCTTGAGTATCACGGGCGCAATGCGCTGATTGACGAGTTCTTTGTCAATGAACAATGGCGCGGTCGTGGACTTGGGCAACGCGCGCTGGAATTCGTTGCGGAGGTCTGCCGCGCGCAAGGGATTGCCGCGGTGCATCTCGCGGTTGATTACAACAATGACGACGCGCGGCGGCTCTACCGGCGCGGCGGTTTCAAAGAGCATGAGCGTTATTTTATGACGCGCTGGTTGGACAAGGAGGAATGAAGCGATGGAGACGAGACAATTGGGCACGAGCGACTTGCGCGTGTCGGCGCTGGGCTTGGGCTGCATGGGCATGTCGGAATTTTACGGCGCGCAGAACGACGTGGAGTCAACCGCCACGATTGGCCGCGCGCTCGACCTCGGCGTGAATTTTATAGACACGGCCGACATGTACGGCGTCGGGCGCAATGAAGAGTTGATCGGGCGTGCGATCAAGGGCCGGCGCGACGAGGTCGTGCTGGCGACGAAGTTCGGCAACGTGCGCGGCGCGGATGGCAGCTTTCTCGGCGTCAACGGCCGGCCCGAGTACGTGCGCGCGGCTTGCGATGCCAGTCTGCAACGGCTCGGCGTCGAGGTGATCGATCTTTACTATCAACACCGTGTCGATCCGCAGGTGGCGATTGAAGAGACAGTCGGCGCGATGTCCGATTTGGTGGACGCAGGCAAGGTGCGCTTTCTCGGTCTCTCCGAAGCGGGGGCGGAGACGATTCGCCGCGCACAGGCCGTGCATCCGATTGCCGCGTTGCAGAGCGAGTATTCGCTGTGGACGCGCGACGTGGAGACGGAGATTCTGCCCGTCTGCCGCGAGCTGAGGATAGGCTTCGTCCCTTACAGTCCGCTCGGGCGCGGCTTCCTGACGGGTCAGTTCAGACAAGCGGCCGATCTGCCGGCGGATGATCGACGGCGACAGTTCCCGCGTTTTCAGGATGAGAATTTCGCACATAATCTCAAGCTCGTCGAACGGGTGGAAGAGATCGCGGCGGAGAGAGGTTGCAGACCGGCACAACTCGCGCTCGCGTGGCTGCTCGCGCAAGGCGCGGACATCGTGCCCATCCCCGGCACGAAGCGGCGCACGTATCTGGAAGAGAACGTCGGCGCGCTCGCTGTACAACTGAGTGCGGATGATCTAGCGCGCATCAACGAAGCCGCGCAGCCGGACGCCGCGGCCGGGGCGCGTTACCCCGAACAGGCGATGGCCTCCGTCAATCGCTAAACAAAAAGCGTGCGGCCGCAAAAACGTTTTCGGCCGCACCCTCATCACAAATCCCATAAATCTAGCAACAAGCATTTTTACCGCGTCGCCGCGGACAGCAACCCCGC
>JBBRYU010000150.1:0-10706 GCA_038237345.1 Pyrinomonadales bacterium
AGACAACGCCGGCTAGAACTACGGCGACGATGCAGCTAACGAGTGCGAGCTTTTTATTTCTTGTGCGAGTCATTACCCTCAACCCTTTCGTGTGGGCCAGCCCCGGTGATCAAGCAATAGACACCTGTGGCCACACACTTGCCGTGCGTGACGCTACAGAAGTCATTAAGGCGATCTGCGATAGGGGAGCGGATCGAATTTTATGGGGTTAACGTGCTGTGAATTCTAACGAGTCGCCGCGCGCAAATCCAATACATAATGCCGATACCAAACGGCAGGGGCTATTGAGAAACCCGCGCGGGTAAATGCGCCGCGCGCGCACCTTTTGCCACTTCACAACGCGCTCCGCACGGCGCGGCGCACGAGGTCGGTCGTCAGTCCGTAGACGAAATGCGATGCGAGCGCGTAGGCGTGCGTCGAGAGCGGAACTTCCGTCGGCGGCTTCGACAGACCGAGCGCGGGCACGGCCGCCTCGTCCGCGACGAGCCAGAAGACCGCGCCGAACGGCAATCCCGCGCCGACGCCGACGACCGGCGCGACTTCGGCAAGCGCGCCGTAGAAGCCACCCGTCGCCGTCCCGAAGGCGTAATGCACCGCCGGCCCCGCCATTTGCTTCTCGCTCTTCGTCAGCTTGTGGTCGAAGACGCCCTCGGAGATCGCCTGCGCCGCCTTCACCGTCGCGTCGTCGCCTTCTTTCTTCTCGCCGCTACTCTGCGACTTCTTTCCACCCTGCGCGCTTTTCATATCTTTGGCCAGCTTGGTCGTCAACGCTTGAAATCCATTCATCGTCCACGACGCGACCAGCCCACCGACGAGACCCGCGACCAACCCCTTCAACACGTCGCGCTCCTGCCGCCGCGCGACTCTAATGTTATTGCTCATCGCTCACTCTCCCTTTACTCCAGCATGATTCAGTGCATCATCAATTTGCGCCGGGCCGCCGGTCAGCAACTCGTTAGGCTGGCGGCATGTCCGGCATGCGCGGGTCTATCGGCGCTCTATCTTCAGGGTTGATGCTCGTGGCATCTCTGGCCGTGCGCCCTGCCTCCGTGTCGCGCCCCCCTTCCTTGCCCTCCTCCTTCGACTGTTCCTCTCCCTTGCTCGTGCTCGGCGAGTGCGCGGGCGCGTCCGGTGAAGCCTCTTGCTTTACCATCGTTCCAATCCTCCTCTTAATACTTGGCAATCATTGTGTTGTTGGTCAACGGCTGCACTTGCCGGTACTGGGACAGACTCATCTGCCGCGCGCCGCGCGCAACGCTTCGCCCGCCGTCCAGATAGCTGCGCCAAGCAGCAGCAAGTCTTTCGCCAGAAATTGTCCGTTTGAAGAGAGGAAAGGAAAGCCGTAACCCGGCTGCCACACGCCCGGCGTCGTCAACGTGAAACTTAGCGTAATGAGAAACATGAGAATCGCGCCGCTGCTACCGATGGCCGAGAGTTTCGGGGCGACCGGTCTGGTCGCAATCAGAATGCCCAACGTAATCTCGATCACACCCAGCACCGCGGCGAAGCTTCTGACGCTCATCACACTGTAAGCCCACGATAAGAGCGGGCTGTGCGCCACCAAACCTTGCACCCCTTCGGCCTCGTAAGCGGTAAACTTCAACGCGCCGACCCATAACAAAACGATCACCAGCCCGTAACGAATAACTTTCGCGCCGATATTTTCCAGCGTGTAGCCCAAGTCGCGCGTATCCATAGGATCCATCGTCGTTGCCATTTCGAGTCTCCTTCCTAGCGCCGGAGAGCATGCGTGCCACGCGGTTTCTCGTCACCGCCCGGCACGCACTCAGGCCGGGTTAAGTTAATTGTGCGCGGCCTTCAGCCACGCCCCTTGCGCCCCCGTTGCGCGCAGGCATTGACGAAACAACCGCGCGCCCTTTGTGCCCCGCAAGGCTTCAGGCTTTCGGCTTCGCGCCCATCTTGCCGGCGATGTCGCGGATCATTTGCAGATGCGCTTTGAGCGTCGGCAGCGTCTTCGCGGCGTAGGCTTTCACGTCCGCGTCCGTGCCGGTTTTGGCGACGTTGTCGAAGGCCGCCACGTCCTTTTCGTGATCCGCCACCATCTCCTGCACGTAGGCGCTGTCGAACGCCGCGCCTTGCAGCTTCGCCAATTTCGCCATCGTCTCTTTCTGCGCCGGCAGCAACTCCGGCGGCGGCGGCGGAACCTTCTTGCGCGCGGCCAACTGTTTCAACTCATCGCCCGCCTTCGTGTGGTCGTCAATCATGCGCTGGGCAAACTGCTTCACGTCTTTGCTCGCCGCCTGTTTCAACGCCAGCCGGCCCAACTCCACTTCGACCATGCCGCCCGGCACGGCGTCGTTGATAAACGCGAGGTCGCCGCCGGTCACGACCTGGTCGCCGCTGTCGCTCGGCGCTTGCGCCGGCTCGCTCTTCACGAGCGGCGCGCTGTTCGCGGTGCTGTCGCCGGGCTGACTGCTGCTGCAAGCCAGCGCGAACGCGGCCAAGAGGCCAACCGTTAGCCAGCAGACGCTGCTCTTTATTTTGTTCCTCATCTAACCTTCTCCTTCTCCACTGCCCGTGCCCTTTTCGCAGATGGCGTACTGATACCAGGTGTCGTGCGCGTGTCGCACCGCGCGCCACGGCTGCGTCGCGATGAGTGCGCGAAACTCCGGCTTGTCCATGATCGCGATCCGGCGCGGCTCGCGGTAAGAGCCGGGCGACTCGCGGCAGAAACCGATCAAGCGCGCGACAAGCCACATCAAGTGCAACGGAATGGCCGCGCGCACCATCGAGCGCGGCTCCGCGATGAAACAACGACCGCCCGGCCGCAGCACGCGATACATCTCGGCGAGCGCACGCTCGCGTTGCGGCAAGATGGTGAACAGACGCGAGGCCACGACGGCATGAAAGATGTTGCGCGGCCAAGCAAGCGCCAGCACGTCGGCTTGCTCGAACCGGCAGTTGGCGAGTTGTCGCTCCGCCGCGCGGGCGCGGGCGCGTTGCAGTTGTTGTTCGGCGCGATCAATGCCAAGCACCTGCAACTGCGCAAAGTGTTGCGCCAACCCGCAAGAGTAGAAGCCGGGCCCACAACCGATCTCTAACAAACGACTCGCGGCGGGTGGCGGCGTTGCGGGCCACAGTGTCCGCGCGATGCGCTCCGTATCGTCGCGGAAGAGATGCTCGCGGCAAAAAGCATAGAGCCAGTGGAATCGTTCAAAGAGACTCTCCGGTTCGTCGCTACCGGCATAGATGGTTGACTCAGCTTGTGCCGCCATAGATAAAACGTTCCCGCCCCTTCTCGATAGTTGTGCGCGCTCTACTAGGCTATGACGCGCGCGATAACTTTGTGATAGCCCGTCGCGCCATGCGGCACAGTGCCGCGTTCAGCGGCCGTTTGCAGCGCGCCCTCGCCGTCAGTCGCGCACACCGCGAGTTTGTATTCGCCCGCCTGCGGCGGTTGCCAATCGTAATGCCAGAGCGCCCACGTGAGCTTCGTGCCCGGCGTGTTGAGTTGCGCCACTTGCCACGTCTTGCCGTCGTCCGGACTGACTTCGACTTTGCTGATCCCGCGCTTGCCGGCGAAGGCTACGCCTTTGAGCGGCACGGTCGTGCCGGCGAAGATAGGTGCGCTCAAATCCGGCGCGTCGAAGCGCGCGTGCGTGGGGATAACGAAGTCCGGGCCCCAACCCTGTTGCTCGTAGAAACCTTTCACGTCCGCGGCCACTAGCTCGATGCGCGTGATCCATTTGACGTTCTTCTCGCCGAACAGGCCGGGCACGATGACGCGCACAGGGTAGCCGTGCCGGTGCGCCAACGGCGCGCCGTTCATCTCGTAGACGACGAGCGTGGTCGGGTCTAACGCATACTCAAGCGCGAACGTGTCCGAATAGTTGTCAACGCCGTGCAATAGCACCTCTCTGACACCGGCTTGCGGCCCCGCCGCTTCGAGCAGGCTGCGCAACGGCACGCCCTTCCAGACCGCGTTGCTCATCAACCCGCCGCCGACTTCGTTGCTGATGCACATCAACGTGGTCTCTTGCGTGACGGCCGGCAACGCGGCCAACTCCGCGAACGTATAGCTGCGCGGGCGGTCAACCATGCCCCCGATTTCTAACCGCCAGATGTCACGGTCGGCGTGCGGATCGATGACATTTTTGGTGACGACGTAGAAGCGATCCGCCGGCGTCACGAACTGTACGTCCGCGCCTTTGTACTGCGTGCCGTCATAGCTGAAGGTAGCGAGACCGTAAAGCCGGCGCAGCAGCGCGCCCGCCGCCAATGCGATCACGACGCCAACACCGCCGACCAGCACGGCGCGTCGCCCGACCGGCGCGGCGGCTGCGTGCGCCGGTGCGCGGTTAGTGATGAGGCCGTAGCAGACGATCAACGCCAGCCCGCAGACGGTATAAGCAAACAGCAAGGCGAGGGCTGTAATAACCGTCGCCTGTCCCGGCGGCCGGCCGTGATAGCTTGTGCCGAGTACGGGCCAGAGCAGCAGGAGCGTAGCGAGCCACAGCCCGCCGACGAAGCTGATGATGAAGACGAGGCCGCCCCGGTTCGTCCCGCAGGGCAGCGTGCGCGCCGAATGTCGTACACGGCCGCGCGCGACGATGAGCGCGTACAGCAACCCGCCGAGCGCGCCGACGACGAGTTGGCCGGCGACGACCGAGCCGAAGCCGATCTGCTTGAGATGGTTGTAACCGCCCGCTTGCGTTAGCAGTTTGATGAATGTCTCAACGGAGAGCGCCGTCGCCAGCCGGTCGCCGACCAACTCCGACGGTGTTGGCACGCCGAAGAGGTTGCACAGCAGCAACAGGCACAGCGTCAGCAGCAACGCGGCCACGAAGCCCGCCAATAGTCCGACCGCGATATTCTTGCCCCGACGCATCTCTGTTAGCGGCAAATCGTTTTCCATCATGATTGCTCTTTCGTTACGCTGCTGCACGGAGCGTAGTCAGTCCGTGTTGTGGGCTGTCGCCTCGTTGCAGCACAACCGTACCGCACAGCAAGCGATCCAACCGGGGCAAAGACAACGCGCGCCAAACACTTATGTATGGAAACAGATGGTGAAGATTTTAGTGAGTCGGGCAGACTAATACCAATACATAATTCCGATGGCGAACGACAATAGGTATCGCAAAGCTTGCGCCATGAAGCGCGTGCGGTGTGCCGGTAAGGCAACGCGCTCTTTAAGCTGAGGCTGGCAACGCGGCGCGGGCGAGGCTGCCGGTGTCTAGCACCGCCGCAAGGAAGGTTTCGGCGCTTGGCGAAAGCGTCAGCCTCTTATTGGTAACGACGTAGAAGTCGGAGGCGCGCATGTCCAGTCCGGCAATCGCGACCGTCTTTAGTTCGCCGGCCGCAAGCTCGTGTCGCACCGAGAACAGTGAGACGACGGAGACGCCCATGCCGGCCTTGAGCGCTTCCTTGATGGCGCTGTTCGAACCGAAGACGCCGACGACGTTGAAGTCGTCGAGCGTACTCTCCAGCCGCTCTTCCACCATCGCGCGCATCCCCGTCCCGTACTCGCGCGTCAGCAACGGCTCTTGTCTGAGTTGGGCCGGCGAGATCGAGTTGACCCGCCGCCACGTTTTGTTGTTGGGCACGACCAGCGCGATTGCGCCCGTCGCGAACGGACGGAACTCCAACCCGACCGTGTCGAGTTTGGCGCAGGAGAAACCCAACTCGGCTTCGCCGCTCAGCACGTCGTTGCACACAGTTTTGGGGTCGGAAATTTTCAGCTCGATCTTGACGGCGGGAAACTGCGCGTAGAAATCAGCGATGAGCGGCGGCAACAGATACTCGCCCGGTATGTTGCTGCCGGAGAGTTGCAACACCCCTTCGATGCGTTGCAGAAAGCGCTCCAAATCCTGCATCGCGGCCTGTTTCTCTTTGAGAATGCTGCACCCGCGCCGGTAGAGCAGTTGCCCGGCGCGCGTCGGGGCGAGACGACGCGGCAAACGGTCGAACAATTTTGCGCCGATGTACGACTCCAGATTCTTGAGATGCCCGCTCACGGTCGGCTGCGAAATCCGCAGCGTCAATGCCGCCTTCGAGATGTTACCCTCTTCATACACGCGGCAGAAAATTTCGATCAGGTTCAAATCTAAACGCATCATGATTACTCGATCCTCCGCTTGCTTGTCGGCGCTGACAGCGTCATGGCGCGGCCGGTTTGTTTAATGCTCCCGATGATCGCCGCTCAGATAAGCGGTCAACGCGGGCACGTCTATGAGCAGCGGTTGATTACGCCCGTAGCGCACCAGCCCGCGCTGCCGCAGCCGTCCCATCGTCACCGTCACGTGCGGCCGACTCATCGCCGCCAACTGCGCCAACTCGTCGTGCCCGACGGGCACTAACGCCTCGCCCGTGCGCCCTGCGTTCGCCTGCCCGCGCGTCGTCGCCAAGTGCAACAGCAACCAGCCCAGTCGATCCACCGCGCCGCGATGCGCGAGCACCTCGATGCGTCGTTCCGCCTCGGCCAAGCGAATGCAGAACGTGAAGATGAAAGCCGTCAGCACCTCGCGGCTCTCCTGCAAGTAAGACATGAACACGCGCAGATCGACCTCGACGGCTTCACTCGGCGCGACGGCGCGAGCCATCGTTTGCCGCGCCTCTGACGGGCCGCCACAGAAACAAAGCTCGCCGAACGGCTCGCCGGCATCGAGCACGCGCACTATGATCTCGTGCCCTTGCGGGTCGCTGCTGCTGATTGTTACCTGCCCGCGCAACAGAAAAAAGATGCTGTCGGCGCGGTCGCCCGGCCGCCACACCGTTGCGCCTTTGCGATAACTCCGGGCGCGCCCGTGCGCGCCATCGCGCGGCATGTGCGCCAGCGTCAACTCGGTTAACGCCTGACAGGCGCGATGCTCGCCGGCGGGGAATTTAGCGGGATAACGTTTCAAGTCCGTCGTTTTTTCGCGCTTTTTCAATTCCACCCTTTTGGGCGCGCCGCCCGTGGCGGCCGGCCCCTGTGCTCGATCTTTTCTGACCTGTGATGGCGGAAGATAACATAGGGTCGCACTGAGACGATGTTAACGCGCGAACGTAACATCGAAAAAGTATCTGCTTGCCGATGTGCGGTTAATAGTCGTGCGCAGACATTTCGCTCCGCCTGTAATCCCTCGCCCGCCCCGGCCGCGCTGATGCTATGCGCCGAAGTTCACCGATGATTGCGGGCTATTCACATCGGAATTATGTATTGGATGTCCTCGTCGCCGTTCACTAAGATGGCGGCTTCGATCTATCGCCTGTTAAGCAACGGTTGCTGACGCAGAATCAATGGCATGTGCCGGCCCAACTATGTGCGCACCGACTGGACAAGCAAGCTCGCGCACTACTGCGCCGGACAGCGCGCAGCCGCCGACCTTCGTGGCCGCGTGGCGTTGGTGGTTGCCCCTCGCGTTGCTGTCACTCGTGCTTGCGCTCGTCTTCGTCGATCCGTTCGCGGGCGACTGGGACGCGCTCGACTACACCACGCTCGCGCTGAAGGGCCAACCATCTTCGATGGTGCTGGGGCGCAGCCTGTTCATCTTTGCCAACCACGCGCTCTGGCTCGGCGCGCACGCGCTCTTTGATCTCAAACCCGAACAAGCCTATCTGCTCTTCAAGTATGCGGTGGTGGCGCAAAGCCCGTTAGCCATCGTCGCGTGTTGGGAACTCGCGCGGCAACTGACGGCGGATGTGCGCGCCGCCACCGTCGCCGCGCTGCTCGTCGCACTGTCGCCATTTTACATCGTGTATAGCGGGCAAGCGATGACGGAGATACCATCGATATGGCTGCTCGCCGGCGCGCTCATCGTCCACCTGCACGGCCTGCGGCGCAAGAACTTTTGGCTGGTGTTGGCAGGCGCGGCGTTGCTCGGCACATGTGTCAACGTGCGCGAGGCGGCATTGCTGTATGCCCCGTGGCTGGTGTGTGCGCCGTTCGTGTGCGGCTGGCGACTGCGCCGCTGCGAGCTTATGATCACGGCCTGTGCCTGTCTGATGTTCCTGATCTGCGCGGGCGGCGGTTTCGCCGGCTGGTGGTTATTGGACGTTGGGCTTTATCGCAAGGATTGGCACGGCTGGGTGGAAGCCACGCGCATGGAAGCGGCGCGGCATCCGGTCAGCCTCGCCAACTTCGGGCCGCTGCTGCGCAACTTCTTCATCACCGCGCCGCTCGCGTTGGTGGCGTTCCCGGTGGCCGCGTACCGGGAGTGGCAACTGCGCCATCGCGGCTCGCCGCTACTCGCGCTCGGGCTGATCGGGTTTGGCGCTAACCTCGCGTTGATCGCGCACTACAGCGTGGTGATCAATCAGCGTTACATGCTGACCGGTTTGCCCGCCATCGCGCCGCTCGTCGCCGCTTATCTCATGCGTATTGAGACGAACATTAGGCGCGACCCGCGCCGCGCTTTTCTCACAGTCGTGTCCGGCGTCTTTTGCGTGGCGGCGTTCGTCGGGCAATGGGCCTATTATTTCCAGCAACCTGTGACGAGCGCGCACGCATGGACGCGCGAATACCGGATGCGGCTCGCGCTGTTGCCGCGCGATGCCGTCGTGATCGCCGGCGCACAGACCGTGTCCGTCAGATTCTGGCGTGAGGTCGGCGCGGGTGAGTGGGAGGTGATCGGCACGGGCGCGGGCTGGCCCGGCGCACAACTCCCGGACGTGATCGACTCGTACTTGCGCGCCGGGCAGCGTGTTTTCCTCGACGCCGACGCGCGCTGGTGGCCGACCACAGGCTGGCCACTGGAAGAGACGCGGGCACTCGTCGATCTCGAAAAGCGATTTCACTTCCGCCGTCTGACGCGAACAATTTACGAACTCAAGCCGCCGGACGATCAGACAATACACGACACCCCGGCCCTCTACACCTTGCTGCCAGCAACTGAGCAAGCGCGCCCGGCTCTAACAACCCAGTCTGTGCGACATTGACCGCACCGCGCCCGCGCGTCGTGCGACAACTACTGTCCCACATACATCATACCTTGATTGCTAGATGATGTTTGAACACGCGAGGGCGAGCAAAGAAGCGTGGACTTTAACTTCAAAGCCGGCGTTGGTGCGTGCGTGCAAGTGTTGTGTGCCCATCTTCTCTAATTGCGAGTTGACCGTCTCGATGCTTTTCCGGTATCGCTTGAGGTCGAACTCATCCGCCCATTCGTGTCGCGCCATGTTCTTGCGCCGGATAGGGATGACGCGCACCCCGGTCTCATCGAAGATCGTCCGCTCATCCGGCGCGCTGTTGTAACCCTTATCGCCGAAGACGCATGCGCCAGAAGGTAAACCGAAGGTCAGTTCATGCAGCGGCGTGAGGTCATGGTAACCGCCGGCGACAATGGCGAAGCTGACGGGCAGTCCTTCAGGCGTACACACCAGATGCAGTCTGAAACCGAAGAACTTCTCACGCTTGGCGGCACAGTAACCGCAGTAGGCACGCCCGCGCACCTTCCGGTTGGCGCGCCCGCGCTCGAGACGGCAAACGGGGAGCGGCATGGAGTCAACGATGAAGACCGCGCCCTGTGCGAACAGTTCGCCGAGGGTCTCGACCGTCAGCCGCAGCCAGTCAGCAATCGCGCGCAACCTGCGGTTAAAGCGAGACGTGCTCAGGCGCTCTGACAAGTAGCCAAGTCGAATCAGCGTCCACAGCGCGCTCTCATGGTTGTTGTGGAAGTATCTGGCGGCGACCACCGCCACGGTCAGGACTTCCGCATCCGTAACCTTGGCTAACTGATGGCTATGGTGGTTCAAAGAGCGCATCGTGTCGTCAATAATGACGTAGCTCGTTATAATCAGAGTGTCGTTCATGCGGGCCTCCGGTTCGAGTGATCGGTTTGGTCACCATCATTCTCAAACCGAAGCCGCATGAACGGCAACTAGCAATCAAGGTAATGATAGATGAGTCGAAGTGGGGATTATAGTCGTAGCAGCGATTCCTGCAACACATCCGTTTTCCCAACGCCGCCCTTCTGATTGGCAATGGCAATGGTCTTCACTGCATCGTCCTCCATTTTCAATGCGCGTTCGGAGCGTCAGTCGCCAACCCTACCGTAGCGCCGGCGGCGAGGAGTTCTGCATCAGCCGCAATCAACGTGAGTGGCGTGAGCTTCTGCCGCACGCGCTCGCCGTTGGCCTCCAGCACGGCGGCAAGTTGCACCGCGTCATATCCACGTAGTCCGTGCTGCTCAGCTAAGCTCATTGCGTCAGTTAGCAGAACTGATGTGATCTCCACAATGCGGAGCTGCCCATCAAGATCACGACGCAAACGAGCTAGCGCGCGGGCCGTCTCGCTGGCCGTCAAGTGCCCGCCACGTCGTTTGCGGGTGAGTGCTGCCGTGCCTTCGACCCCGCTGATGCGCGCGACGTAGAGGCGGTGCCCGGCAGCGCGGCGAAATAGCCCGATGATCCAAGCTGTGCCTGTCTCACGCGCGTAGCGTTTGACCAGTGCGCTGCTGTCGAGGAAGTAGGCCGCCACCTTTAGCGCCGCTCCGCCACGATCATCTCGGAGAGTGGCTGCCCCGTAATTTCGACCGGTTGCCAGTCGTCATCGTCTTCGTCTGTCTCCGCAATTTCGGGGAGCGAGATCACGCCCTTCGCTGCGAGATATTGCTCAAATTCATCTTCGGTCATTTGCGGCCTGGTCGGCTCCGTCAGCAGGGTATCAACTAGTTCACGCACTTGATGCAACTCGTCCGGTTGCAGCTCTCTAACCTCTTCCTTGATTTTGTCCAGTATAGCGCTCATCTCCTATTACCTTTCTTGCT
>JBBRYU010000151.1:0-10659 GCA_038237345.1 Pyrinomonadales bacterium
CGCCGGGCTAAGAGTAGCACGGGCGCGCTTGTTCTTGTTCAGTGCGCGGTCTGGTTGGCGTTGGCTGCGCCGGTCGCGCTTGCGCCGGCTTGCAGGTCTTGATGTATGAAGCGGACGAGGTTGTTGATCTGTTCGGGGGAGAGGCGTTTGTTGAAGGCGGGCATGCCGTCGCCGCCTGCGGCGATCTGCTTGGCAAGATGCGCCTCGTCGTGTTTGAGCGCGTGCCCGGCGCGCAGGCTGGGCGCTTTCAGCTTTTTGCCGTCGAGGTCGAACTCGCCGCCCGCGCCGTTGTCGCCGTGGCAGCGCGAACAGGTTTGGCCGAATAACTTGCGCGCGTCGGCCAGTTGATCGACGGGTGTGCTTGCCGGCACGGGTGTGGCGGGCGCGGCCGTCTGCGTGTTGGCGGTCTGATTTGCGTTGGGCGATTCGTTGCTACAGGCAATGGCGAACAATAGACCGGCGCAGGCGAGCAGAATGAGCTTGAAGAGTTTCATCGCGATCTCCAGAATCATGAAATGCAAATGGTGGTTGTTGGAACGGGCAAAAGTATAGCTTAGACCCGCGCGTGGGTGAAAGGCAGAACAGGATGTGAATGGCCAGTGGTCTGTGAGCAGCCGTTGATTGTCTATCGTGCGAGCATTTAATGTTCAGACGGGAACGACCGATGAGCGAGACGCGTGCGACTGACTAAGAACAATGGTTAACTGACCGCGCTCTATTTCAGCCCCTCTATCCATTCGGCGAGTTGTCGTTTTTCGTCATCGGTGAGCTTGTTAGCGAAAGAGGTCATGGGTTTCTCCAGCCCGTAGGCGGCCGGATCGTTAAGGATTGCGATGAGGTCTGCGACCGTGCGGTGCGGTTGGGCGGCGACGCCGAGCAGTTTCGGGTTGGGCCGCACGCCCTCGCCGTGTGCGCCATGACACTTCGCGCACTGTTGCGCGTAAGCGGCGGGCGGGGCGGCGGCAATGTTCGAGTTGTCTGGCTGCGCGTTCGATGCGGGCTGGTTCGTTGCTTGCGCCGAAGCGTTACTATCCGCGTTGGCCGTGCGCGCACGCTGCGGGATGAAGGGTGCGCGGCGAAACGATTCTTCCGCCGCAGTCTGCCGTGCCAGTTGCTCACGCACGCGCGCATCGCGTGTGTCGGCGACGAGGGCGAGCGCAGTCAGGCTAAGCACTAATGCACACGTCAAGCCGATGATCAGCGCGCCGGTGCGACGGCGCAGCCGGGACGATGTTTGCCCGGCTGAATCGAGCCAAGGCAAGAGCGCGAGCAGTGTGAGCAACAGGCCGGGCAGCATTAACCCTGCGAGCGCGGCGTTCGTGCCCGACGTGTGCTTGAGTAATTCGAAGAGCCAGAGGAACTGTGCGCCGGGGCGGGGCAAGGATTCGGGCGGCACTGCGTCTGCGCGCGGCCCGAAGGGCGCGGGGTACTTCGCCGCGTAGAGCGCCAGCGCGGTGAACACGACACCAACGACGACGGCGTTGCGCGCGAGTTGCGCGCGTAGCCACGCATGAGCGTGCGCTGCTTGATGCTCCTGTGTCGAAGTGTGTATGTCGCGCTTCGCATCATGTTGCGTAGCAAGATTCGGATGACGTTCGCGAAAGATGAACAGGCGCGCGACGACCGTGGTGAGAATCAATAAAGGCAGCAAGAGTGCGTGTAGTGCGAAGAGACGCGAGAGCGAGAGGGTCGAGATGTTGGGGCCGCCGAGTAACCAGAGGCGCGCGGTTGCGCCGATGAGCGGTAGTCCGCGCACGAGGCCTTCGGCGACGCGCGTGCTGTAGTAGGCGCGCGCATCCCACGGCAGCGTGTAGCCTGTGCCGCCCGCCGCGAGCGCGAGCGCGAGCAGCGCGACGCCGGCCAGCCAGCCGACGGGGCGGCGGCGGGCCCGGCCGCGCCGGAGTTGCTGCGCGAGATGCAGCAAGAGCGCGCAGGGCAACAGGACTGAGCCGTAGACGTGCAGCGCCCGCAGCCACGCGCCGCCGCTTACGCCCTTCTCGATGAAGGCGACGGTGGTGTGCGCGCTCTCGGCCGCGGGCACGTAGTAGCAAGCGAGTAGTAGGCCTGTACAGAGTTGCAGCGCAAGCAGCAGCGCGACCAGCCCTGCGGTCGTGCGTAGCCACGCGCGCCAGCCGGTTTCGGGATCATCGGCAACCGCACGCACTACTTCAGCGAGTGTCGTCCAACGCGCGCAGAAACTTTCGCGTTCGGGCGGCGATATGTTTGGGTGTTCGCTCATGCGCACAAACGGAAGCAATTATGTTGTCGTTGATTCTGAATCTGGCCAACGCACTTTGAGCATGCCGTCTTCGATACGGGCTGGCAATTGGGCAAGAGCGTGCGCCGCAGGCCCCGTGATGTGTGTACCTGCGGCGTCGAAGCGACTGTCGTGACAGGGGCAGAGAAACATTTTATCCTCAGCGCGCCAGACGACCGTGCAGCCTTCATGTGGGCAGACGGCTGAAAGCACACGCCGCTCCTGCGGCAACACGATGACCGGTTGTGCTGCAAGCACCTGCGTCCAACCAGCGTCAAGCTGGATGCTGACGGTGCGCGCGAGCGGTTGTGCGCCGGTCAACTCCGTTGCGGGCATTACCGGCAGCCATTGTTCCTGCGCCGCGCTCGCTGGCTGCGGGCGTAGGAAGCGCACGGCGGCGCTGACAAGCGTGGTCAGGATACCGAGACCGATGCCGGCGGGCACGAGTAACAGGATGCGCCGTCGTCCGCGATCAGCCGGGTGGTGCGCCGTTTCAGGCTGAGTTGTGTGTTTGTCTGTCATGGCGAATGAAGCAGCACCCGCAGCGATGTCTCTGATAACGAATGATGAAAGTGTAACCGCGTAGCATGCGCGCTAAAGAGCCGCTCATGTCTTTCGTTTCGCTTCGTATGCGTTCGTAAGTATGTCGTTTGCGCTTGCTGCTAACGACCCGCGTCGCGGTTTGCAATCTGTCGCGCTTCGCCGCACAATAGGCGGCGCTGACCGCGCTCCGATTGTAGCCCATCTTGCGCGTGCGCGGGCGACCCTAAATCAAGATCCGATAATTTTGAAGCTGTAAGGACGACCTTTTCATGAGCACTGAGAAAGCTAATAATCAGGCGCGCGGCTCGTTGCGGCTGGCTGATCGCACAGGCGAAGAAGAGCAGACGCGCCCGGCGCTCCCGCGCCAGTTCGTCAATTTCACCTTCTATCACGTCCGCCCCGAATGGCGTTTTCTCGACGAAGCGACGCGCGAAGCGGGCAAGCAGGAATTCGCGGATGTGTTCGAGTCGTACCGGCGCGACATGCTGATGCACGCCTACTCGATCACGGGTCTGCGTGCGAACGCCGATCTCATGATCTGGCGTATCGGTTACGCGCTCGATCCGATGCAGCACATGACCGCGCAACTCAATCGCACCGGTCTCGGCCGCTATCTCGAAGTCACGCAGGCGTTCCTCTCAATGACGAAACGCTCGATGTACATCGACAAAGATAATCCTGAGCACGTGGAGGATCGGCTGCACATCGTGCCGGGTCAGTCGAAGTACCTGTTCGTCTATCCGTTCGTCAAGACGCGCGCGTGGTACGTGCTGCCGGTCGAGCAGCGGCAGGAATTGATGGACGAGCACATACGCATCGGCTCGCAGTATCGCTCGGTGAAACTGCACACGACCTACTCATTCGGCTTAGACGATCAAGAGTTCGTCGTCGCCTTCGAGACGGACGAGCCGGCCGATTTCCTCGACCTCGTGCAACACCTGCGCGAGTCGAAGGCGAGCAGCTACACGTTGCGCGATACGCCGATGTACACCTGTCGCCAACGTCCGCTCGCCGAATGTCTCGACGCGCTCGGTTAATTAGCAGCGCGACCACGCCACGCTCGATGCCGCAAATCATCGCACGCAAATATCTGATCCGGGGCGAGGTGCAGGGCGTCGGTTATCGCTTCTTCGCACAGCGCGTCGCCGCCGGGCATCAGGTCGTCGGCTATGTGCGCAACCTCGCGGACGGGCGCGTCGAAGTGGTCGCCGAGGGCGCGCTCGAAAGCGTCGAAGGCCTTAAACACGATCTCGCTGCCGGCCCCGATTACGGCACGGTCGCAGGCGTCGAAGAACTCACGCTCGAACCGACCGGCGCGTACAAGGCATTCCTGATTGAAAGATGAGAGAACAGTTTTGAGTTTTCAGATTTCAGCAGGGAACGACTGCTAACTGAAAACCGAGAACTGAAAACTCAAAACTGCTACATGGATCAACTCAAACAATTCATCCGCGAAGTGCCGGACTTCCCGAAGCCGGGCATCAACTTTTACGACATCACGACGCTGTTGAAACATCCCGAAGGCTTGCGGCTGACGGTGGACGCGCTGGCGGCGACGTTCAATGGCGAGAAGGTTGACGTGGTGCTGGGCGTCGAAGCCCGCGGCTTCATCTTCGCGCCCGCGCTCGCCCTGCACCTCGGCGCGGGCTTCGTGCCGGTGCGCAAGCCGAAGAAGCTGCCGGCCGAGACGGCGCGTATCGCCTACGATCTCGAATACGGGCAAGACACACTCGAAATTCACCGCGACGCCATCGTCCAAGGGCAGCGCGTCATCATCGCGGACGACCTGCTCGCCACCGGCGGCACGGCCCGCGCGGTCGTCGATCTGGTCGAGAGTCTAGGCGGGGAAGTCGTCGGCCTCGCCTTCATCATCGAACTTTCATTCCTGCCCGGCCGCGAGCGGCTCGCCGGTTACGACGTGCGTTCACTCGTCAAATATCAATCGTAACAGGCCGGCGACTTGTACCCACGCGTTGTCATGTGAACTATGCATAACGCCAGCGAGCAGCCCGTCATCAGTGTGGGCGAATTTGTCGCCCGCGCAGAGGCGCAACTTTCGCTGCGTGTGTTGGCAGGTGCAGCCGGGTTGGCGACGCGGCGCATCACGCTGGCGCGGATTCAAAAGCTGGGCCTTGCGCTTGCCGGGTTCACGCATTACATCCATCCGGGGCGCGTGCAGATCGTCGGGCAGAGCGAAATCTGGTATCTCACCCAACTCTCGCCGGAGCGCCGCGCCGCCGCGATTGAGTTGCTTGCGCTCGAACAGATCAGTTGCGTGCTGGTGACGAAAGATTTGCTGCCGCCGGCAGAGTTGTTCGCCGCGGCAGAGCGCGCCGCGTTGCCGCTCTTGCAAACCCCGCTCGTCAGTTCCATCGCGATTAATCTCGTCACAGAGCTGTTGGAAGAGATGCTTGCGCCGCGCGAGATGCGACACGGCGTGTTGCTCGACGCATATGGTCTCGGCGTGTTGCTTGAGGGCGAGTCGGGGATCGGCAAGTCTGAGTGCGCGCTCGATCTGATCGGGCGCGGGCATCGTCTGATCGCGGACGATATGATAGAAGTGCGCCGCCTCAGCGCAGAGCATCTGCTGGGCGGTGCGCCGGAACTGTTGCGCGAGCATATGGAGATACGCGGGCTGGGCATCATCAATATCCGCGATCTGTTTGGCGTCGCCGCGCTGTCCGGTCCGAAACAGATCGGGCTGACGATACGTTTTGAACGTTGGCAGCAGGCGCGGGAAGTGGAGCGGCTGGGGTTGGACACGCAGACCAGCGAAATCCTAGGCGTGCGCGTGCCGCACGTATTGTTGCCCGTCAGTCCGGGCCGTAATCTGGCGACGCTCGTCGAGACGGCCTTGCGCGTGCATCTGTTGCGCATGCGCGGTTACAATGCGGCCGAACGTTTGATCGCGCGGCACGCGGAACTGTTGCGCCCGCCGCCGCCCGCAGCAGCGCGCGATTCGACGGGCACAAATGAAACGAGCGGACGCGAGACAGTTGATGAGCAAAAGACGGAAGAAGGCTGAAGCGGCCCCGGCTGGCGCGCCCGACATCGTGGTCATCACGGGGCTGAGCGGGTCGGGCATGTCGTCGGCCACCAACGCCTTTGAAGACCTCGGCTACTTCTGCGTGGACAATCTGCCGCTCACACTGCTGCCCACCTTCGCGCGCCTCGTCCGCCCAGAAGACGAAGAGGCGGAAGGGCCTTACATACGCCGCGCCGCGCTCGTCATCAACATCCGCGAAGGCCACTTTCTTAGCGAGTTCGAGGGCCAACTGCGGCGTCTGCGCCGCGACAGCGGCCTGAACGTCTTCGTCCTCTTCTTTGCCGCCTCCGCTGATGTCTTACAACGCCGCTTCAGCGAGACGCGCCGCCCGCATCCGTTCCACACGGGCGACGGCCTCGCCGCCTCGATCAGCGCCGAGCGTGAAGCGATGGCGGCGATACAAGATGCGGCCGATCTCATCATTGACACGTCCGAGCACACGGTTCATTCACTGCGCCGTTATCTGGTCGAGCGGTTCAGCCCTGACACACGGGGCACGCCGATGCGCGTGCAGGTCATCAGCTTCGGGCACAAGTACGGCGCGCCGCGCGACCTCGATCTGCTGTTTGATGTGCGCCACTTACCGAACCCGCATTTCGTACCGGAGTTGCGCGCCCTGTCGGGGCACGATCCGCGCGCGGTCGCTTACATCAAGGCGAGCAGCGAGACGGGCGAGACGCTGCAACGCTTCGGCGAGTTGCTCGACTATCTGCTGCCGCTCTACCGGCGCGAGGGCAAGTCTTATGTCACGGTGGGCGTCGGCTGCACGGGCGGGCGGCATCGCTCGGTGATGGTCGCCAACGCGCTCGCGCGCCGCCTGCGCCGCGCCGGCTTCGACGCCCTTGCCATGCACCGCGACGTGCGCAAAGCGAAACCGCAACGCGCGTTGCGGCGCGCGGCGCAAACATGAGGGTTAGTTAATGAAGCTGTCGGTAAGCTTGATCATAGCGAGGAAAGTTTATGAGTGAACTAAATGAGCGCGCGGCGGCGCATGAGGATTGTGTGCGGTGCAGTGTGAGTTATAGCTTTGCCTCGCTCACGGTCGAAGAGTTGACGACGAACGACCGCGAGTTCGCCGTCTGCGCTGACTGTCATGCCACGCTCAACCCGGCCGCAGAGGCCGTGCGCAACTGTCCCGTAGACGGCGCGCCGATGCGCAAGTTGGTGATTTACGACGTGGTGCTGATCGACAAATGTTATCAATGCGGTGGCGTGTGGCTAGACAACAATGAGTTGCGCATCATCGAGAAAGTGGTCAGCACCAATGCCGCGCTGGGCGGTTTTATGTTAGGGCGCGTGATGGATTGAGGCGGAGACGATTGCGAGCAACCAATTAGATGAGCAACGAGACTGAGAAAACGAAAAGCAGCCCGCGCGTGGCGGGCGTGCTCGTGACACACGGGCAGTTGGCGACCGAGTTGTTGGCTGCCGCCGAGATGATCGTCGGCCCGGCCGCGCACATCGCGGCCGTCTCCATCGGCTGGCACGACGATGTGGATGCGGCGCGCGACGAGATCGAGCGTGCGATTGCGCACGTCTCCGCCGGGCGCGGCGTGCTGATCCTGACCGACATGTTCGGCGGCACGCCGACCAATATCGCCGCGATGTTTTTGAAAGAGGGCGAGGTCGAAGTCGTCACCGGCGTGAACCTACCGATGATCGTCAAGCTGGCGAGTGAGACAGGCGACGAGACGCTGGCGGTCGTGGCGCAGCGCGTGCGTGAACAGGGGCGCGAGGGTATTTATCTCGCAGGCGAATTGCTGGCCGCGCCGAGGAAAGGTTGAATGCTGGAGCGGCGCGTGTTGGTCACAAACCGGCTGGGCTTGCACGCTCGCGCCGCCGCGCGGCTCGTACGCACGGCTTCGGCTTACCAGAGCACGATCAAACTTGCGCGCACGGACGGGAGTGTGGTCGCCGATGCGAAATCGATCTTGAGCGTGCTGGTGCTGGCGGCGGCGCGCGGCACGGAGTTGTTATTGACCGTCGCGGGCATAGATGAAGAAGCGGCACTGGCGGCTCTATGTGAGTTGTTCGAGCGCAAACTCGGGGAAGAGCGAGATTGAGCAGGCGCGTTAAAAGTGAGCGGGCGGAGCAGTTCTGGCGCGGCGTAACCGTTGCGGAAGGATTGGCGCAGGGCCGCGTGCTGCGTCTGCACGGCGGCGCAACGAAGAGCGTCTATCGCGCCACGCTGGCTAAGAGCGACATCGAGCGTGAGGTGCAACGCTTCAAAGCGGCCGTTGAACTGGCACGTAATCAACTGCTCGGCATCAAGGAACGCGCCGAACTCGCGCTCGGCGCGGAGCATGCCTATATCTTCGAAGCGCATCTGCTCATGCTCGAAGATCGCAAGCTACTCGATGAGGTCGAGGTGTACATACGCCGTGAGCGCGCCAACGCGGATTGGGCCGTACGTGTCGCCGCCGACCGCCTGCTTGCCGTCTACGCTGAGATCAAGGACGACTATTTGCGCGAGCGTAGTTCCGACATTGAAGATGTGACGCGTCGGCTGCTCGACGCGCTCGGCGGTGCGCCGCGCGAGCGACGTTTGACGCGGGACGCGGTGATCGTGGCGGAAGAGTTAATGCCTTCGGCCGCCGCCGAGCTTGATTTCTCGCACGTGCGCGCCGTCGCCACTGATGCGGGCGGCTGGACATCGCACACGGCGATCATCGCGCGCGGTTTAGGGATTCCGGCCGTAGTGGGCTTGCGCGAGCTTTACCGGCACGCGCGCACCGGCGACGAGATCATCGTCGATGCGATTCGCGGCGAAGTGATCCTGCATCCTGCCGAGCGCACGGCGGCGCGTTGCCGCGAAGAGATAGCGGGGATGCGGCCGGCAGAGCGTAGCGCGCTCAAATTCGCGCATGCGCGCGAGCCTCTGCGCACGCTGGATGGTGTTGAAATCGTCTTGCGCGCGAACGTCGAATTGCCAGCCGAGTATGAAGGCGTGCGGCGTTACGGCGCGCGGGGAGTCGGGCTATACCGCACGGAGTTTCTGCTCGCGCAACGCGGGCGCATGCCGACTGAGGATGAGCAGTGCGCGGCGTACGCGGAAGTCGCCGCGCTCGCGGGCGCGGATGGCGCGAAGGTGCGTCTGTTCGATCTCGGCGGCGAAAAGATCGGCGCAGATGATGGCAGCACGGAGCGCAACCCGGCGCTGGGCTTGCGCGCGATCCGTTATTGTCTGCGCCGTGAGGACGTGTTGCGCACACAGGTGCGCGCGATCCTGCGCGCGGCCGCCGGCGGCCGGCTTGAGCTTGTGCTGCCAATGATCTCGGACGTGGCGGAGGTGCGGCGTGCGCGCCGGATCATTGAAGAGGAGCGCGCAGGTCTGCGCCGCGCAGGCCACGAAGCGGGCGACGTGCAGATCGGCGCGATGATCGAAGTGCCGGCGGCCGTGCTAATGGCTGACAAACTCGCGCGCACGGTTGATTTCTTCAGTCTGGGCACGAACGACCTCGTCCAGTATCTGCTCGCAGTTGATCGCGGCAACGACGATGTGGCCGATTGGTTTCGCACGCTCCATCCGGCCGTCTTGCAGAGTATCAAACGCACGCTCGACGCGGCGGAGGGCGCGGGGATTCCTGTGAACGTCTGCGGCGAGATGGCCGCGACGCCCGCATATGCCGTCATCCTGTTGGGACTTGGCGCACGCGATTTGAGTATGACATCAGCTTCGATCCCGCGTGTGCGCCGCACGCTTGCGGGGGTGGACGCGGCGCGGGCGCGCGTGATCGCCGATGAATGTCTGGCTTGCGAGACGGCGGACGAGGCGGAAGAACTCGTGCGTGTGCGGCTCGGCACGGAGTGGGCGGGATTGTTTCTGCCGGGCAGCTTGCCTGCGCCGAAGCCCCGGCCTTAAATGAGAACTGCCCCGCAATCTCCGACCAGAGAAATTTACTGGCGAAGTCATTGCGAAAAGGGGCAGTTTTGTCGTTTAATTGAAGTAGCGACAGGCTGCGCCTGATGTTTTGTGCGGGCGCGCCGCTCTTGGGAAAGCGTGCAGCACCTGTCGAAAGTTTTTAGCTCGCTCGTTATGACACGATGTACACGCGACGGCCTTTGCCCGGCTCAGTCGTGCGCCAGAGAGACGAGCGGAAGGAAGTTGAGTGCATGTTCAGTAAGATTTCAGCCGTAATCATCGTGGTGTGTTGTCTGTCTATGCCGTCGTGGGCGCGGGCGCAATCTTCGGTCGGGCGCGTCGGGCCGGTCGAAGATGTGGCGGCGGCGGGCGCGGGCGAGAGCAAACGGGTGGAGAAGTCCGAGCCGAAGAAAGACGACGTTACCAAGAAGACCAAGCCGAGCGCGGCGAAAAAGGACGAAGCGAAACGCGACGAGCACAACAGCGCCCAGCCCCATGCGTCCGCGCCGCTCACTGCTGCGGCCAACACGGCCGGCGAGAAGCCACAGACGAATTCAACGACCGACGCGCCGCCGAAAGCGAGCGTCAGCCCCGCGCGCGAGGCAGCGCCGGTCGGTCTCATACCGCCGCCGCCGACTTACATCGCGCCCACGCTGGTTAGCGCGGGCGAACATACCGGCGCAACAGCCAATACGCCAAAGTCAGAGAACAAGCCCGCATCTGTGCCTGCGCCGTTACTATCGGCCATTTATCGCGTCGGCGTCGGTGACATGCTCGACTGGGACGCCCAACGGTTGAATTTTCGCGGCAAACGATGCAATGGCTTCGAGGACGATCCGGTCAGTTGAAGCAGGTACTGGCTCGACACTCAATGACACGTCCGTCCTCAATTGCTTATCACGTCGCGAATGGGTGTGCAGCGAGAGCTACAACATCGCTCCAAGGATCCAC
>JBBRYU010000152.1:0-10538 GCA_038237345.1 Pyrinomonadales bacterium
CCAAGATACGCTCGGCAAGCGCACCTACGTCCACACGCTCGCCGCGCAGGCGCTCGGCATGGATGTCGATCAGACGGAGCAGGCTTCGATTGACGCGGCGGCCGAGCACGTCTGCGCGCACGAAGCGGAGTTGCCCGACTACTTCATCGCCGCGATGGACATCAGCGCGGAGCAACACGTGCATGTGCTCGCCGCCGCGCAACGCAACGTGGACAACGGCGTGTCGAAGACCTGCAACGGCGCGGCCGACGACACGTTGGAGTCGGTTGATCATCTCTATCGCCTCGCGCGCGAGCTTGGCTGCAAGGCCGTCTCTTACTATCGCGACGGTTCGCGCGATTCACAAGTGCTCTCAACCGTGAAGGCGCAGGAGCCGAAAGGCGAGATCGCTTGCGATCCGGCCATCACGACCGAAGCGGCCGTGACCGCGCCGGATGTGGAGGTTGATAGTGCAACGTTAGGCACAGAAGCGACAGGGCTGACGGCGACCGGCGTGGTCGGGATCGACGAAGTGGAAGAGCGCCGGTCTGAAGCGACACCGGCAGCCCGCGCCGAGCGGCCGCGCGAACTGCGCGGCTTCACGTGGCAGATTCCGTTCGACGGCGCGAACCTGTATGTGACAGTCAATCACGACGGGCGCGAAATTCTCGAAGTGTTCGCCACGGGGCCGATCTCCGGCGGCGTGGGTCTGCTCGCATCGAAGATGCTGCGCGGCGGGTTTGATGCGAAGGAAGTGGCGCGCAGCTTGAACAAGGTGACGGGCACACACTCGGTTTGGTTCAACGAGCGTTTGCTGACCAGCCCGGAACAAGCCGTCGCCGAGTGCATCATGCTGACGAGCCGGCGCGTGCAAAACCAACCGGACTCGGCCCGCGCCGTTGCTTACGCGCAGAGCGCCGCCAGCGTCGCCGTGCCCGACAGCGCCAAAGCTAATCGCAACTATTCGCTCATCAGCGAGTGCCCCGAATGTCGCGGTCAACTTGAGCACGCCTCCGGCTGCGACTTTTGCCGCGACTGCGGCTATTCGAAATGTAAGTAGGAGATTTTCGCTTTGTAACCTTAGCACGGCGTAATAAGGGGTATACGTTCGGCCTCGGACCATTGACATGTCCGAGGCCGAATTATTTGGGGGCAAGTCATGATTCAGAAGGAACAGCTATTCCTGCGGAGCCTGGCCCGGTATTAGTGGCCAACGCCGTCACTTTTGAAATAGACGCTTCCATCTCGGAGAACGGCTTTTTATCGGGTAGGCTTAGTACCTTGTAAGGTTAGTCTTTAGATTTTCCCTGCTCGTAGTGGCGGCTTAACTATTCTCGCGCGTGCGCGCGATGCAGCGGCAACTGCTGGGGAAGCGGCGCGGCGGGCTTGCGAGCAATAGAAATAGCACCGTCAGTCTTATCGTTATCATTGTCTAAGCTGTAGCGTTTGCGGCTAATGGATCACGCCCTGTTGCTTGGTGGCGCTGCTGCTTGTCCGTTGGTCGGCCACGCTGCCCGCGTGATGCCATAGACCAGCACATCTATGCCGAACACCTCGGCCCGCCCTTCGACCGTCTCTCCTAATCGCTCGGCTACTTTGATTGAAGCGCGATTGTCCGGATGGATCAGGCTGATGACGTGTTCCCGCCCCAACTCTGTGAACGCATAGGCAAGTGCCCTCTGTGCGCCCTCGGTCGCATACCCGCGCCCCCAACACTCGCGCGCCAACGCCCAGCCGATCTCGAAGCCCGGCCAGCCTTCAGGGTCTTGCACGCCCATGCGGCCGATCACGCGCCCGCTCGCTTTCTCCTCCACCGCCCAATGTCCGTAGCCGCGCAAATGCCAGTGGCCCACCAGAAAGGCCATGTGCCGCCATGCTTCAGCGCGGGTGAAAGGCTTGCCGCCGAGAAAGCGCATCACCTCCGGGTCGGCGCACATCTGCGCGTATGCCTCAAAGTCATCTGCGCGCCACATTCGCAGCAGCAGTCGTTCTGTTTCCAGTTGGATCATAACAGCCTCGCATTTGGTTTACATCGCTAGTGAATCTTCAATGATAGTTCAACCCGCCGCAGACACTCGGCGTCACCTGCTCGCCGTCGAGTTTATGCGCCGCAGAAGTGTGCTGGCAGACGACTTGCGCGCGGCAGTCCGTCCCGAGCAGCATGCGCAACCTTTATACTCAGCCGGGACTTGGCTACGTCCCTGCGCGTCCGTCCGGCGCGCGCGAATGCCGCCCGGCGGGTTCTCAACTAAGACCTGCACCTCCGCGGCGCGCACAGGCTCGCCGCCGCTGCCGTTTAAGGTCACGATGATCTGTCTAGCACGCCGGCACGCGCATAACGATAACGCGCAGCAGAGTAGTTCTAACAAAAGATAGCAGTTGCCGCACAGCCTTTCTTATAGACGAGCCGTCAATCAAGTTCATAAAAACTGAGCGCCGCGTCGCCTTGCTTCAGGATGCGCCAGCGCCGGAGCGCGCCGGCGGCATCCTTGAGTATGTTCTTGTGATGGTGCTCGATGACGAGGATGCTGCCGGGCGCGAGCAACTTCTCGGCATGCGTGCCAAATAGCTCAAGTGCGGGCAGGTAATCGCTGTCATAGGGCGGATCGAAGAAGGCGATGTCGTCGGGTGCGTGCGCGCGGGCGGCGGCGCGGCGCAGGTAGTCGGTCGCTTCGCTCAACACAACTTCGGTCTGCTCTTCCGGCACGCTCAATAGATCGAGATTCGTTTCGACGAGGCCGCAGGTCTTGCGCGAGCGATCCACAAAGGTGGCGAAGGCTGCGCCGCGCGACAGGGCCTCGATGCCGATTGCGCCTGAGCCGGCGCAGAGATCGAGAAAGCGCGCACGGGCCAGACGCGGCGCGAGCACATTGAAGAGCGTCTCGCGTAGGCGGTCGGAGGTCGGGCGAATCCGCAGCGAGGACGGGCTTTTCAGTACGCGCCCGCGATACTGGCCGGCGATGATGCGCATGGCGCGGCATGTTAGCACACAGGGGTTGACGGTAATGCGCGGCCTGATCAACACAGAGAACACAGAGGTCACACAGGACGCACAGAGTTTTTAATTTCAACTTTGAGCTTTGAAATCGGTTTTCTCCGTGTTCTCTGTACTGCTTCTATGTTGAAACTGGCCGCCAGACACATGCAACCGCAATGAGACTCAAGCGCGCGACTCAGAAAGAATACTTCAATGCGAACTGGACGCGGCGCGCGGGCGTGATGGTGTTCGTCGCGCGCCCGAAACCTGGCGCATCGAGGAAGCGGACGGGGATGCCGAAGTTCGCCCGGTTGATAAAGTTGAAGACTTCGACGCGCAAAGTGAGTTGCTGATGCTCCTTGAAGTTGTAGTCCTTGATGAAGGCCATGTTCAGCGAGATGGTGCTGTCCGCGCGGAAAGTGTTGCGCCCGATGCGCCCATCTTCGCCGAACGGGGCGAGCAGAGAGGTGGGCACGTTCGTCGTCAGCCGGAGCGGTTGGCGACCGTTGCCCGTGACGACGAGTCCGTCGGTCGTGTCGAGGCGATCTGTCAGATTCCCATCGAAGTTCACGTCCAATATGCTGTTGACGGTGAACGGTGTGCCGCTTTGCAGGCTGCCAAGACCCGCTACGCGCAGCTTGCCGAAGAGGGCGCGCATAAGCTTGCTATGATTCTCAAAGGCGGGCAACTCGTAGATGAAGTTGTAGGTGAAGCGGTGGCGCGCGTCGAAGTTGGCGGGGCCGCGCTCGCCCGCTAAGGTCTGACTGTTCTGCGGCAGTGCGAACGCGCCGGCCAGATCGAACACGTCCGAGACGGTATCGGTCGTCTGCGAGAGCGTGTAGCTTGCTTGAAACTGAAAGCCCCGGCGGAAGCGGCCGCGCGCCTGCACTTGCAAGGCGTCGTAACTTGATCTGGCGGTCGTTTCAAAACGAGAGATCGCGCCGATGCCGCCGTTGGGGCGTGCGCCTTGTGGCGGCACGGCGAAACCGAAGAAGCGCGGCTCGCCGGGGAAATCGGACGGATCGTTTGGATTGTCTTCGTCTTGATTGACCACGTCGAAGAAGACCGGCACCAGGATCGAGTTCGGGCCGAAATTGGGGGTCGAGAAACGCAGCAGATTGCGCCCGCGCGTGCCGACGTAAGCCGCCGACAGGCTCAAGCCCCGCCCGACGAGTTGCTCGAAGGTGACGGAATACTGGTGCGCCATCGGCGAGTCCAATTGCCGCGACGGCAGCGTCGCACCGAAGATGCTGGCCGAAGGACTATCATTGCCCGTCACGAAGAAGTTCAAGAGGCGGATTAGCTCCGCGGTGGAGAGACCCGGCACAATTCTGTTCAGGCTGTTACGGCGGATGAAGGGCAGGTCGCTCGGATTGCGCAGGTTCAACTCGCCGCAGGGGAAGTCGGCGCAGGTGCGGTCCTGATTGCCCGTGCCGCCGGCGAAGTTGACCGAGAGGAACGTCGGGAACACGTTGGCCGACTGGATAACCACCGCGCCCAGAGGTTGATCGAAAAAGAGACCATAGCCGCCGCGGAGCACGCTCGGATGTTCAGCGCCGAATAGCTTGGGCGAGTAGGGCGCTGATACGCGGCCCAAAGTTGTTGCGGTCGGGATCGAAGATGCGTTTGCGCCCGCCGATCAACTTCATCAGCCCCGGTAGTTGGCTCAAGCTCGCATCCCCGAACGCCTTCTCGATGCGTCCCTGTTTTTCGCTCGGCACTGTGTTGAACTCATAGCGCAGTCCATAGGAAAGCGAGAGCCGGGGTGTAATGCGCCACGTGTCCTGCCCGTAAAAATTGAGTTGATAGAAACGCAACTGCACGTCGGGGTCAGCCGTTGCCAGCGTCTGCGAAAAGCCGCTGGCCGCGCCCGCCGCCGCCAGATCGACGCCACGGAAGAATCTGCCGGTGAGAGTAGGCGAATCGTCATCGTCCAGGACTGTTTCCGGCGAGCCGTTGAAGGTGACGAGCGGGCGCGAACTGGGCGACTGATCGCTGTTGAACTCGGAGCGGCGCACGTCGGCCCCAAAGGCCAGACTGTGATTGCTCAGCCGCCACGTCAGATTATCCGCCGCTTGAAATGTGTTGTTGATGCGTCGTTGCGGGAAGTTGACCACGTCCACACCGACCGGACTGAAGCCCGCGATGTTGACTTGCCCAATCGCGCCTAACACGTCCTCGGCGCTGACGCGGGGCACGGAGACATAGTCCACGGGGCCGGCGTTGGCCACGGCCCCGCCGCCGCCGGGTGCGACATCGGGAAACGTGACGTTCACCAGGTACGGCGCATTCAAGAGAAACTGCACGTTGGGAAATTGTTCGCTGCGCAAGGTGAACGCGCGATTGGGCACTTCCTTAAAGCCGAGGCGCGTGCGCCCGTAGGAGAGCCGCACCTGATTGTAGATGGGTTTCGTTGAGTTCGGATGTGTCACTTCGCTGTTGAGGAAGAGGGAGATGTTCTGCGTACGCACGCGCGGCTTGAGCGAAGAGAAGAGCGCGCCGCCCGTGACCGGGATGATGCGCGAGTCGTCCGTGAAGTTATAACGCCCGACGATGGATTGCTGCCGTGCTCTGAGTTTGAAGAAGTCTTCGAGCTTGAAGGAGAACACTTTGCCCTTGCCGCTGGCCGGTAGTATTTGCGTAAAAGTGTTCGCGCCGTAGGTGCCGTTCGGGTTGTTGGGGAAAGGGAAGAGACTGAAGATCGCGTCGCCATCGCCCGTCGTGGGGAAAGAGAAAACTCTATCGCGCGAACCGATCTCCGCCGGCAGGCGGAAGATGCCCGTCGCGCCGGTGTTGAAGACACCGCGCTCTTCGACAGTGGGGACAGCGAAGCTCTCTTCCTGCGCAGCATTCGTGCGTTGCCCCTCCGCTGAACCGAAGAAGAAAAGCTTGTTCTTGACGATGGGGCCGCCGATGACGAAGCCTGCTTGCCCGAAGGTGAAAGAGTCTTTCTCACCGCTCTGATTTTGCACGACGAGCGGCGCGCCATCCAGCAGCACAGGCTGATTGTTGCCCGCGCGCAACTCCATGCTCGTGTTGCCGGTCGTCGTGTCAAAGAAGTTGCGCGCGTTCAGTTGGCTCGAATTGAAGAAGCCGAACGCCGTGCCGTGGACGCCGTTGCCGCCGGACTTGGAGGCGGCGTTCACTTGCGCGCCGATGTTCCTGCCGAACTGTGCGGGCGCGAGCAAGGTGATCGCCTGATACTCCTTGATCGATTCAATCGGCTGCGGGACGAGCGCAACAAACCCTTGTCGCCGGACGCCGATGACCTCATCGTTATTATCCGAGCCGTCCACCGTGAAGTTGTTGGCGCGCGAGCGCAAGCCGTTAACCGCGAACTGCCCTGCGCTACCGACGCCCGCGCCCACGCCGGGGCCGGCCACAGACCCTAATGTCTGCGGCGGCGGCGCGACGCCGGGCAGCAGCAAGGCCAACTCGTCGAACGAGCGCACGAACGAGGTCGCGCCGAGCGGGAGCGTCGAGACCTCTTCTTCAGTGAACGAGCCGCCGCGTTGGCCGTCTCCGGCGTTGATGCGGGCGCGTATGTCTGTTTCTTCATCGTTCTGCACGACATTGGCCGGGGTAGGCGTCGGCGCACCGATGGCGGGCGTCGGCGTAGCGGTCGCGGACGCGGGCGTGTCCGGTTCGAGCGCGACGGGCACGGGCACAACCTCGCCTGTGCGCGTGATAAAGAGGCGTTGCTGCACCTCGCGCGTCTGGAAGCCGGGCGCGGCGACGCGGATCGTATAGATGCCGGGGCTGAGCAGTCCCTGATAGAAGCGCCCGCGCGCGTCGGATGTTTTGGGAATGCTCAGACCCGTCTGCTGGTTGATGATCAGCACGGTTGCGCCGGCAACAGTCACGCCGGTCTGAGTGTTCGTGACCGTGCCTTCAAACGCGCCGGTGACGGTGTCCTGCGTCCGTCCGGCGCGCACAAACGTCAACAGGCAACAAGCCGCGAACAGCGCGAGCAGTGATAGGCGAGAGAAAGAAGATTTTGGGCGCATAAGTTTTTAAGCAATTAGAGAACGGCTGTTATTGTCAGTTCATCACCGGCTTAGGTGCGCAGGGATGAACGCGAACGGGCGCGGGCAGTCCCATCGTAGCATTACGGCACGAATGGTTGGAAAGAAAATCGCTCGCTTGAGTGGGTAAGGTGCTGATTTAATGGCTTGTCGAGGAGGTGGGCTAGAAGATTCTTTAGTTGGGCGTGATGTTCGGGGAACTGGGCATGGCTCGCTCTTTTCTTTTATGCGATGGTTTGATAGTCTTCGCAGGCTCTCAAACCCTTACAACGGAACGAGCCTATGGACTTCATCGACCAACTGAACGCCTTAGCCGCCAAAGTACCGAAACTGTGTGACGTACTCAAGACCGAAGAGGCGACGAAGAATGCTCTGGTAATGCCCTTCATCGGTATCCTGGGCTATGACATCTTCGACCCAACAGAAGTCATCCCGGAGTTCGTCGCCGACGTGGGGATTAAGAAGGGCGAAAAAGTTGACTACGCCATCCAGAAGGATGGCAGAATCATCATGCTCTTCGAGTGCAAACATTGCGGCGGCGACCTTCATATAAAGCACGCCTCGCAACTCTTCCGCTACTTCTCAGTCACGGATGCGCGCATAGCCGTGCTCACTAATGGCGTGGTCTACCGATTCTTCACAGACCTCGAAGCCAAGAACAAGATGGATGAAAAGCCGTTCCTTGAAGTCAATATGCTTGACTTGAATGAAACTGTCGTCTCGGAACTGAAGAAACTCACCAAGCCGGCATTCAACCTCGACGAATTGATGACGACCGCCGGGGAGTTGAAGTACACCCGCGAGGTGAAAAAGCTGCTGGCCGATCAGATGGACAATCCGTCCGATGATTTCGTGAAGTTCTTCGCGTCCAAAGTCTTTGATGGCTCGCTCACCCCGACTCGTAGGGAGTATTTCGCCGGCATCACGAAGCGTAGTTTTAACCAACTCGTCAACGACAAGATCAACGACCGCCTCAAGTCGGCCATGGCGGGAGCGGGAGGGGGCGAGATAGTACCCGTACCAGAAGAGACGCCAGGCGAAGGTAGCGACGCGGCTCGGGAAGCTCTGATAGTCACGACGCGTGAAGAACTTGAAGGATTCTACGTTGTGAAAGCTGTGTTGCGCGATGTGGTCGACCTAAGCCGTATCGTCTACCGCGACACGCAGAGTTACTTCGGTATTCTGCTAGATAACAACAACCGCAAGCCTATCGCGCGGCTTCACTTCAACCGAGTGCAGAAGCACCTCGGCGTGTTCGATGAGCAGAGGAAGGAGACTAGAATACCCATCCAGTCACTTGATGATATCTACGGACACGCGGACGAGATTCGGCGCGTGTTCGCTTTCTATGAGCGGGAAAGCGGGGCAGAAAAAGACGGGGCCGCCGAATAAGGCACTACTCACAATCAGGACACTACCGAAGACTCGGCCTCGAACCCTGACAGCTTCGCCCGGTGCGCTCCTTGCGAAAGAGTTTAAACCGCACTGCGACCCGGAACGTCGTCTCGCAGCCATGCTATAATCTTCCTTCGCGGGAGGTGGTATTTATGGAGCGTCAGACTTCTACTGACAGGTTGGCAGAGCAGACCGAAATCCCGGTTAGCTCTAAGCGGCATCCGCTCACGCAGGAGAACTCGCCGGCAGAAACAATCAGGCGTATGCGCTCGCTGCCTGAGCGTGCGGACAAACTCAGGGAGACCCTCCGTGCCCTTAGAGAAGCGAACCCGCGTTGAGATTTTCATCCCCGTCAGATCGGACGCAGCCGATTACCAAACCATCACCGACTGGGTGGCCGAAGAACTGGCTTACGCGCGCGGCGGCTCGACTCTGACAACCCCGTTCACCGGCCTCTACACTTCCACGACCCAAGTTCACCTCGTTCGTGATGCCGGCCACGTCCTCTTCTGCGATTTCGCTCTCGACGTTGATGATGATGAGCAGCGAGCGGAATTAACGAACTATTTGAACGAAATCCGGTTATTGCTGATGGAAGCTTTGAGCGAAGAGGAAGTATGGCTTGTCTACTATCCGGTTACGCGCGTCGGCGGCCCGCAACTTTAGCGTAAACTGTCATACTCGAATGAACATAGCGCGACTACCAATGCGAATCAAGAGTAGAAAATAGCGCGCGTTGAAAACAAAAGGCTTATGAAAGACAGTTTGGGCCTCTGGCAGCCATGTGGCTCATAAGTCGTTGATTCTACATGACCGATTTCTACCCTTGATTCGCATTACCACTGCTTAAGTATCTACATTTGTGGGCGGCGGAGCGGTGCGCTCAACCGACCGATGCAAGCCCGAAGCGCACGTCGGCGCGGACGCGCTCGATCAGTTGCGACGTTTCGCGCGTGTGCTTGCGCGCGGAGAGATAGTAGTCGGCTTCGCGTCGCGCTTCTTCGAGAATCTGTATGTCGCGGACGAGATTGCCGACGCGGAACGTCGGGATGCCCGACTGGCGCGTGCCCATCACCTCGCCGGGGCCGCGTAGCTCCAAATCTTTCTCGGCGATGCGGAAGCCATCGTTGGTCTCAGCCATAATGCCGAGTCGCTCCTGCGCCACGCTGGTCTGTTTGTCGGAAGTCATCAGCACGCAGAACGATTGCTGCGCGCCGCGCCCCACGCGCCCGCGTAGTTGGTGTAGTTGCGAGAGACCGAAACGCTCGGCATGCTCGATAACCATGACGGAAGCGTTCGATACGTCCACGCCGACCTCGACAACAGTTGTCGCGACGAGAACCTGTACTTCGCCCGCGCCGAAGCGCCGCATCCCTTCATCTTTCTCCGCCGACTTCATCTTGCCGTGCAGCAAGCCGATGCTGAAATGTGGAAAGATGCGGTCGCGCAGATGCTCGTACATGCGCGTCGCGTCCTTCAAATCCATCTTCTCCGATTCCTCGATAAGCGGATAGACGACGTAAGCCTGCCGGCCCGCGCGTATCTCGCGCTCGACGCCTTTATAGACGCCGCCACGTTGGTCTTCGCCGACCACGACCGTCTTGATCGGCGTGCGACCGGGCGGCAGTTCGTCAATCACCGAGACATCGAGTTCGCCATAGACAGTCATGGCGAGCGAGCGCGGGATCGGCGTCGCGGTCATCACTAACACATCGGGATTGAAGCCACGCTCGCGCAAGGCCGCGCGTTGCAGGACGCCGAAGCGGTGTTGCTCGTCAATGACGACGAGTCCGAGCTTATGGAATTGCACGGCCTCTTGTATCAACGCGTGCGTGCCGATGCAGGCGTGTATCTCGCCGGCCGCGATGTCGGCGTGGAGACGACGCTTTTCGGCGGCGCGGAGCGAGCCGATCAATAGCTCAGTGCGATAAGGTGAGCGTGCAAGCAGGCGTTTGATGTTGCGTGCGTGCTGCTCGGCGAGGATTTCAGTTGGAGCCATGAGCGCGGCCTGATAGCCGTTCTCCATCGCGGCGAGCATGGCGAGGAGGGCGACGATGGTCTTGCCGCTGCCCACGTCGCCTTGCAGCAGACGATTCATCGGCGCGTCCGATTGCATGTCGTCGAGGATACGTTTGACGCAACGCTCCTGCGCGCCCGTCAAC
>JBBRYU010000153.1:0-10451 GCA_038237345.1 Pyrinomonadales bacterium
CAGGGCTGCCTGTCATCGTCAAACTCACGCCAAACGTGACGAGCGTTACGCCGCCCGCTCGCGCTGCGGTGCGCGGTGGGGCGGACGCTGTTTCGCTCATCAACACGATCAACTCGATGATGGGCGTTGACCTCGACACGCTGATCCCGCACCCGAACGTCAACGGCATGGCCGCGCACGGCGGCTATTGCGGCCCGGCCGTCAAACCCATCGCGCTCAACATGGTCTCCGAACTTGCGCGCGATCCAGAGATCAATATCCCCATCAGCGGCATCGGCGGCATCTCGACGTGGCGCGACGCGACCGAATTCCTCTTGCTCGGCGCATCCACCGTGCAGGTCTGCACCGCCGTCATGCACTACGGCTATCGCATCGTCGAAGACATGATCGACGGGCTATCGAACTATCTCGATGACAAAGGCTACGCGAGCGTCAACGAGATCATCGGCCGCAGCGTGCGCAGCATGACGGACTGGGGCAATCTCGATCTCAACTACAAGACGGTCGCGCGCATTGACCATGCCACGTGCATCCAGTGCAACCTCTGCCACATCGCCTGCGAAGACGGCGCGCACCAGTGCATCCCCTTCACCCGCATCGACGGCAAACGTTATCCCATCGTGGACGAAGCCGAATGCGTCGGCTGCAACCTCTGTTACCTCGTCTGCCCCGTCCCCGGCTGCATCTCGATGGTGCGCCTCGACGATGGACAAACGCCGCTCACTTGGCGCGAGCTGACTAACCGGCAGCCTGCGCCGACGAGCGGCGATTAACTGCCCTCCAACCTGGAGAGTCGTGCCCATGGCACAAACGCAATCGCACCTCTATGGCTACCGTTCGGGCCGCGTGTTGGCCATACTGGCATGCGTGTTATTGCTCGGCGGCGCACTCGTCAAATTTTGCTTTGTCATCTTTCACGCGCTACAGATCGGCGGGCTGCTCGCGGGCGGACTTGAAAGCGGGAACGAGGACGACCTCGGCCCCGCCGGCTTGCTACAGGCCCTGCTATTAATCATTAACTTTCTGCTCTATCTGGCCACGATTATCGTTTTCCTGCTGTGGCTGTACCGCGCCCACAGCAACCTGCGCTCGCTCGGCGCGCAACGACTCGACAGTTCGCCCGGCTGGGCCGTCGGCTCATTTTTCATCCCGTTTCTGAATCTCGTGCGGCCATACAAGGCGGTGCGCGAACTTTGGCGTTGGAGTCAACCCCTAGAGATCGGGCCAGAGCGGATGACCTACGCCCCGAGCGAGCGCGCGCCGCTTGTCGGCTGGTGGTGGGGACTGTGGCTCGCTTCAAACTTCACGAGCAATGCTTACTGGAAACTGAGCGACAAAGCAGACGCGGCGCAGGCACTTCCGTGGCTCGGGCTTGTCGCCGACTTCACGAGCATCGCGGCCGCAGTGCTCGCCATCATGCTTATCTGGTCAGTTGATCGCATGCAAACCGAGAAGAGTCAGCAACTCGCCATCAGCGGCACTTCGTTCGAGCAACCGCCGCCACCGCCCACCTTCGGCGCATAAGACCTTGCGCCTCAGTCAAGTTGCATGATTTCCGCGAGCGGCTTGCGTTCGATGTCCGGCACGCGCGCGTCCTCAGCCGGGTAGCCGACGGGAATTAGCACGAACGGTTTCTCGTTCTTCGGGCGCTGCAAAATCTCACTCAAAAACTTCATTGGGCTGGGCGTGTGCGTGAGCGTGACGAGACCGGCGTTGTGCAGTGCGGCGAGCAACAGGCCCGTGGCGATGCCGACGGATTCCTGTGCGTAGTAGGTTGGCTCGGTCGTGCCGGTCGCTTCGTCGAGCAGGTAGTCGATGCGGAAGACGACGATGAGGTAGGGCGCGATCTCCAGGAAAGGTTTGTGCCAGTCTGTGCCGAGCGGGGCGAGCCGGCGTAGCCAACGCGCAGGCATGCGCCCGCCGTAGCTGGCGCGCTCTTCCTCTTCGGCGGCTATGCGGATGCGCCGCTTGCTGTCGGCGTCGCGCACGACGACGAAGCGCCACGGCTGCATGTTCGCGCCCGACGGCGCAGTGCCGGCCGTTTGGATGGCGCGCTCAATCAGCGCCAGCGGCACGTCTTCGGCGGAAAAGTCGCGGACGGTGCGGCGTCGGTTTAGTAATTCATAGAAACTTTCCGCGCGGGCGCGTTGCTCGTCCGCAGGCAGGCGCGTGAAGGCGAGCGGGATGAACTTCGGCGCGGCGCAGGGCAATCGCTCGGAGTTGTTGTCGGCATCCTCGTTGCTCATCGCTGCCTCTATCTTTCCAATTGGGACATCAACGACGGTATTTCGGCCAGCAGTTCGCGCGGCAGATAACCGAGTCGCCCCATGCGCCGCGCGAGCCGGTCGCCCGCGCGCGCATGCAGATAGACGCCCCACACGGCCGCTTGCAGCGGCGGCGCACCACGCGCGGCCAGCCCGGCAATAACGCCCGCCAAGGTATCGCCCGATCCGGAAGTGGCGAGACCTACGTTGCCCGCGCGATTGCAGTAGAGTTTGCTCCCCGGCGCGGTGATTAGTGTCTCGCGCCCTTTCAGCGCGATCACCGCATTCAACTCCGCGACTGTGCGCTGCAACACCCGCACCGGCTCGCGCTTGAGCAACGCTTCGGTGCTACCCGTTAATTTCAACATCTCGCCGGCATGCGGCGTGAGCACAACGCGCCCGCGCAGTCGGCGCAGGCTGCTCGCAAGAGCCGGCAAGCAGGCCAGCACGCTTGCGTCCAGCACCAGCGTCGGCTGTTCGATGCGCGCCAGCACGCTGGCCAACAGGCGCATGATCGCCGGTTCGTCAGCCATGCCGGGGCCGATCAGCACAGCATCCGCCTTGTTCGCATATTCCAGCACGCGCGCCGCCGCGCCCAATGCGATGCCGCCCCGCTTGGTCTCAGGCAAGGCGAGGACGAGCGCCTCTGGCACAGCCAGCGCCACGAACGGTGCGATGCTGCGGCACGTCGCGATCTGCAACTTGCCTGCGCCCGCGCGTAACGCCGCGTTAGCCGCCAGCACCACCGCCCCCGGCATCTCTGGCGCGCCGCCGACCACCAGCACACGCCCGCGCGCTTCTTTATCGCCCGCCGCATCCGGTTGCGGCAACGGCATACGGCGCAAGAGACCCGGTGTGATAATTAAGGGCGGACGCGCTGCGGGTAGCGGTCGAGCTTTTAATTTCTTTATCTCGCCTAGCACCCGCCCCGCACTCTTGGCCGACTTTTCATTTTGGCCCAACCGGCACATCCTTTCTGGTGGTGATGGGCGCGCCTTCAGCTTCGAGCGGCGCGACAAAGTTATAAAGGCGCAGAGCGAATTTACCGCGCTTGCCGACCGTTGCATCGAACTCGTAAGACGTGACGCCGCAGTTGGCCACGTCTTCCGCGTGATCAATCGCGATGATCTCTTCTTCGGTCATACGCTCGAACAGATAGCGAAAACAGAGGACGACGACCGAATGCGCCACGATCAGCACGCGCTCGCGGCGATACTCGCGCGTGAGCGTGTCGATCACACTGCGCAGCCGCAAGATCACATCACACCAACTCTCGCCGCCCGGCGGACGAAAATAGAACTTGCCTAAAGCGCCGCGCATCGCCGCCTCTTCCGGATACTTCGCCTCAATTCCCGCCTTCGTCAGCCGGTCGAGAATGCCAAACTCTTTCTCGCGCAAACGCTCATCCGCGATGAACGTGACCCGCTCATGGTCGATCCCCGCCGCGGCCAGCATCAATTCCGCTGTGTGCTGTGCGCGTAGATAAGGCGACACCAACACAACCTCAGGTTGTTCAGTCTGCGGCATCTGCGCGAACCAATGACCGAGCGCCGTGGCCTGTTGCTGCCCGAGATCGGAGAGCGGCACGTCCACATCGCGGTGCGCGGCAATCTCGATCATTTGCAACCCGGCCGCTTCCGCCGCATCGCGCGCCACATTGCCCGCGCTCTGTCCATGCCGCACAACCCACAACACGTCCGGCCATTTTTGCTGGTGATTCATAATCTGGCTCACCCGATCTCGTTGTTGCGTTCGGCCGCGTGGTCGCCGAGCGTGGTCAGGAGCGAGGGCGACAGCGCCGACTCGCTATCTTTCCCCTTCGCGCGATTTGCGCCGATGCCGCCGGGCGCGGGCAAAAGTTGATTCGCTAATGCACGCAGGTCTGCGCTCAGTTCGGGCAAGAGCGCGTGAAATTTAACGGCGAGCACGGCCTGTGCCGACAAGATCACTTCCGCGTCGCCGCGCTTGCAGGCCGCGACGATCTGCCGCGCTGCACGCTCAGCCTGCATGGACGTGCCCGGCAGCGCGTCGCTGATGCTGAACCACGCGTACTCGGCGCGATGCCGGCCTTTGAACATGGCATTGCGCGGACTGCCCGTGCGCATCAGGCCGGGGCAAACATTCGTCACCACGATGTCATCCTTCATCAATTCGGCGCGCAAACCTTCGGACAGCCCCGTGAGCGCGAACTTGCTCGCGCTGTAAGGCACGAGATGCGGCACGCCGATCTTGCCACCGATGGAAGAGATGTTGACAATGCGCCCCGCGCGCTGCGCACGCATGCCCGGCAGCACCGCCATGATCGCGTAGAGCGGCCCCCAGAAGTGCGTCCGCATCGCCGCTTCGAAATCGGCGAGCGTCTGCACCTCCACCGGCCCGACCGCGATCACGCCCGCGTTGTTAATCAACACGTCGACGCGCCCGTAATGATCGCGGCAGACGCGCACCCACTCCGCGACCTGCGCGCGATCCGTCACGTCGCACGGGAAGGCTAAGACCTCCGCGCCACGCCCCACGAGATCGGCGCGGGCGCACGCCAACTCCGCAGGCTCCCGCGCGCAGATGCCGAGCCGCGCACCCTCCTGCGCCAACTCACGCGCCAGCACTAACCCCAGCCCGCGCGACCCACCCGTGATAAGCACCACCTGTCCACGAAAATCAAACTCACGCGCACGCCGCACCAGCGCACGCGCCGCCAACAACCCGCCCAACCCGGCCGCCGCCCACAGCCACCCGTTATTATTTTGCCCGCTATGCTTACTCAAATCTTTACTACTCTGCTCGTTCATATATCTCCATATGTTTGGTTCAAAGCTCAAGGCAGAGGCAATGTTCTTTCAACTTTCAACTTCGAACCTCAAACTTTGAACCTTGAACTTCATTTGAACTCCGCGACAACCGGCGTATGATCCGACGGGCGTTCCCAGCCGCGCGGTTCTTTGTCGATCCATGCGCCGGTACAACGTTCGGCGAGCGCGGGCGAGACCCAGATGTGATCGATGCGCACGCCCGCGTTGCGTTGGAAGCCGCCCGCGCGATAGTCCCACCACGAGAAGTTGCCGCCCGCCGCGACGTGTTGCCGGTAGGCGTCCACGAAGCCCCAGTCCCGCACCTCCGCAAGCGCCTGCTTCTCCGGCGCGCTGAAGAGGATACGCCCACGCCAGAGTTGCGGGTCATGCACGTCGCGGTCTTCAGGCGCAACGTTGAAGTCGCCGCAGAGCAGCACTTCGTCGTCCGTCCAGTAATGCTCGTCAAAAAACTCGCGCAGTTGCCCTAACCATTTTAATTTGAATGCGTACTTCTCCGTCCCCACCGCTTGCCCGTTCGGCACGTAGACGTTGACGACCCGCACGCCATTCACGGTCGCCGCGAGCAAACGCGCGTGCGCGGTTGGATCATCGTCGCCGAAACCGCGCTGCAGGTCCGTCAGCGGTTTGCGCGCGAGGATCGCCACGCCGTTATAAGTCGGTTGCCCGTACGCGACCGACTCATAACCGAGCGCAGCGAATGCATCGGCCGGAAACTTTTCGTCCGTGCATTTGATCTCTTGCAGGCACACCACGTCGGGGCGCGCAGCGGCGAGCCACCGCTGCACGACTGGCAAGCGCGCCAGTACCGAATTAACATTCCACGTTGCTAGTTTCACGTCGCAGCATATTACCGTAAGCTCTTAGGCGTTTGCTATTCATGCCCCGCATTCTGTTAGTTGAAGATGACGCGTCTCGTTGCGCTTGGTTCCGCGCACGACTGGCGCGTTATGAGTTGGACGTGACGTGCGACGTGCGCGAGGCGTTGCGCTGGTTAGCTGCGCGCGAGTACGCGGCCATTCTGCTTGATCACGATCTGCGCGAAGAACACTATTACTCAGACGAGCCGGACGACGAGCACACCGGCTACGCGGTCGCCGCATGGCTCGCGGCCCACACGGACGCCCAGCGCGCGGCCCACATCATCATCCACTCGCTCAACTATTACGGCGCGGGGCGCATGCTCGTGCTACTGCAAGACGCAGGCCGCACCGTCGAGTACATTCCCTTTCCGTATCTGCAAACCGGCTTGCGCCTGTGAGACCTCAAACCTCAGCAAGCCGCACCAATGACGGGCGCGTGCCCGTGCTGTCGGCGGCGGGAGCGCGCTTCTCCCACACGCGCCCGCAGACGCGACAGCGAAAGTGGTTTTTCCGCGCCGGCTCTGCACGCCCCAGATCGTCGAGGAAGGCGTTGATGTACGCGGGCACGCTCGCGCCTTCCAGCCGGTCAAACGTTGCGCAGGAACATTTCTGCTGAGTCACAAACACCTCCGTTCAGGGGCATGGACAGTCCACCCTGCGGACTGCGCCACATCATCGAAATTATCCCAATATCATTGCGGGCTGACAAATACTGCACAGTGGGGTCTAATGATGCGTAGGTATTCGACCTTTGCCGTTAACGTTGCGCTGCCGGTCTGTCACAGATGATAACAGCCCGGTCTTGTGCCGAAGATTGATGCGTACCCAACGACCACGAATAAGCAGTCTGTTACGCCGTTGCGCAATTCTGCGTTGCCCGGCTTGCGGGCTGGCTTCCATCTTCCAGACTCCGTTTCAGGTGCGGCATCACTGCACCTCGTGCAGGGCGTTGTTCCAACGCGAGGACGGCTTCTTCGTCGGTGCGATTATGATTAACGTAGTTACGACCGAGGTGGTGGGCTTGCTGTTCTACTTTGCGTGTCTGCTCCTCATCGGCTACAGCGACCGGCTAGTCTTGTTTACCTTCCTGCCGTTAACACTCAGCTTCCCCGTCGCGTTCTATCATCACAGTTGGAGCATGTGGCTCAGTGGCGACTATTTGGTGGAAGGGTTGCCGCACTACCCAGAGCCGAACCGCGATGGCCAAAGCTGAGCGGCACCGTTAACAGCCAACTAACGCGCACGCATCGAGGCTGACGCAATCATGTAAGTTATTGACAGGCTTGCAACTTTTTACACACGGGTGCTTATAGGGTATATTTTTGCCCCGCACAATTTTTCAGCCGGCACAGGGCTATACGCCCCGCGCGGGAGCGACTTGTAAGCACAGGCTTTCGGGAGGACAGTTTGGCAGCCGCCGCTTTTTACGATCTGGAAGGCACGTTGGTCAGCACCAATCTGGTGCATACGCTCGGCTTCTATGCCCGCAACCAGCAGAGCTTATGGCGCAGCGTGACGAAATCGGCCGCGACCGTGCTGAGTTTGCCGCTCTTCGCCGTGACTGATCAATACAGCCGCAACGTCTTCAACGAACTATTCTTCAAACGTTATCGCGGCGAGACCGAAGACCGCCTGCGCTTCTTCGCTGAAGAACTGTTCACCGGCGTGCTCAAACCGGCCGTCTTCCCCGGCACGTTCGAGTTGATCGAGCAGTCGCGCAAACTTGGCTTGCGCCAAGTCGTCGTCACCGGCGCGCTCGACATCTCGGTCGATCCGTTGATGAAGCATCTTGGGATCGTGGACTACGCGGCGAACCGTCTGGAGTTCGTCAACGGCGTGGCGACGGGCCGCCTGCTCCCGCCCGTGCTGGCCGCGGCCACGAAGGCAAGTTGGATTCGCACCTTCGCCGAGCGCGAGGGCATCAGCTTAAGCGGGTCTTACGCTTACAGCGACAGCATGAGCGATCTACCGATGCTCTCGATTGTCGGCCATCCGGCAGCCGTCAATCCCGACATGCGCCTGCGCCAGACGGCGCTGCATCACGACTGGCCCATTCTCAACCTGAAATGAACGGGCCGGCGTGAGGAGAAGTTGTTACGTTATAGGAGTACGACAATATGCGTCTAGCCAAATCAGTTATCTTAACGCTGTCAGTGTTGACGCTCGCCGCCATCGTGTGCGGGCAGAGCGCGGTGCGTTCAGTCGCGCCGCCCACGGGCGCTAGACCGGCTTATCCAATGGCGCGCAAAAGCGATCAAATCGACGATTTTCACGGCACGAAGGTGGCCGACCCTTATCGCTGGCTCGAAGACCTCGACTCACCGGAGACCAAAGCTTGGGTCGCAGCCGAGAACAAGTTGACCTTCGACTATCTGAATCAGATTTCGGAGCGCGCCGCGATCAAGACGCGACTGACAAAGCTGTGGAACTTCGAGCGCTACGATGTGCCGGAGAAGAACGGCGGTCGTTATTTCTTCAAAAAGAACGACGGGCTGCAAAACCAGTACGTGCTCTACACCGTGGACACGCTGAATGGTCAGCCGCGCGTGCTGCTCGATCCTAATAAGCTCTCGACCGATGGCACGGTCGCGCTCGCCAGTACGGCCATCACGGAGGACGGCAAGCTGATGGCTTACGGATTGGCCGCTTCGGGTTCGGACTGGAACGAGTGGCACGTACGCGACGTGGCGACAGGCAACGATCTGCCGGACGTGCTCAAGTGGGTTAAGTTCTCCGGCGCGTCCTGGACGCCCGACGGCAAGGGCTTCTATTACAGCCGCTACGACGAGCCGAAGTCAGGCAACGCGCTCGCCGCCGTCAACGAGTATCACAAGATTTATTTCCATCGCGTCGGCACGCCGCAGACGGAAGACACGTTGGTCTTCGCGGGCACGGCCGAACAGAAGGGCTGGACGTTCAACGCACAGGTGACGGAAGACGGCCGCTATCTGATCATCAGCGGTTACCCCGGCGCGAGCGCAGAAAATCGCATCTACTACAAAGACCTGATGATGAAAGACGCGCCCGTCGTCAAATTGTTGGACGACGCGGGTGTCGCGCAATATTTCGTCGGTAACGACGGCCCCGTCATGTGGTTTCACACCGACCGCGCCGCTTCGCGTAAGCAACTCATCGCCATTGACACGCGCACACCGGAGCGTAAGAACTGGAAAGTGCTCGTGCCCGAAGCGAAGGATACGCTCGACAGCGTCACCGTCGTCGGCGATCAGTTCATCACATCTTACTTGCAGGACGCGCATCGCGTCGTCAAGCTCTACGATCTGAAGGGCACGTTCGTGCGCGAGATGACGCTGCCCGGCATCGGCGACGCTTTCGGCTTCACGGGCCGGCGCAAAGACAAAGAGACCTTCTTCGCTTACACCAGCTTCATCACCCCGACCAGCATCTATCGTTACGACTTCACGACCGGCAAGAGCGCCATCTTCCGCCAGCCGAAAATGGATTTTCGGGCCGAAGATTATGAAACCAAGCAGGTCTTCTATACGAGCAAGGACGGCACGCGCGTCCCAATGTTCATCTCGCACAAGAAGGGGCTTAACCTCGACGGCCAAAACCCGACCTATCTTTACGGCTACGGCGGCTTCGACATCGCCCTGACGCCCAACTTCTCGGTCAGCAATCTGGCCTGGATGGAGATGGGCGGGGTGTATGCGCTGGCGAACCTGCGCGGCGGCAGCGAGTACGGCAAAGAGTGGCACGAGGGCGGGATGAAGTTGAAGAAGCAAAATGTCTTCGACGACTTCATCGGCGCGGCCGAGTGGCTCATCGCGAACAGGTACACTTCGACGCCTAAGCTCGCCATCGGCGGCGGCTCGAATGGCGGTCTATTAGTCGGCGCGGCCATCACGCAGCGCCCCGACCTGTTCGGCGCGGCGCTCCCGGCGGTCGGCGTGATGGATATGCTGCGCTACACCAAGTTCACCATCGGCGCATCGTGGGCGACCGATTACGGCTCGCCCGATGATGCGACGGAGTTCAAGGCGCTCTACGCCTATTCGCCGCTCCACAACATCAAACCAGGCACGAGCTACCCGCCGACGTTAATCACCACGGCCGATCACGACGACCGCGTGTGGCCCGGTCATAGTTTCAAATTTGCCGCGACCATGCAGGCAGCGCAAGCCGGGGCCGCGCCCGTGCTGATCCGCATCGAAACCAAAGCCGGGCACGGCGCGGGCAAACCGACCACAAAGGTCATCGAAGAGTCCGCCGACAAGTGGGGCTTCCTCGTCCACGCGCTCAAGATGAAAGGATGAAAACGAGTGCCGAGTGCCGAGTGCCGAGTGACAAGCGAACAACTTGTCTTTAACTCATCACTTGGCACTCGGCACTCGGCACTGCTGTTATGAGCCTCCAACTACGCCGCAAAGTACACGAGTCGGTCACCTATATTGATCGCGACAGCGCGCCGCGCATCATCCCTTCGGGCGAGGATTTTATTCTCGAAGACCTGCCCATCGGCACGCGCGTCATCTATCCGAAGCCCCCGATCAAGG
>JBBRYU010000154.1:0-10424 GCA_038237345.1 Pyrinomonadales bacterium
ACGCCGGCGGCCTTTGCTGCCTCGAACAGATTCGGGATCAGATCGGCGCGCCGTTGTAACTGCGTCTCGATGCCCGCCCATTTGGCTTTCACGTTCTGCTGCTTCGTTTGCAGCGTATTGTATCCGCACCCGCTGGCTGTAATAGAGACGAACACGACGCACGCCAGCAACAGGAATCTCTTTCTATTCATTGCTATTCTCCTTTGGTCGAGCAACTAATCAACGATGCACGGGAACATGCTTGCAAATTTTACTCCGGTCGCCGCCGCTCAGCCCGCGGCCGCGACGCTCATGCGGTCAACCGCGGCGACGACGCGCTCGATCTGCGCAAGGTACATGGCGAATAATTCATTCGCTTCGCCGTCGGTCGCGGGCTGCGCGCCCGTCTCGCGTAGGTCGAAGATGCGCTCGAATGGTGCGCCGTCCAAGCCGAACTGGCGCACGGTCGCGCGCACGCAGTCGCGCTTCAGCACCGGCGGCTCAGTGCCGCTGAGCAGCAACGCGGGCGCGAATAGCGTGGCGAAACTCGGCAAGCTGTTGCTCATCAGCTCGCACAACTTCTCCATGGACGCGGATGCCGGGATGTAGTGCCGGCGCAATTGGATCAACTTGCTGCGCAATTCGTACTCGGTCTGATGGCGTAGATTCGCGTTCGATAGTTGCAGCGTGTCGAACGGATCGCTGCCGTAAAGCACGACGCGCGAGCGGCTCATCTGTTGGAACTCGATGGGGAACACGTCCGCCGCATCGTGCAATTCATCAAGCGTGAAATAAGTGGGCAGCGGATGGCCGAGCCGTTGCCACTCGCGCATCGGCGCTTGCGCCAGGCGCAAATCTTCGGGCGTGATGCGTTGCAGCGCGATCAGTAAATTGTAGTCGGAATCCTGCGCGCCCTGATCGCCGGCCGCCGCCGAGCCATAGAGCACGACGGCCGCGAGATTGTCGCCGTGCGTCGCGCGCAGATCGCCGATCAGATGATTGAACGCCTCGTGTGCGACCTGATTAGCCATAACCCTCCGCAGAAATGATGAACGCGAAATGATCAATGATGAATAAAAGACAAGCGGTTGCTAATTCATCATTCCGCGTTCATCGTTCATCATTCTCTTACCAACTGCCACCCGAACCGCCGCCGCCAAAATCGCCGCCACCACCGAACCCGCCGAACCCGCCCCCGCCGCCGCCCGAGTCGCCGAAGCCGCCGCTGCTCCAACCCCCGGAACTGCTGCCGCTGCTGCCCGCGGCATTGAACAGCGAGTTGAGCAGCAGCAGATTCAAGCAACCACCACCGCCGCCGCCGCGCCCACGATTCGACAGAATGAAAATGAGTACGACAAGGAGGATCAGTCCGATGCCGCAAGGCGACAGACCCGACTTGCCGCTACTGCGCGCAGGTTGGCGCGCGTGATAAGCGCGACTCTGATCTATGCCCGCGATACTGAAGCCGCGTTTCTCGGCGAGCGTGGCGACGTAGGTCTCGACCGTATCCGAGATGCCCCGCGCATAATTGCCCTGCTTGAACGGCGGCACGAGTCGCTCGCGCTGAATCTGCCCGGTCAAACCGTCCGGCAGATCGCCTTCGAGGTGACGGCTCACTTGCGTGAAATACTTGCGGTCGTTGATTGCGACGACCAGCAGCAGTCCCGCCTGATCGCCATCCTTCGCGCCGACGCCCCAGCCGCGCGCCACTGCCAGCGTGTAGTCGAAGATGTCCTGCTCGCCCGTGGTCGGCACGGTCACAACCGCGAACTCGATGTCGTGTTGCTCTTTAAGGTTTTCGAGAATCGTCTCAAGCCGCGTCTTGGTCGCCGCGTCGAGCACGTTGGCGTAGTCGTTGACGAAGCCTGTGGGCGTGGGCAAGGGCGATTGCGTCGTCTGCGCGTGCGCCGTCGCAATGCCACACAGCAGGCAGAGGAGTACGCCGAGAAGCGTTTGCATTGATGCGCGTTGGTTCATCGGATGAGTCGAATCATACAGGCAAAGTGCCAAAGGCAAAAGCGTAGATTGTGTGCGTCCTGCAAGTCGGCCGTCACCTGATTGCGCCGACACTCAGACTTCGATCAACAGATGCATCACGTAAAAGAATGCCACGCCCGCAAAGACGACGAGTGAGACGCGCGGGTTCTTGTGCTCCATGTGGTTGACTTCGGGAATTAGATCGCTCGCTGCCACATACAAAGTAACGCCGGCCGAGAAGGGCAGCGCGTAGGCTACCGCCGCGCTCATGCGCGCATGCAGCAACGCGACCGTGAGTACGCCGCCCAGGGTTGCCGCGCCCACGACGAGCGTGGCTAAGAAGGCGCTCCGCGCTGTGCGCCCCGATGCCAGCATGATCGAAGCGGCCGTGAAGCCCTCGGGAACTTTGTGCAGCAGAATGGCGATGAACACCAACAAGCCCACTCGGAAGTTGACCAGAAATGCGGCGGCGACCGAGACGCCATCGAAGAACGTGTGGATCGATAGTCCGCCGATGGCCGTGTAAGCGGCCGAGCGGCGCAGCATCGCCTCCGTGTGCGTCTCCGCGCCGAAGTGAAAGTGGGGCGCGAGCGTATGCTCAAACAAGTGGATAAGCAGGTAGCCCGTCAGCAACAAGGCCATTGCCCCGCCTATGGCTTGGCTGACACTCAAGGTCTGTCCCGCGTTGGCCGCCGACCAACGGTCAAGCCATAACTGCACGACCTCCGGCATGATCTCAATAAAGATCGCCGCCAACATGAAACCTGCGCCCAGCGCGATCAGATAGCGTAATAAATGCGCGTCTCGCGTTGCCTTGTTCGGGCGCGCGAGCAACAGCCCACCCAGAACATTCGCCAACGCCACCAATGTACCGAACAGTAGCAGGCCCCCGAAACTATTCATGCCGGGTCAGTGGAGTGCTGTCATCATTGCCATTTGAATTTGCACGAGCTTATGAGGCGGCACTATACAGTATGAGCGCTGAAAGTGACAGGGTTATGGAGTGCTTAAACATAATGCCGCAGAGGCAATTCACCTAACTGTTTAAGCAAAACTGGCCAATCAGACAGGTCTTTTTATACGATATGGTGCTTAAAAATTCTCTGTTCGACATTGTTTTGCTCTTGACAGTCTTCCGCGCGCGGGCGTAATATGCGCGGCGGGTGGGAAAAAGTGGCTCGAAGTGGACTCTTCAGAGCATTTGGCGCAAACCGTTTAAGTTCTACTTTAAGTTTTAAGCATTCCTCGCCCCAGCCTACCCCGAAGGTCTATGTTAAGAGGGAATTACACGGCGCGTGTTGATGCGAAGGGGCGACTCAAAGTGCCGACAGTCTACCGCCGTTTTATCCAAGAGGCGCACGGAGCCGAGGTTTACGTGACCAGTCTGACAGGAGAGCATGTCCGCATTTACCCGTTAACCGAATGGGAAAATATCGAGCAACGTCTAGCGTTGCTACCGACGATGGATCCGGCGCGGCGTAGGTTCCTTGACCGCGCCAATTATTACGGGCAGCAGACGGCGATGGACAGTCAGGGACGCATTCTCGTCCATCCGCTACTTAGGAAGAGCGCAGGCGTCATGGGCGATGTGGCTGTGCTCGGCTATTTGACTTACTTAGAGGTCTGGGAATTGGAACGTTTTCAGCAACGCCTGCTCTCCGACCCTTATACAGAAGAGGACGAGGCTGCCATCGCGCGGCTGGGAATCTAGGCAGTAAGGGGGCGACAAGTGGTCGGCGATAGATTAATGCCAAACTCGTCGCTCGTTACACAACGTTCGTTATTGTTCTTTGACTTCACGGGGCGGTGGTGATGCCAGCGTCAGGTGGGGGGCCGGACGCGCCCCATCGCCCCGTGTTGCTGCACGAGACTGTGCAGTACTTAGCGCCGGAGCGCGGCGGGCTGTTCGTGGACGCGACGTTGGGTCTGGGCGGGCACAGCGAAGCGATACTCCAGTCTGCGCCGGAGACGCGTGTACTGGGCATTGATCGCGACCCAGAAGCGCTCGCGCACGCTCGCCGCCGCTTGGCGCACTTCGGCCCGCGTTGCTGCTTCGTTCATGCAAATTTCTGTGAGCTTGCACGTGTGGTTGCAGAAGCGGGCGAGCAAACTGTGAGCGGCGTGTGGGCCGACCTAGGCGTGTCGTCCTTGCAATTCGACACGGTCGCGCGCGGCTTCAGCTTCCGGCACGATGCGCCGCTCGATATGCGCATGGACGCCGAGGGCGACGAAGAAACGGCCGCCGAGTTGTTAGCGCGCCTGCTTGAAGAGGAGATTGCGCGCATCATCTTTGAATACGGCGAGGAGCGGCGGTCACGCCGCATCGCGCGCTGGATCGTCGAGCGACGCGAACAGGGCCGGCCTGTGCAGACGACCACGGAGTTGGCCGAGTTGGTCGCGCGGGCTATTGGATACAAGCGCGCCGATCATATACATCCGGCGACGCGCACGTTCCAAGCTCTGCGCATCGCCGTCAACCACGAACTCGAAGGCTTGAGCGAGTTCATCGAAACAGCCGTTGATCTTTTACAGCCGTCGGGCCGCTTGTGCGTGATCAGTTTCCATTCGCTGGAGGATCGGATCGTGAAGCGCACTTTGCGCCGTCTGAATGGACAATGCGAATGCGACCCGCGCCTGCCGGTGTGCAATTGCGGCGCGCGGCGCGTCGTCGAAATATTGACGCGCCGGCCCGTCACGGCGGCCGACGCGGAAGTGGCCGCGAACCCGCGCGCACGCAGCGCCAAGCTGCGCGCCGCACGTAAACTTGACTTGAGCGAGACAGAGAGATGATGAGGAGACTGCCGCAACAACAACGAAACTTCAACGTGCAGCGCGAGCGCGACGAGCGTGCGTTTCGTCGGCTGCTGATGCTGCTGGCGGGCGGGTTGCTGTTAGCGGGCGGGTTCGCCGTCGCCGTCGGGCAACATTTCAAGACCGTGCAGTATGGCTACGGGAACGAAGCGCTGCGACGCGAGCGCGCGCAACTGCTCGCCGAGCAGCAGCAGTTGCAGTTGGCGCTCGATCAAGCGGCCGCGCCGGCCGCGCTTGACCGCGCCGCGCGCGAACTGGGCATGCAGCCCGCACGCGCTGCACAGATAAGTGCCGCGTCGCGCGCTGACGATAAAGGCCAACGTACCGCCAGCGCACGCCCGGCCGCTGCCTTGGGCGGTGCAACCATCACCGCCAACACAATGGGCGCGCTCGCCCGTTGAGCCGGAGTATTAAGGAAAGCTGGCCGGCGCGCACCGACCGCATCACTCTCCCACCAAGCGCGCACGTCGTAAAAGTTATTGCCGCGCATATACATCGCGCGCCAACCGTCAGAAGTGAGTAGCGTGAACGCACGAGTTTATTACCTGGTGGTTTCCGCCTATGTCTGAACGTCCGCACGCGCGATCCAAAGTCCATCCCGACCCTTCGCGGCCACGCACCTCGCTCGTCGTTATCGTCCTGAGTCTCTGGATGCTGGTTATCGGCGCGCGGCTGGTCTACCTGCAAGTCGGGCAGTACGAGACGCTGAGCACGCGCGCGCGCCGACAGCAACAGCAGACGGTTGCGACCACTGCGCCGCGCGGTCTCATCCTCGACCGCGCAGGGCGCGAACTTGCGCGCAGCCTCGAAGTGGATTCGTTCTTCGTCGTGCCCGCAGAATTGGCGGACGTGCATGATGCGGCCGTGCGACTCGCGCCCGTGCTTGATCTCAAGGCGACGGAATTGGAGGCGCGCTTGCAAGCCGCGCGCGAGGCGAAGCGCAAATTCGTGTGGGTCGCGCGGCAGGCTGATCCGGTACAGTCCGAGCGCGTGCGCGCGTTGCAACTCGCAGGCTTGTATGCGCAGAAAGAGACGAAGCGTTACTACCCGAACGGCACGCTCGCCGCGCATGTACTCGGCTTCGTCGGGACTGATGATGAAGGATTGGCGGGTCTTGAGCGTGTGCAGGACGCTGCGCTCGCGGGCGCGCCCGGCCGTGTGGCACTTGATGGCGACGGGCGGCGGCAGGCTTACGACAGTCGCACAGAGGAGTCGCGCGCGGGTCGCTCGCTCGTGCTGACGATTGATCAGAACGTGCAATATCAAGCCGAGCAGGCGTTGGCGGCAGCGGTCACGCAAGCGCACGCGAAGTCGGGCACGGCTATCGTGCTTGATCCGCATACGGGCGAAATTCTCGCGTTGGCTAACGCGCCGACGTTCGATCCGAATGACGTGCGCAAACTCAAGCTGCAAGCGAGCGATGGGCAGCGCGCGTTCCAAGATGTGAAGCACAACGCGGCACTCGAAAACACTTATGAGCCGGGTTCGACGTTTAAGATCGTCGCCTTCGCGGCCGCGCTGGAAGAGAAGCTTGCGCATCCCGATGATTTGATTGATTGCCAGATGGGTTCGATCACGCTCTTCGGGCGCGTCGTGCATGATTCGCACCCGCATGGCGTGTTGACGGTGTCGGACGCGCTCGCCATGTCGAGCAACGTGGCCGCGATCAAGTTGGGCATGCGCGTCGGCAATGCGCGGCTGTACGACTACATGCGGCGCTTCGGCTTCGGCGCGCCGACGGGCGTCGGTTTGCCCGGCGAAGCAAGCGGCATCGTACGGCCCGTTAAGCAGTGGCAGCCGACTTCCATCGGCTCGATCCCGATGGGGCAAGAGGTGGGCGTGACGGCCGTGCAGATGGCGGCGGCATTCGGCGCAATTGCGAATGACGGCTGGCGCATCCAGCCGCATCTGATCAAAGAGGTGCGCGCGGATGAAGGCGCAACGGTCGAGCACGCGCAGCCCGAAGCGCATCGCGTCATCAGCACGGAGACGGCGCGCATGCTCAAGCCGATGTTGGAGAGCGTGACCTTGAAGGGCACGGCGAAACGCGCCCAACTCGAAGGCTACACGGCGGCGGGCAAGACAGGCACGGCGCAGAAGATCGATCCGCGCACGCGCGCCTATTCGCCGTCTAAATATGTCGCATCGTTCATCGGCTTCGCGCCGGTCACGAATCCGGCGGTCGTGATCGCGGTGGTGATTGATGAACCGGTCGGCGCGCACTACGGCGGCGACGTGGCTGCGCCGGTCTTCCGCGAGATCGCGTCGAACGTGCTGCCCTATCTGAATGTTGAGCCTGACGCTGAAGACGCGCAGCCCACGCCGCGGCAACAGCTCGCGCAAGCCGAGCCTGAGTTGCAACACGCAGCAGATGCGGATCAGCAAGCGACACAAGCGGACAGAGACCAGCAGGCGTTGTTGCCGGAAGTCGCGGAGCGCGGGGGCGGCGAAGGGCGCGAAGTGGTCTACGCGCACGCGGGTGAGCGCGCTCTGTTGATGCCGGACTTGCGCGGGCGGAGCGTGCGCGATGCGGCGCGCGTGTGTGCGCAACTCGGACTTGAGTTTGAAGCGCACGGCGAAGGACGCGCCGTACAGCAACGTCCGATGGCTGGCGCGAGAATCGAATCGGGGCAGGTCGTCCGCATTGATTTCGGTCGTAGTGATTGAGGCGCGCGGATAGTGGTTCGTGGCCGGAGCGCAACGCGGTCTCTACGCACGAGGAACAGCAGCAGATACGGATGGAGGGCTAATGACGCTTCCCCCGCAAGGGCATCCGCAGTACGAGTTGAAACGCCGGATCGCAGATTGCCGTGAGCGGCTGCGCCGGGCACGGACGGGCCAGAAGACGACGGCGCATGACGCAGCCGCGCAAACGCACGAGGCGAATGACGAGGCGATGAGCGACGACGCAGACGACGCACACGCGCCGCCGCGCCGGCCGGCATTGCGGCGTGCTTCCCGGCGTTGATGCGCCGGTGACTTTGAAAAATTTTCGCGCAAGCAGCAGGAGCGCAACTTGAAGATCAGCACGGCGGCGCAATTGATGGGCGTTGAACGGCTCGCGTCGCCGGAGTTCTTTGACAAAGAAATAATCGGATTCTCGATTGACTCGCGCACGGTTGCGGCGGGCGAACTGTTCTTCGCGCTCGCGCCCGTTGATTACCGCCGGCATCATTTCACCGCCGCGCAGTTCGACGACGGGCATCAATACATCTCACAAGCGTTCGCACGGGGGGCGGTTGGTGTTGTTGCTTTGCGCGAGCGCGGCGCAGACGACGCGCAGTTGCAAGCGTTGAGTGAGCGACTGTTGTTAGTTGATGATGTGATTGACGCGCTGCAAGCGCTCGCGCACGGTGTGGTCGAGCATTGGGGCGGGCAGACGGTCGGCATCACGGGCAGCGCGGGCAAGACGACGGCGAAGGATTTGACGGCGCACGTACTCAAACAGGCGGGGCGGCGCGTGTTGAAGACACAGAAAAACTTCAACAACCAGTTGGGGCTGCCGCTCTCGATCTTGCAGATGGTGTCGGGTGCGGCGCACGCGGCCGACTTCGACGTGGCGGTGTTGGAATACGGGATGTCCACGTTCGGCGAGATCGCGCAACTCGCGCGCATCGCGCCGCCCGACATCGGCGTCGAGTTGATCGTCGCGCCGGCACATCTGGAGTTCTTCGAGTCCGTCGAACAGATCGCGGCGGGTAAGGCGCAGCTCATTGAAAACTTGAAGCCGGGCGGCATCGCTGTCTTGAACGCCGACGACGAGCGCGTCGCCGCGATGCGCGATAGACACGCGGGCCGCACGCTCACCTTCGGCATGGACACGACGGCCGATGTGATGGCGGCCGACATCGAATGCGCGCGGATCGGTCTCAGTCGCTTCCGTTTGTGTACGCCGCTTGGTGAAGCGATAGCGGAGTTGCCGCTGCCGGGTCGGCACAATCTGTCGAACGCGCTCGCGGCCGCGGCGGTCGCCACCTGCTTCGGTCTCACGCCCGCGGAGATCGCCGGCGCGCTCGTCACCGCGCGACCGACGGAGATGCGCGGCGAGGTGATCGATTTCGCTGAAGGCTTCAGCGTGATCGACGATTCGTACAACTCAAACCCCGCGTCGCTCTTGAGCATGACGCGGGCGTTGGCGGAAGGGCGCGGCGCGGGCGTTGGTGAGCAAGCGCGCCGCACATTGCTCGTCGCGGGCGAGATGCTTGAGTTGGGCGCGGACGGCGCAACGCTGCATCGCGCGGCGGGACGCGAGATCGGGGAGTTGGGGATTGACGTGCTGTGGGGCGTGCGCGGGCTGGCGAGCGAGTTGGTCGCGGGCGCGCGGGATGCGGGGATGAGCGCGGCGGCGCGGTTCTTTGCCACGACGGACGAGGCGGCGGCGGCGTTACCGGATGAAGTCAGACCGGGCGACCTCGTGTTAGTGAAAGGCTCGCGCGGCGTGCAGACGGACTTGATCGTGGCGGCGTTGCGTCAGCGATTTTCGACTGTGGGTGCGGACGAGGCGGCGACGTGAGTTGCCACAGGCACGACGGCGCATGAAAGACGTTAGATCAGCATGATCTACTACATCCTTTACGAATGGCTCTACAAAAGCCTGTCGGTGCATAACGCGGAGTCCATTCCCGTCAAGTCGCTCAACGTCTTTCAGTACGTCACGTTCCGCACGGCCTACGCGACGATCACGGCGCTTTTGATCTCGCTCGTCTTTGGCGGGCGCGTGATTCGCGCCTTGCGCGAGATGAACGTCGGACAACAGATTCGCGCCGAAGGGCCGCAGGCGCACATGGCCAAGCGCGGCACGCCGACGATGGGCGGCGTGCTCATCGTCAGTTCGGTGCTCATCTCGACGCTCTTGTGGGCCAAGCTGTCGAGCCTCTACGTCTGGATCGTGCTGGTGGCCACGATGCTCTTCGCGCTCATCGGTTTTCTGGACGACTACGCGAAGGTGGCCAAGCGACAGAGTCTGGGGCTGACGGGCAAGCAGAAATTGATCGCGCAGTTTTTGATCGCCGTCGGTATCTGGGCGACGCTCTACTTTTTCACCGACTACTCGTGGAACGTCAGCATCCCGTTCTTCAAACTAACGGCGACGACCGGCAAGACGTTCATCGGGCCATGGCTCTACCTGCCGTTCATCCTCGTCGTGCTCATCGGCTCGTCGAACGCGGTGAACCTGACGGACGGGCTGGACGGACTGGCGATCAGCGTCACCTTCGTCGCCATGACCGCGCTGACCGCGTTCACCTATCTGAGCGGCGACGAACGCTGGGCCAAATATCTCGACCTCGTCTATCGGCAGGACGTGGGCGAGTTGACGGTCTTCTGCGGCGCGATGGTCGGCGCGAGCCTGGGCTTTCTGTGGTACAACGCGCCGCCGGCCGATGTGTTCATGGGCGACACGGGCAGCCTCGCCATCGGCGGGGCGTTCGGCACGATTGGCGTGTTGACGAAACAGGAACTGATCCTCGTGTTCGTCGGCGGCGTGTTTGTGTTGGAAGCGATCTCGGTGATGCTGCAAGTCTCCTTCTTCAAGTTGACGAAGCGGCACACGGGCACGGGGCGCAGGCTCTTTAAGATGACGCCGCTGCATCATCACTTCGAGATGCAAGGCTGGAAGGAGTCGAAGGTCGTCTTCCGATTTTTGATCTTGGCGATCT
>JBBRYU010000155.1:0-10380 GCA_038237345.1 Pyrinomonadales bacterium
GTCGCCATTCGGCGTGCGAGCGCGGGCGTTGGCGAAAGACGTTGGCGGCATAGCAGAGACGCAGGGGGCGTGCTCGTTGCGCGAAGAGCGTGGCGGAGGCGCGGGCGACCGATGAGGTCACGTCGGGCCGGAGCGCGAGCAAACGGCCATCCGTGTCGGTGAAGCGGAAAGCGCGTTGCGCTTCATCGTGCCCCATGCCGCGCCGGAAGAGCGCGTAGTAATCGAGCGCGGGCGTCGCGATCTCTTCATAAGCCCAACCGGCGAAGACCGTCATCGTCGTATCCTCGACCGTACGGCGCAGACGCGCCTCCGCACCGCAATAGTAGCGCACGCCATCGGGCATCTTCGATAAAGGCTCAGACATAAAACTGTGCATCGTAAATCGTGAATAGAGAGAACAGGGTTTCAACCTAATTCACGATTTACTAAAAAAATTCCCGCTGCCGAACTTCGCAAGTCGCGCGGCAGCGGGTGATTGATCGTGTGCGGGCGTTTATTGCTCTCTGCCCGTCATGCGTCAAGCGCCAACGCGCTGCTGTCATGGCGATGATGGCCATGATGTTGGCTCGCGTGCTGGCGTTGCTGTGGCATGAATTTACAGACGCTTGAACTCGTGTGCTAGACGAAGTCGCTTTTATAACTGACCGGCACGGCGGGTGTCAAATAAGCGTCCGCGCCCACTCAAGTTATGAGCCGGCCGCGGCGGCCTTTTGCGCTGTCTTCTCGGCTTCCATGCGCGTGCCCAGCGACTCAAGCTGTTCTTTGCTCAAGACTTCGCGTGCGCCCTTGAACATGTCATCCTCTTCCTCTTCGACGTGATGTTCGACGTTCTCTTTCAGCACTTTCAACTTGGCCGTCCATTGTTCGCTGCCAACGCCCATCCCCGCCAGTTCCGTGAGCAACATCTTGATCACGTGATGCTCTTCGATGCCTTCGAGCGTGATGTCGCGCGTCTCAGCCTCCTGTTTGAGCACCGGATAGAAGATCGTCTCCTCGATGTGCGCGTGTACATCCAATTCCTGTTTCAATTTTGTGAACAATTCTTCGCGGGTCTTCACCGCCCGCTCGGTGGTCGGCTCCAACTCTTCGAAGATGCCGGCGACCTTCTCGTGGTCGGTCTTCAACAACGTGATTGCGTCCATATTTCTCCCTCCGTCTGCTCTGTCTGGTTACATTTGCACGTTAACGATACGCGCGCTGATGTTTGCAGAAGTAAGCAATCAAACGGAGTGCCAGACGCGGCCGCACCGCCCCCCCATCCAAGTTTAGCGATTACGTCAGATTTACTCTTGAAGGAATGTTCTATCGCGATTACAATCCGCGCGCTCAGTCCAGCCGGGTGCAACTTCAGTCGGTTGGTCGCGTTTCTATTCCAGCCAAGCTGCAAGACAGGAAAGGACGATAATATGCCTCACCGTAACACTCCGTACCGTGTGCTCTTTCTTTGCGCCTGCGGGCTGCTTTTCTGTCAGTGCGCGTTGGAGACAGGCAAGTCCGGCGCGGCCACCACGCCGGCCCCGGCAAGCGCACCGACAACGGGCGTTACGCCGGCCGGGCCGGGCGTCAGCTTCGCGGCCGGCTTGACCTACACAGGCAGGTGCGACGGCTCGGCCGCCGCCGCGCTCGACGAGCAGACATTCGTCGTGGCCAGCGACGAAGCCACCCTCAAACAAGACGCGACGCCGCAAAAGAACCTGCTCGGCATCTATCGAATTGATCCCGGCGGCGCGCCAAGACAGACGGTAGATTTAACGGCCGCGCTCGCGCCTGAGCCGAACAACCCGGCGCAGCACGATCCGGAGCACGTCGAGGCCGATATAGAGGGCGCGGCCCGCATCGGCGACAGAATTTACTGGATCACCTCGCACGGCCATAACGCTAAAGGCAAGCGCCGCGTGGATCGTTATCGCTTCTTCGCCACCGACGTCAGCGGCAGCGGGGCTAACAGTTCGCTCCGCCTCGCGGGTACGAGTGCGGCCTTCCCCGCGTACATGAATCTGCTTAAAGATATGAGCGGCGACCCGCAGCTTGCGGGTTTCAAGCTGGCTGAGCTTGAGGCGGGGAATAAAGCCCCGGAAGATGGCGGCATCAATATCGAAGGCCTATCTGCTACGCGCGACAACAAGCTGCTGCTCGCGTTTCGCAGTCCGCTCACGCAGGGCAAGGCGCTGCTCGTGCTGCTGGAGAACGCGAATGATTTGATCGCAGGCAAAGCGGCGCAGGCCAAGTTCGGCGTACCCGTGCAACTCGATCTGGGCGGGCTTGGCGTCCGCGACATCGCTTACTGGAAGTCGAAGGACGTGTACATCATCATCGCCGGCCCGGCCGGCTCTGATGGTACGTTCAGACTGTATCAGTGGTCGGGCAACCCGGCTCAGTCTCCCGTCGTCATCAAAGACAAAACCGGCAACGAGATCAACCTGTCAGGTCTCAATCCCGAAGCGTTGGTCGCCTTACCGAATTCGAACCGACTGCTGCTGTTGAGCGACGATGGCGACCTGAAGATGAAATCACCGAGCTTGGGCACGATGCTGGACAACAAAGAGTTGCCCGACGCTGAGCGCCGCTTCCGCACTGCATGGCTGACGTTTCCTTGAATCCGCTTATCTCGCGCGCGGACGCCAAAGCTCAGTCTTCATCACAATTCGGCACACAATCGCAGCAAGGCGTTGCCGTCCCGCGCCTAGAGATTATAGCGACACCAGCCGCGCTGTGAAATACGAAATCGTCATGGCGCTAACTAGCGCGGCGCGAAGTAGCCGATGCGCGCGGCGATGCGCAGGGTCGGGTCGAGGGTTTTGACCTGCACTGGGTGGAAGCGGCCGTCGCGCGTCTTGTCGAGCGGCGTGTAGTAGAGCGCGTACTGGTGGCGCAACTCTTCGGCCACCTCCGCGTAGACCTGATCAAGGCCGGCGAAGCTGGGCGGCCGGTAGAGCCGTCCGCCGGTCGCTGCGGTTAGCTGTGCGAGGCTGCGCTCACTCGCGTCTAAAACACGCAGCCCTAGCCGCAAATCGTCGATATGCAACGCGTTGAACTTGCGCGCACTGTCCGGCGCAGCGAGCAGCGTATCGAGTTCCGTCTGCTTGCGCGCCCGCTCGATCTCCGTGTTGCTGATGCAGTAGACGGTTGCGCCCGCCGTGATGAGCGCACGCAGGGATTGTTCAAGGGTAACTGAGCCGGGGCCGCTGTGGTCTATGCCGTCGGAGAGGACGACGACGGCGTGGCGACGTTGCGGATTCTTGAATTGTTCCTGCGCCGCGAGATAGAGCGCATCGTTGAAGCGCGTGAACGTGCCGGCTGTGATGCGCCTGAGCGCACGGCGCAGTTGCACGCGCGAGGTCGTCCAGTCTTGCAGCAGTTCCACGTTGTCGTCGAACTTCAACAGGCTGACGCGATCTGCGGGCGCGAGGCGCGCGGCAAACTCTTCGGCGGCGCGACGGAAGTCGTCGAGATTCGCGGCGGCGGATGAGGACGAGTCTACCATCAGCACGACATCGACCGGCACTTGCCTGAGCGCCAGATCGCTCAAGGGCTGCTCGCGCCCGTTCTCGTAGACGCTGAAGTCCTTGCGCGTCAAGCTCGTCACCAACTGCCCCGCCCCATCGCGTACAGTCACAGGCAATAACACCTCCGACGTGTTGACGCGCACCACTTCATCTTCATCAATTTGCGGTGCAGGCTGTTTGTCTGGCTGTTGCGCATGGCCGACCGGCGCGAACGCGAGACAGACAAGGAGAATGAAGGGGCGTAGCGTGCAGCGCATCTGTTTACCTTTGCGGGTGGGTAGTTAAATTGCTGCCGCCGGAAGCGGGGTCGTCGCTCATCGCGGCGCGCATGGCGGCGATGACCGGCTCGCTGACGTGGCGGCGGCGCAACTCCGCGAGTTTGGCGGGCGCAAGATCGAACTCGGCGGGCGAGTTCTCGATGCGGCGGATGATCGTGCCTTCGGAGAAACCGGCCGCGACGAGTTCCACGATAGCGTCGTTCGTGAGCGTCGGCGTGCGCGCGAGTTTGGGCGGCGCGCCACTGCCGCCTTCGCTCGGCGGGCGCAGAATACGCACGGTTGCCGAGCCGGTCGTCTGCGTCTCGCCCGCCGCGCCGCCGTTTACACCATTCGTCTGCGAGCGCCCACGCATGCCGCCCGACGAGCCGAAGATGTTCGTCTCGTTCGGATCACCAGGTGGCGTCGCCCCGCCTGCGCCCGGCGCGCGTTTCGTTCTCTCCGCATCAGTAAAGAAAGGATCGTTCGTGAAGCCGTCGCCCGTGTCGTCATCCGCCAGCAACACACTGCCGTCGCGGCCGAGCATCGCCAGAATGATCTTTTCGCCGACGCCGCGCTTCTTCAGTTCGATTAATTGATCCGGCGCGAGATCGAAATGGGCCGGGCGCGTGCGTATGATCGTGATGACGGTCTTCTCGCTGAAGCCCGCGCGCACGAGTTTGATGACGGCCGCGTTGGTCAACGGCCCGTCTGCTTGCGTCTGTTGCGCGGGGCGCGACTGCGCCGGGGTGATGCCAAAAGAGACGAAGAGACAGAGCGGCAACAGCAGACGCGACGGCAGGCAAGTTTTCATCGCTTCACATCCTTAGTTCAAGCTGGCGCGCGTAATGGTCGGCGCAGGCGCGGCGGGCGGTTTGTTACTCGCGTTCACTGTGGCCGGCGCATGATGCGCGGCCGCGCCATAGCGTCCGCCGACTTGGCGCACGTAAGCGCGCGTCTCGCGAAAGGGCGGGACGCGCCCGCCGTAGCGCCGCACCGCGCCCTCGCCGGCATTATAACTCGCCAGCACCAGTTCGACGCGCCCGTTGAATCTGCCTAGTAACTCTTTCAGAAACCGCGTGCCGCCCATCACGTTCTGCGCCGCGTCGTGCGGCCGGCGCACGCCGAAACGCGCGGCCGTGCCCGGCATCAACTGCATCAAACCCTGTGCGCCCACCGGACTGACCGCGCCCGCGTTGAAATGCGACTCCTGCTCCATCACGCAGAAAACGAGATAAGGATCGACTCCGTAACGCGCGCCGTTCTGCTTAATCAACGCATCGAGCCGCGCGCTGCCCGTTGTCCAACGCCGCTCGTGCTTCGCCGCTTTCTCATCCTTCGCGTCCGCGATTGTCTCAACGCGCTCGCGCTCGACACGCTCGATGCGTGCTCGTTCAATGAAAATCGAGAGACTGCCGCGCTTGTACCAGATGCCCTCGGCCGTCTCGTTCACATCGTCAACTTCAAATTGCGCGCCGCCGACGAGATAAATCAGGATCGGCTGGCGCACAGATTCGTTCGACCCGGCGGCGGCAACATCGGTCGCTTTCGCGCCCGGCGCGGCCGGACTGCTCGCATCGTTCGCAACTGCGCTCGCATCAATGAAGCGCGCCGTCGTAGCGCGTTTCTGCGGGTCGGTCTGGGCCGCGCGCTGCTCATGCTCGATCTTGCTCACGCGCGCACGCTCGACCGAGTAGGTCACGCCGCCGCGCCTGTACCAGACGCCCTGCGGATCGTCCCACGCTTCATCCGCTTTGATGGTCGTGCCGTCGAGCAGATGCAGTTTGTCCGCGCGCACGGCAACGGGCAGTGTAGTGCAGACGATTAACGCGCAGACGAGATTAAATATGTAGCGGGTCAACATCAATGCCCTCGTTCGTGTGCTGCAACGCTGCCGTATTGCGCGCCCCTGTGGGCTGGCGCACCTCGTTCGTCTGACGCAACGGCCCTGATTGCGCTAACGGGCCGGTATGACGTAGCTCCGCAGTCGCGTGCCGCTCCGGTTCTTGCGCGTGGAAGCTGTGCGCGCCGCCGAAGTAGTTGCGCCACGCGGCGTCAATTACACGGGGCGTCAACTCAAGCGGCAATGCCTCGAACAGGCAGATATCTGTCACGCGGTCGAGCAGATCGCGCGGCTCGCAGGCTTTCATCTGCCGATGCTCGATGATGTAGTTGTTCAGCACGTGATCGAGACACGACTGCTCGACGCGCAAGCCGCGCGTGAAGGCGGCGCGGCGAAAGATTTCGATATACGCGGCGGGCGTCGGTGCCTCGACGCGGGCGCGATAGCCCATGCGCCGCAGAAACGCTTCGTCCACCAAATCTTTCTCGTCAAGGTTGGTCGAAAAGACGACCAACTGCTCGAACGGCACTTCGATCTTCTTGCCCGTGTGCAAGGTCAAATAATCCACGCGCCGCTCCAATGGCACGATCCAGCGATTCAACAGATCCTGCGGCGCGCAGCGTTGGCGGCCGAAGTCGTCGATCACGAGCGTGCCGCCGTTCGACTTCATCTGAAACGGCGCTTCGTAAAAACGCGCCGCCGCGCTCCACACGAGGTCCGTGTTCTCCAACGTCAACTCGCCACCGACGATCACAAGTGGTCGCTCGATGCAGACCCAGCGCCGGTCGAACTCGGCCGGCAGATTAGCGTCTGCGACGGGCCGGTGGTTATGCGTATCGAACACGCGGATGATCTGCGCGTCCACTTCGATGGCGTAAGGAATCCAGATGTGCCCGGACAGTCCCGCGTTGATGCGCTCGGCGACGGCTGTCTTGCCTGTGCCCGGCGGGCCGGTGATGAAGAGCGAGCGGCGCGAGTTGACGACGCAGCCGACGGTTTGCAACAGCGAATCCGGCAAGACGAGATCGTGCATGGCGGCGCGCACGCTCGCTATCGTCGCCGGCCGCGCGGGCACGGCTTGCAAACGCATCATGTGCGCGTAGTCGCGCAGCGACACGGGCGCGGGGCCGTTATAGCCGCAGAGTTGTTGCGCCCGCTCCAACCGCTCCCAGCCGCGCTCCAACATCGCGTAGCGCGTCGCGCCCACCGCCGCCTGTGCGCGTACCTCGATCAACTTCTCGCGCGTCAGGCGATGCAGCAACTCTTCCGTCAGCATCCGCGGCAGATGTATCGCCGCCGCGATATGCGCGGTCGTCGGCTCCGCCAATTGCGCGACGAACTTGAGCGCAAGATCGGAGAGAAAACTCTCGGACACGTCCGTCTCCGTTAACTCCTCCGGCACGGGCGGACCCATGCTCTCAATTTCCACGCGCGAGAGGATTGTTGTTTGAGTCATCATCCACCCCTGTTTTTATGTGCCCCACGCTGCCGGGAGCGCAGGCATCTTGCCTGCCAAGCGTGCGCAGGCACGCTCGAGCGGGTTCATAAACATCCAAGCTAGCGAGTTTCGCGAACTCTGTTCGCGCTGCCGCGCTCATGGCGGGCAGGATGCGTGCGCTCCCAGCTATACGCTCCCAGCCGTCGCTAGTCCCTTTCCGCAATCGTCTCGTCCTTCATGCCGTTGAGCGCGCGGTGCGCTGCTTCGGCCTTTTCGCTTTGTCCGACGCGGCGATATAGGTCTGCGAGCCGTGACAGGACAACGTTCGAGTCAGGTTGCAGGCGACGCGCAGCTTCGTACTGCTGGATGGCTTCCGATTCGCGCCCCATGCGCTCGGCGAGCGTCGCCGTGTTGATGCGGCCTGTGAGCTCGCCGCCCGCGCGGGCGAAGTTTTTGAAGGCATCGTCGAACTTGCCGAGCCGGCACTGGGCGAGCGCGAGGTTGTTCAGGATGCGCGCGTCCGTGGGCGCGAGTTTGGCCGCGCGCTTCAAGCGTTCGACTGCCGCGCGATACTGGCCGTTGAGGTAGAGGGTGTAACCGAGGTCGTTGAGCGTCTGCGGATCGTCGGGCTGATTGTCGAGCGCACGCTCGAAAGACTGGCGCGCCTTATCGGGCAAGCCCTTCTGGTCGTAAGCGCGTGCGAGCAGGCTGTGCGCCTGTTTCATTTTCGGATCGAGCGCGGTCGCGCGCGATAGTTCGGCGATGGCGTCGTTCAACTGGCCCGCGTCGAGATACGCCCGCCCGCGATCAAAATGCTCGCGCGCCGTGCCGTTCGACGCGGCCGCAGTCGGCGCGGGATTGCGACTGTCGTTCACGCGCAGCACGTTCGCGCTCTCAAAATTCTTCACGTCTTTCTCGTTCAGGCGCCGGACTTTGTTGTCGTCCTTGTCGCGGTCGAAGATGCGCCCGACGGCCTTGAACGGCGCTTTGAGGAAATGCATGAAGCCGCCGCCCTTCTTCTTCGGCTTGGGCGCATCGGCCGTGTCTTCCGTCGTTGCGCCGACGCTCCCGCCGCCGTCGGCCACGATGTTGGCCGAATCGTCGCCGGCGCGCCCCGTTGTGCCCGCAGTCCAGAAGGTGGTTGCGCCGATGGTTAAGACAAACGCGATGAGAAAAGCATTAATGGTGCGGTTACGCATGACAGTTTGAAACCTCCCCTTTACATCTTGGCGAACGTGTCCATGAGGTTTAGAGCCGCAGGGCCGAGAATGGCGATGAACAGCGTGGGGAACAGGAAACACGCGAGCGGCAGGAGTAATTTCACTGCCGCTTTCTGCGCCGCCTGCTCCGCGCGCTGCCTGCGCTTCGTGCGCAAGCTGTCGGCATAGACGCGCACGGCCCGCGCGATGGACGTGCCAAAGCGATCCGCTTGAATCAACATCGCCACGAGGCTGCGCAAGTCGTCCACGCCCGTGCGCTCGGCGAGGTTACGCAAAGCTTCGTCGCGCTCGCGCCCGACGCGAATTTCCAGATTGCACAACTCGAACTCCTCACTGATGTCGTGATGCACTTCGCGCATCTCCGCGCCGACGCGCACCATCGCGGCGTTCAAGCCTAAGCCCGCTTCGATGGAGACGACCATCAGGTCGAGCGCATCCGCCAGCCCCCAACGCACGCGCTGCTGCCGCGCCTTGATCATCTTTTTAAGAATGTAGCGCGGCAGAAAAAACCCGGCGACGAATGCGATCAGAATCCAGGTGAACGCACTTGAGAGCGGCCGCGCGAGCAACGCGCACGTGAGCGCGACCATGCCCGGCAGACAGACGAGCGTCGTTAACTGAAGCGCGCGAAAGACGACCGGCGCGTTCGTCCCGCGATAGCCGGCCTGCATCAACTGCTTTTGCAGTTTCTGCGCTTCGGCGGCCGAAGGCGGTGCAAGCCTATGCAAGGGCGCGGCCATGCGCTCAGCGAGCGCCGTGACCGGGCTGTCGTCCGGCATCGGCATAGCAATCGATGCGCCTATCCCGTGCTCGGCTTCACCCAAACGGCGCAGACGCTCCGTCGCCGCGCTCGCCGGCCGGAACATCAGCCAGTAGACCGCCAGCGCGCCCAGCGTGAAGCAGACGAAAGTGGAAAGAATAATGAGCAGCATAGTTTTGAGTTTTGAGTTTTGAGTTTTCAGTTTTCAGTTTTCAGAAATCGGTAATCAGACTGAAAACTACTATATCTTGATCCGCAAAATCTTCCGCACGATCAGCATGCCGGTCAGTTGCAAGCCCAACGCGGTGGCGATCAGGTAGTGCCCGCGCGGGTCTTTCCAGAGTACGCTCATGTAATCGGGGTTCATCACCGTGACGGCGAGCGCGACGAAGATCGGCAGCCCGCAGAGAATCCACGCGGACATGCGCGAACTGGTCGTCAACGTTTTCAAATCTTCCATGATGCGGAAGCGGTCGCGGATCGTGTGCGCAACCTTTTCTAAAATCTCGGCCAGGTTGCCGCCCGTCTCGCGCTGGATCATGATCGCCGTGATGCACATCTTGAGATCGAGCAATGGTACACGCGCCGCCAGATTTTCGAGTGCGAGTTTGAGCGAGAGACCGAGGTTCTGTTCCTCGTAAGTTTTGCGAAACTCGCCCGCGACCGGGTCGGGCATCTCCGTGGCGATCATATGCAGCGACTCGGCGAAGGCGTGCCCGGCGGCGAGCGAGCGGCTCATCAGTTCGAGCGCATCCGGCAGTTGTTCGAGAAACGAGTTGAGCCGCTGTCGCCGTTTCCACCAGACGTGAACGAACGGCATGGCAGCGGCGACGAGCGCGGCCGCGCTGATGACGACAACTGAGATCGTGAGCATCGAAGCGGCCAAGCCCGCCAGCATTGCCGCTATTGCCGCGAACATGAGCAAGCGCGTGACGGTGATGTGCAGGCCGGCTTGGTCGATCATCCGCCGCAGCCGCGCCGCGACCGGCACGTGCATCAGCGCGCGATTCATCAACGGAATCTCGCTCATCAATTCCTGCCGCGCGAGTTGCACATCAACATCTTCGGCGCTGGCCGAGTGCAACAAGGCATCGGCCAGCCGTTGCTGCAAGTGCGCCTTGCGCTGATCCGAGCCGCGCGTGGCTAGCAGGTAAGCCGCAAAAGTCACGAACAGGCAGAAGGCGAAAACGAGAAAGGGGATCATCGAAATTGCTCCATTGACTCATTGTAACCGTTCAGTTATGATAAACCTTTTGTTCTCAGCAGTAAGCTTGGAGCAAAAATGCCAAAACCAGCTTTTTTTAGCTGTTAAGTGCTGGTTTAGCTTGCTTAACTCCTCGTAAGTGCTTGTCTTTATTA
>JBBRYU010000156.1:0-10249 GCA_038237345.1 Pyrinomonadales bacterium
TGATTCCCGGTTTGGAGCGGGCGGAATTCTTGCAATACGGCCAGATTCATCGTAATACTTACATCAGAGCGCCGCGCGTGCTTGCCCCGACCATGCAGATGCGCGCCCATCCTGAAGTCTTCTTTGCCGGACAGATTAGCGGTGTCGAAGGTTACGTCGAATCGGTGGCGACGGGCTGGCTCGCCGGGCTAAACGCGGCGCGCTTGCTGGCCGGCCGCGCGTTGCTCACCGCACCGCCCGCGACCGCCATCGGCGCGTTGACGCGTTACGTCTCCACGGCGCAGACAGACAACTATCAACCGGTCAACATCACCTTCGCGCTGCTTGAGCCGCTCGCCGAAACCGAGCGCAAACGTCTGCGCCAGAAGCGCGCACGGCATGAGTATCAAGTCGCACTGGCCTTAAAGGCATGGGACGACTGGCTGCAAACTATCGAAGATAAGACAACCGCGCAACTCGGCGCGACAAGCTGAAGTGCTGATGAAAGAAATGAAATCACGAACCTGCACGAAACGACACGAACGCGCTCGCGCGCATTCACTTCGTGTCGTTTCGTGCGGGTTCGTGGTTCATGTCTTGTTGGCCTTGCTCTTGCTCGCGCCTGCGCTGCTCAAGGCGCAATCGGGCCGCAAACGACCCGACCCCGCGCCCACGCCGCAGCCGCCCGGCACGCAGCGTCCGCGCCGCACCAACACGACCGCGCCCAGACCCCCGGCTACAGACTTGCCCGGTCAACCCGCGACGCCCGACGAGCAGCGCGGCGTGCCGACGCCGACACCCACCCCCGCCGTGCTGACGACGAACGACCCCACGACCGGGCAAGCGGTCGAGATCGATCCGGACGAAGTTATTCGCGTTAACTCCAATCTCGTGCCGATCCCCGCGTCCGTCATAGACGATCTGGGCCGCGCCGTGATCGATCTGGAAGTCAAAGATTTCGAGTTACGCGTGGACGGGCAAGTGCGGCCTATCGGCGATGTAAGCCGCGCCGAGACTCCCGTCCGGCTCGCGCTCCTGTTCGACAACAGCTACTCCTTGCGCGCCGCACGCGAACTTGAGAAGCAATCGGCCATGCGCTTCTTTCGCACGGTCATACGTCCCGTCGATCAGGCCGCGATCTATTCGGTCACGACCGAGCCGATACTTGAACAACCGATGACCGGCGAGGTCAGCAAACTCGTTCATGTCATTGAACGCTATGGTGAGCCGGAGGGCGCGACCGCCTTACTCGATACCATCGTGCAAGCGGCCGATTACCTGCGTCCGCAGACCGGACGCAAAGTGATCGTCATCGTCTCGGACGGCGTGGACACGGTCAGCAACACCGACTTTGCTGAGACCGTCCGGCGCGTGCAGGCGGCCGACTGTCAGGTTTATGCCGTGCAGAACAACATCAGCGAGAATCAGAACCTGCGCGACCTGACGGCCGAGAGCCGGCTGCGGGAACTGACGACGCAGACGGGTGGCGCGGTCTTCGCGCCGAAGACGACCAACGATCTGCCGGCCGCGTTCGCACAAATCTCCGCCGACCTCGCACAGCAGTACGTGCTTAGCTACTACCCGGCAGACGACCGCCGAGACGGCCGCTATCGCGTCATCTCTCTGCGCATCTTGACGCGCACCAACGCGCGTGTGCGCGCACGACGCGGCTATTATCCGCGCCGGAGCGAACAAGCGGGCGCGCAGTCGCGTTACACTTACAACCCGAACTCGCCCGAAGTGAGCGTCGCGCCAACGAACGATGCGCCAATGGACGACGCACAGCCGGCGTCGTCCGCGCCGGTCAAGCCGAGCGCGCCCGCCGTCGGGCCATCTTATGGCAGTAAGAATTTAAATCCGGATGGCGACGACGCGCCGACGCGTCGGGCCGTGTCGCAGTTGAACGTCGGCTTGACGCCACAACGCGATGTCTCTAACGCGCCCGCCGCAACTGAGCGGCCGCCGGAGAAACTGATCGAGATCGCTTCGATCTCAACGCCGTCTGCGCCGCTGGCGGCGGCAACTCCGTCGCCCGCCAAACCACCGGCTGCGACGGCCGAGCCGGCTACAAAAGCAACGCCCGAACCGACGCCCGCAAACGAAACCGCCAACGAAACCAAAACAGCAGAACCGAAGCCGGCTACGCCCGCGCCGCCGCCAAGCGCCGCGCCTGTCGCCGCGCAGCCGCCGCAACCCGTCCCCGGCGGCGTGCTCAACGGGCGGGCGCGTAAGCTGCCGAAGCCGCTCTATCCGCAGACGGCTTTACGCATGCGCATCTCCGGCACGGTCAACATCGCGGTGACGGTTGACGAGAATGGTAAAGTGATCGCGGCCCGCGCCGTCAGCGGCCACATGCTGTTGCGCGAAGCGGCGGTCAGCGCGGCCCGCCAATCTGTCTTCACGCCCACCCTCTTGCACGACAAGCCCGTGCAGGTCACCGGCGTGATCGTTTACACCTTTAGTCAGTAGCAACTGAAATTGATGAGTGAGGCAAAGAGGGCAGAGGTTAGAGATCGATAAAAAGAAAGACTGACCTCTAACCGCCGACCTCTGCCCGCTGCTCTTTTATGATGGAGCAACTACTCGCACAGTTCTTCGAGCACCTGCGCTACGAGCGCAACGTGAGCGAGCATACGCTGCGCAACTACCGGATCGATCTGGGCCAGTTCTACGATCAGCTCGCGCCCGCCGATGCGCAGACCGGCGCGCGGCGCGAGTTCGACATCAAGCAGATCGATCACATCACGATCCGCGAATGGCTCTCGCAACTCCACGCCGCGCAAAAACAGAAGACCTCCATCGCGCGCAAACTCGCTGCCCTGCGCACCTTCTTTCAGTTTCTACTGCGCGAGGGCGTCGTCGAGATGAACCCGGCGAAGCTCGTGGCCACGCCGCGCTTAGAGAAGAAGCTGCCGAACCATCTGTCGGTTGAGGACACTGTCCGTTTCATCGAGACGCCCGACATCGAGACGGACTTGGGCAAGCGTGACCGCGCCATTCTGGAGATGCTATATGGTACGGGCATGCGCGTCTCCGAGTTGGTTAAACTCGATCTGCGCGACATAGATTTTCAGAACAAGATGGCGCGCGTCATGGGCAAACGGCGCAAGCAGCGCGTCGTGCCGTTTGGCGACCCGGCCAAGCACGCGGTCTTGCTTTACCTCACCGTGCGCAACACCCTCCTGCAAAACGCGCCGCTCGCGGAGCGCGACACGCAAGCCGTCTTCCTCAACTATCAAGGCACGCGCATCACCACGCGCTCGGTCGGGCGCATGGTGGACAAGTACATCATGATCTGCGCGGGCATACACAACATCAGCCCACACTCGCTGCGCCACTCCTTCGCCACGCATCTGCTCGATAGCGGCGCAGACCTACGCCACATCCAAGAACTGCTCGGCCACGCACGCATCTCCACCACGCAAATCTACACGCACGTCTCCATGGAAAAACTGATCGAGGTTTACGATAAGACGCACCCCAAAGCGTAGGAAGTTCAAAGTTTAGGACTTACGCAGTTGGACGAAGAATCAACAACTTACGGGAACCGTGATTCCGCTAAGCCCTTTGTTTGCAACAGCGGCTTTTTCAACTGCGTAAGTCCTAAGTTAAAAGTTCAAGGTTGCAGGTCACAGACCTACTAACCTTGAACTTTGAACTCGCTTACAGTGTTGGGGGATCGTCTGTATTCTGCTCGGCTTCGATGGCGGTTTGGCAGGCGGCGTCATAGCGGGCAGTGGGGAGGGCTTCGAGCCGGCGTTCGGGTATGGTCTGGCCGCAACGGGCGCAGATGCCGTAGCTGCCCTCGTCCATGCGCATGAGCGCTTGGTCAATATCGGCGACGAGTTGCGATTGACGCTCACCGAGCCGCAGTTCGATCTCCTGATTCACGTCCATGACAGACATATCCACAGTGTCTTTCACGCCATCGTCGGTCGCGCTCATCTCCAATGCGGCGGCCTGGCTGTCGCGCACTTGCGCGGTCTGCTGGCGCAATTGGGTGGTCAGGATGCTGCGAAAGTGCTCTAGTTTCTCTGCGTCCATTTAGTGCTTCCCCTGTTGCCGCCGCAGGCGGCCGCGCCGGCGCAAAATATTTTAAGCTTGCTTGAACGGGCAGAGTATAGCACAGCGGCGCGCGTGCTTTGCCGGCGCGCGGATTAAGCCGCGCCGGGTTGACTCCATCCCGTAGAATAAAGTTCACGCGCCCGCTGAATAACCCGCCTACGTCCCGTGAGCAACAGCTAGGCAGCGCGTTGTCAGCGCAGCCCACAAGAGCGCAACCTCGTACTCCACAAAAAACTCGGAACATGGTTGACACAAAAACGCGAATTGCGTATGATGTTATTGAAATTGAAAACTGATTTCAATTTCAACGGGGGATAATGTTTCACTGCGCGCGGGAAGGCCAAGCCGTTCCGTGCGTCACCCCATTTAGCTCGACCAATTCTGCCAGCATTACTCAGGTGCCATGATGAAGCATAGATCAAACGTATTTCTGTTGTTAGCAACCTTGTTCATGTTCGCTCTGCCGGGACAGGCGCAGACAGCCCAGCCGGCGGGCGCGGTTCTGGCCGGCGTGGTCGAAGACGTGCATGGCGCGGTCGTAGCGGGCGCGACCGTGCGCGTCCGGCGCGTTAACGCTGGCGCAGACGAGCGCACGGCTATGACCGACGGCGCAGGGCATTATCGTTTTGAGCATTTGCCGCTCGGCACTTACACCGTCACGGCCGAAGCGCAGGGGTTTGCGCCGGGCGCGACGATGGTGGACGTGGCCGGCGCGACGTTGACGGCGAACCTCGCGCTCGGCGTGACGACGCTTGCTGAGGTCGTCAACGTGACGGCGGCGCGCGGTGCGACTGCGACTGATCTAACCACGCCCGAATCAATCAGCGTCATCGGCGAGCGCGAGATCGCGGAACGGCGCGCGAACATCTTGCCGCAGTTACTCGTCGGCGAGCCGGGTGTTGCTGTGCAGCAGACGACGCCGAGCCAAGGCTCGCCATATGTGCGCGGCTTCACGGGGCAGCAGGTCGTGAATTTGATCGACGGCGTACGCTACAACAATGCGACGTTCCGGCGCGGGCCGAACCAGTACACCGCGCTCATTGAACCGGTGACGGTCGGGCGCATAGAGATCGTGCGCGGGCCGACTTCTGCGCAGTACGGCTCGGACGCGCTGGGCGGCACAGTCAACATACTCACCGCGCAGCCCGCGCCTTTTGCAGACCGGCGCGCGTGGCACGGCGGCTTTGATCTCTTCGGCGGCTCGGCCGATCTTTCGACCGGCGCCGCTCTGTTCGCCACCACCGCAACGAAGCGCACGAGCCTCGTCTTCGGCGGCGCGGCCCGGCAGGCGCAGGACTTGCGCGCGGGGCGCGGCGGCGATTCACGCGCTGCCGTCTTCCGCTTCCTCGGTCTCGATCCGCAAGTGCTCGGCAGTCGGCTGCAAGACACATCGTTCCAACAATACTCCGGCTTCGGCAAGTTCCTCTGGACGCCTTCGACCAAATCGCTTGTGTCGCTCAACTTTCAACACGGGCGACAAAACAACGTGCGCCGCTACGATCAGATGAATGGCGGCAACGGCAATCTCATTAACGCCTTCCCACCGCAAGTTCTGAACTTCTTCTACGCGCGCTACGAGCGCGAGCAGACCGGCCCGTTCAACACGTTGCAAGCGACCTTCTCCATCAATAGCCAGCGCGACGACCGCCGCTTTCAAGGCGGCTTCGGCAATCCGCGCGCTACGATCACGGACGAGTACAACCGCACGAATGCCTACGGCTACAGCGTGCAGGGCACACTACACGCGCCCGGCCGCCAGTCGTTGACCATCGGCGCGGAAGTGTACGACGAGTATGTCGCTGCGCGGCGCACCGAGCTTGATCCCGTCACCGGCGCAACTGCGCAGGTGCGTGCGCGCTATCCCGATGGCGCGCGTTACACGACCTATGGCGCGTTTGTGCAGGACGCGGTTGAATTGATCCCGCAGCGTCTGCGCGTGACCGGCGGCTTGCGCTACAGTCTGTTTGACTACAAACAGTCGGCGCGCAAAAATCCGTTTGCGCTGAACGGCGTGCCTGCCGTTACGGACGAGCGCACCAAGTTCGACGATGTGTCGTTCAATGCGGGCGTGGTCGTGCAGGCGACACACTGGCTCGCTTTCAACGCGCTTGTCAGTCGCGGCTTCCGCGCGCCGAACGTGACGGACTTCGGCTCCATCGGTCTCACTTCGCTCGGTCTCGAAGTCACGCCGCAGGCCGCGCAGGCTGCGGGCGCAAGCTTCAAGCCGCTCGGGCCTGAGACGGCTTACAATTACGAGGGTGGTTTTAAGCTCAAGACGAGCCGCTTCGACGGCTCAGTCAAATTCTTCGACGCGGAGATCAACGGCCTGATCGAACTTGAGCCGCTCGCGCTGCCGCCCGGCGCGGTTGGGCGCTCCGTCGGCGGGCAACTCATCACCCGGCAGAACGAAGCGGGCGTCGTCTTCACCAATCTCTCGACGCGCCCCGTGCAGGTGCGCTTCAACACCGAGCCGGTGCGCCTGCGCGGCTTCGAGACGGCCCTGCGCGGTCGGCTCACGCGCGACTTGCAGTTGAATGCCAACACGGCTTACGTGCGCAACGACATCAAAGGCACGCACGAGCCGGCCAATTTCGAGGGCTTCGCGCCGCCGTGGCTCTCTTACGTCGCGCTGCGCTGGGAGCCGCTCGGCCGGCGTTTCTTCGTCGAGCCGTACCTCACGGCCGCCGCCCGGCAGGCGCGCTACAGCGAAGAGGATTTTGAAGAACAACGTTCGGGCGCGGAGCGCAACCGAGAGGACATCGCCGACTTCTTTAACAATGGCGCAGTCGCGCGCGGTCTCGTGCGCCCCGGCACGGACGGCCTGCTGCATCTCGTGACAACGGGCGAGACGCTCGCGCAGGTGCAACAGCGCGTGCTGCCGCTCGGCGCGACGATCAACGGCGTGACCGTCGTTGATGACGAGACCGAAGTGCCGCTCTACACGAAGACGGCCGGCTTCGCCACGCTCAACGTGCGCGTCGGCTATCGCATCGGCGAGCGGCACACACTCACGTTCGGCGTCGAGAACATCTTCGACCGCAACTATCGCATCAACGGCAGTGGCACGGACTCGCCCGGCGTCAACGCGACCATGCGCTATCAATTCCGTTTCTGATGTTTACCACAAAGACACAAAGGGCACGAAGAACATCAATCGTTTCTTCGTGCCCTTTGTGTCTTTATGGTTTGGATTTTCAATCTTGGCCGCAGAGAATCTCCGCCGCCAGTAATGGGATCAGCAACTCGTGATGCCCCGTCAGCGCATAGCCGCGCCCCGCGCCGTCGCTCGTGGGGCGGCGCACGACGTTGGTGAGCGGGCGATAGGATTGGATGAAATCGAAATTAGCAGTCGTGAAATCGGCGAGCTGGTGGCCGAGGTTACGCACGAGCGTGACGGCTTTCAGAAAAACTTCCGGCAGGATGACGGCCGAGCCGATGTTGAGATAGACGCCGCCGCCGTCGAGCCGCCGCACCAACTCGGCGAGCAGCCGAAAATCCGTGTGCGAGGTTGCGCCCAGACTCGCGCCGTCCACGCTCGGATGAAAGTGCGCGATGTCCGTGCCGATAGACAGATGCGCGGTGAAAGGCACGTGCGCCGCGTAAGCTGTGCAGAGCAACGAGAGGTTTGCATTAGGCGGAGTCAGCGTCGTTAGTTTGCGCCCCAATGCTTCACCTAAGCCGATCTGCTCGCGTGCGCCCTCGTGCGCCGCCTCGTTTAGCAGTCTGCCTGTCTCCTCCGCCGCACCGAACGCACCCGTGCCTAAGCTGGCGTCCACGTCTTCCGAGGTCGAACCTACCAACGCGATCTCTAAATCATGCACCAGCACCGAGCCGTTGCCGGCGATGGCGGAGACGAAGCCGCGCTGCATTAAATCAATGAGGACGGGCGCGAGGCCGGTCTTAATAACGTGCCCGCCGATGCCCCAGATGACGGGCCGCTTGAGCGCACGCGCACGCCGTACCTGCGCGGCGACGGCACGCAACGACTTCACGGCCAGAATGTCGGGCAACGTGCGCAGGAAATCTTTGAGCGTGGCGTCCGCCCTGACGGGCTGCGCGAAGTCCGCGGCGGCGACTTTACTCGGCCGCGCGGCGAGCGGATATGTGTTGACGGCGGCGAGGTCGAGCGGGCGCATATCATCGTCATAAGTGGACACAGTCAACGGCGCTCCTTCAGTGCAATCTGAGACGATTAAGTATTGGCGGCGGGGCAGAGCATCTGTTCGACCAACTCGCAGAGGATGTGCCCGATCAGGTTGTGCGTCTCCTGTATGCGCTGCGTGTCTTGGCTCGACACGACGAGCGCGAGATCGCAGAGCGGCGCAACCCGTCCGCCGTCGCGGCCGAGCAACCCGACGACTCTCATCTCTTGCGCGCGTGCGCGCTCACAAGCGACCACGATGTTCGGCGACGTGCCCGAAGTCGTGATCGCGATGAGCACATCGCCCGCCACGCCGAACGCCTCGATCTGCCGCGCGAACACATTCGCAAAGCCCGTGTCATTGGCAATTGAAGTAAGCACGCCGCCATCGGTTGAGAGCGCAAGCGCGGGCAAGGCACGTCTATCTTTCCGCGCGAACTGATTCACCAATTCGCCCGCGATGTGCTGCGCGTCCGTCGAAGAGCCGCCGTTGCCGCACAGCAAAACTTTGCCGTTCGCGTGATAGCAGTCGGCAAGCATTTGCGCCGCGCGCAGCACCTCGTCCGTATGCTCGGCGAAGTAGCGGCGCTTGGCTTCAATGCTGGCGGCGACGATTGATGTGATGCGTTCGTGCAAAGTTATGCTGGCGCGCCCCCCTTCCGCATGAGTCTATTTCTTGCCCGATTTCCTTTTGATGTCCGGCCAAAATTCTTTGAAGATAATGTTCGAGAGCATGCCGAAGCCAACCGAGTAGCCAAAGCGGCGGAAGGTGGGGCCGACGCCGATGCGGTCGTGTCCGGGTGTGCTGCGCTCCCAGATGTTGGCTAGCGCGCTCGCCGTCAGGCTGCCGCCGAGGCGCGAGATATTCGGCATCTCGCGCCCGTCGTCGCCGTAAGCGACGAAGACGCGACTCGCGGCGTAAGCGGCGCGCGGCCCGAAGCCCTTCTTGCCTGAAGGCCGGTAGCGCGGGTCTTGTTTAAAGATGACAGGGTAGAGACCGGAGGCGAGCAGGATGTTGGCGCTGCGCGTGGCGGCATCAATGGCGAAGCGCGAGAAGCCATCAGCCACGCGATCCTCGGTTGACTTCTGCGGTTGGCGACGCTCACGCGCCTCTGTAATGCCCGCGCCCAAACCTGTGAAGGCGTAGCCCGCGGGGCTGAGGAACGCACGCTTAAAGGCCCGCCGCATTTCCCCCCCGGCGGTCAGCGGCGTCAGGTTGAAGTTGGTCTGACCTGCGCCATTGTTGGCCGCGCCCTGTGTGCCCGCGGGCGGCGCGGCGACTGCGCTGTCCGACAACAACGGCGAGCGCGCCCGCGGCAAATCCTGTGCACGGACTACTGCGGGCCCACACGCGAAAGCGGTAACCAACAGCAGCATAATGAACAGCGACTTGCGCAGCGACCCTGGCATTGTTCACAGCCTCCAGCCGACGTAAGGCAGGCAGAGTGCGCACAGCCTGCATGTGCAATTACGTTAGATGCTTGCCCCGCATGCTAACCGCCGCGCCCGCACAGAATCAAGCGATTTTCTTCCGCTCGCGCCGCGCGCCGTTCTGCTCGTGTGCTGCTGACTTATGATTGTCGCCGTGACCGTTGTTGTGTCCGTTGAGGAGCGACCTGAGCGCCTGTCCAGTGTGCGAGCGGCGGACGCGAGCGACTTCTTCGGGTGTGCCGGCGGCGACGACGCGCCCGCCGCCCGCGCCGCCTTCGGGGCCGAGATCGATCACGTAGTCGGCGGACTTGATCACATCGAGGTTGTGTTCGATGACAAGGACGGTGTTGCCGAGAGTGACGAGGCGTTGGAGCACATCAAGGAGTTTGTGAACGTCGGCGAAGTGGAGGCCGGTGGTCGGCTCGTCGAGGATATAGATGGTGCGCCCGGTGGCGCGCTTCGACAACTCTTTCGCGAGCTTGATGCGTTGGGCTTCGCCGCCGGAGAGGGTGGTGGCTGACTGTCCGAGTTTGACGTAGCCGAGTCCCACGTCGAGCAGCGTCTGCAACTTCTGTTTGATCTGCGGGATGTTCTCCAAGAGCGGCAACGCTTCTTCGATTGTCGCGTCGAGCA
>JBBRYU010000157.1:0-10192 GCA_038237345.1 Pyrinomonadales bacterium
ACTGCCTGTCGCCTCTCTTCTTGTTAGTTGTCTCTCTGGCAGACGCCACGATCTCCTCGACATCGAAGCCGAGGCGGGCCGATCTAACCCATGCACAACCGAGTGCTTTTTTAATTCCCCGATCATTGACCCATCAACAGAGGCGGCCAGTTCATCAGCTATATGGGAGCTACACCAAGAAGTGGATTAGCGACCAGTGTAAAATCATAGTCGCAGAGAGATTACGACGTTGGAGTTGACGCGTGCTGACTGAAGAAGATTACGTAGAAGCATGTCGCCGGTATAAAGATAAACGAACGAAGATGCCTGAGCGGCAGCGTTACCATGCCTTGATTCTCACCACGCAAGGCTATAGCTGTCGAGAGATTGGGCGCATTCTGCTCGTTGATGAAGAATCAATCAGCCAGTGGGTGGCTCTGTATCAAGGTACGGGTCTGGATGGTCTCAAGAACCATTCCTCATGGGGCGGCGAACACGGGCAGCGTTTCCTGAGTGCCGAACAACTTGAAGAACTCAAGCAGCGGCTCACGGCAGAAGCGATGCCGGGCACTAAAGCCGGGAGCGGATGGACGGCGAAAGCGCTCAGGAAGTTGATTCGTGAGCAGTACGCTGTCAGTTACAGCAAGAGCGGAGTCAGAAAGTTGCTGGCTGAGATGGGGTGGAGTTATCAACGAGGGCGAAAGCGCTACATCCGCCGGAGCGTGCAAGAGCAAGCACGCTTCTGTCTTGAGACGGCAGAAGTCTTAGCGAAATACGCGGAAAGCGGCGAGCGGGTGGTGCCGTTGGCGGGCGATCAAAGCAAGGTTTATTTAGAAGCAACACTGGCTCGACGGTGGAACCCAGTGGGGCAGCAACCCATCGTCGCCGATGGAGCGCGAAGCAAACAAGCTGAGAATATCTACGGTGCGATTCATTTAGGGACAGGCGCAGAGACGAGCACCTTCTGCATCGACTGGCAGGACTCGGATGCAACCATCCAATGGTTGGAGATGATGATGGCGGAGCACCCGGAGGGGCAGATTTTGCTGTGGCTCGATGGGGCGTCGCATCATACGAGTGACGAAGTAGAAGAATGGCTGGAGGAGCATCCGCGCCTGACGGTGACGCACTTTCCGGCATACACACCGGAAGAGAATCCGAAAGAAGCGACGTGGAAGGCGTTGAAGGAAGAAGTCTCACATCATCAATGGCATGAGACGATGGCAGAGTTGAAGAAAGCGATCAATGCGTACTACCAAACAGCCCGGCAGCACACGGTCAACTTTCTTGAGAAGTTCGGGTATGGGTGGAGCGATGGCAGGCTCTATGCGCTGTCAGGGTAATCCACTTCTTGGTGTGCGCGGCATATAGTTCCTCAAGTAAACCGGGGATGTGATTGTTGAGCGTCGGTACGGCGAGGTTATGCGCAACCGACAGTTGTCGTACCTCCTGCCGCCATTGGGCGAGTATGGTAGCGCGCGCTCGTCTAATGAACGCCGCCAGCGTGGGGAGATTTTCCATGGACAATGTTCTACTCCGTTAAGCGTCAAGTTAACTGTTGCCTAAATTCTTAATTTAATTAGCAACCCCCCGCTCATGTTCAAGGTATGAGTTTGACGTCCAGCATAATATCGTGCAGCGCGCCACATGGCCTGAACTCTTGTCTGAGCAGGTCGGCTCGCATCCGCAGGGCAGCGTCCGACAGTTGTACAATGCCTGCGAGCGGCGACGTGCTGCTGCCCAATGGGCCACTTACGCCGAACAGCCCTTCATTATCCACCATCTCCATTCCGCTTCTTGCCCTTCTTGTTCGCGTGCCCCAACCGCAGCACGTCACCCGGTTGACACTCAAGCAACCGGCAGATCCGCTCCAGCGTGGCAAAATTGATGCCCACCGATTTGCCTTTCTTCAAGCGCCACAGCGTCGAGTGGCTGATGCCCGTCCCCTTGGCCAGCCAATAGAAAGTCCGCCCGCGCACTGCCAGTAACTCGTCGACTCGAATCTCAATCAAAATGCATCTCCTTCTGATGTTCGTTATTTATCATAGTCGAAGTATATCATCTATAGAATATATTCTATACTTGACATATACTTCCTGTCTAGCATAAGGTGGGACAGAACCGAGCCCAGCTAAACTCCCTTCTCAGCCCTTCTGGAATCAGCCAGATCAGCTGAAGCCACCAGCTCAATTTCTAAGGAGATTATTCAATGGGATTATTCGATAAGATGTTTGGACACGGTGCCGACACAGCCAGCCAACAGCCCGATGCCGAGAAACGCTTCAACGAGCTGAAGCAGAAGTACCAGTCAGTGCTTACAACTGCCGATCAGCAGCACGTTCAATTCCAGAATCTGCATGTGCAGGACAATAAGCTCTTCATCAAAGGCACCGCGCCCACAGAAGAGGCCAAGAGCAAGTTCTGGGAGCAGGTCAAGCTCGTCAGCCCGAATCAGGATGACATCACGGCTGACATCAGTGTTGATGCGAGCCGGGCGCAGGGCGCAGCCGTCGGCGGTGGTAGTGGCAGTCAGACCTATACGGTCAAACCCGGCGACACGCTCTCGAAAATCAGCAAGCAGCTTTACGGCGACGCGAACGAATACATGCGTATCTTCTACGCCAATCGCAGCACCTTGCACGATCCCGACAAGATTCAGGCCGGCCAAGAATTGACCATCCCGGCCAAGTCCTGAGCGCACAGGTCTGCGAACAGCCCTTAATACTCTTGGCGCAGGTGGCGGCCCTCGCTGCTGCCGCCTGCGCCAAGCACGCAAGCTACTTTCATGCTTCAGAGTTTTTGCAGCTTTAACTGCGGAGGACCCAGTAAATGGATTGGATGAATCAACTTTCCGGCGTCTTGCAGCAATATACCGGCACAGCGGCGGCGCCAGCCCCGACGAACGTACAGGATGACTTTGATCAAATCACCCAGAGCGCGCCGCGGCCGGCGCTGGCAGACGGCATCGCCGCCGCCTTCCGCTCAGAGCAGACGCCCGACTTCGGCCAGATGGCGGCGCAATTATTCAGTAACTCCAACGGCCAGCAGCGCGCCGGCATTCTTAACACGCTCATTGCCGCCGTCGGTCCAATGGTTCTTGCGCAGGTCTTATCACGCAGGGCTGGCGCTGGCGGAGGTGCCATCTCCAGTTTGATCGGTCTTTTAAATGGTGGGCAGCAGACACAAGTCACGCCGGAGCAGGCACAGCAAATCCCGGCTGAGGCAGTGCAGGAGATCGCCGCGCAAGCCGAAAAGAAGGACCCTTCCGTGATTGACCAGGTCAGCAACTTCTACGCCGAGCACCCGACGTTAGTGAAAACGCTGGGGGCGGCGGCACTTACTATTGCCCTCTCCCAGATCGCACAACGGCAACAGGGTGGTTAGATAAGTCGGGGCTAGGAGCGTCAAGCCCGTTGCGTTGTCCCGGTCAAACCGCAAGGTCATATAAGTATGCGAATCAGTAGTTGAAATCGGCCACAAGGAATCAACAGCTTACGAGCTTTAATGAAGCAATTCCCGGAAAGTCGATTTCATAAGCCTTTTGTTTTCAACACGGAAAATTTTCAACTACTGATTCGCATAAGTGAGTCAACGATGAATGAAGATGTACATGCTGATCCCGTCAAGTCAACATCAGGGATGCGGCGGTTCATCATTTGGGGTGGCGTGCTCCTCGCGGTCTTCCTGCTCGGCTTCGTCCCGATGTGGCTCAAGGCGCGGGCAGCCGACAGTACTCTCGCCGAGGCAGAGCACCAGCTAATCCTTGCCCGGCTGGAGAGTAACCTCGCCGCGGCGGTTATTGACGCGCGGCGAGGAGATTACGAGCCCGCCCGTCAGGCGACGAGTCAACTCTTCACCTCCTTACGCGCAGAGATTGATAAGGGGGCAGCTTCCGCCCTCACGCAGACCCAGAGAGAGGGGATGCAACCGTTGTTCGCCGGACGCGATGAGGTCATCACTCTGCTTGCTCGCAGTGATCCCGCCGCCGCAGACCGGCTGTCTGACTTGTACGTATCATACCGAAAGGCTATGGCTACTGCGGTCGCTAACTAGATCACAGTCTCCGGCTTATAGAAATTGGCCCGCCGGACTAAGCCGGCAAAACGTTACCGACCTCGGAGGGTCAGCATCATGTCTATCGCACGCAGCACAGAAATCAGTTCTACGTCAGAGAAAAGTTTTGAGGACGCCGTTCAAAATGGCGTCGCCCGCGCGACCGAGACGTTGCGCAATGTCCGCAGCGCGTGGGTCAAAGAACAGCAGATCAGATATTGATGCCGGCAAAATCGTCGAGTATCAAGTGAATCTAATGATCACTATCGTCCTGGACGAAGGCGACCAAACGGACATCGCGTAGCCTCAACTGAAGGCTCTGGCTGAATGTATCAAGTGCGTGCCCGAAGGTTTAACAGCTTGGTGCAGCATTCCGTGTTTCCCTGATAGTCATGCCCTCTGCCGGCAGCCGGTTTGAACGCTTCCTGTCACGCCGGTCGGTCTTTTGCCGCGAGCACGATGGCGAATCCTGATGGCAGCACCGACCCAGCCCCCGTGTCCCAAGCCTTGCAGCATCCGCTCGAACCACTCGCTGTAGCCGCACACCTTGATGCCGATCCGTACTGCACCTGTGAGCTGCGCGTAGAAGTTGCGCAGCTCGAAAGGTGGTTTGATACCCGCGCGCGATGCCGCAATTACTTTTTGCTGGCGGCAAGCAGCAGCGGCTAAGCCCTTGCAAACTCCTCCGCCGCTGTTTTCCTACCCCTCTATCCTCAAAGTAGCAATCTACGCAGCGCGGGGATGGTGAGTTGCGTGCTGCTCCACCGGCCGTAGGCACCCATTTTATTCGGAAACGCGACAAGCGGTGATACAGGACCACCTCGAAGGCGCGCGCTTCTGCCAACCCGGAGAAACAGAGCGCGCAGTTCCTCCTCGATGCGCTGCCGGTAGACCGAGGCGAGCGTGTCCGAAGCGCCCACGTCCGGTATTGTTCGTTATATTTCGTTGGTGGGGCTGATGTGCTATGCATTAAACAATTTACTGAGGTAGGCTACGAAAAGTGGACGCCATCAACGAGAGGTTTTAGCATTCCGAATGGAGGTGTCCACGATGGAGAAGTTACCCAAGCAAGTTTATACGAGCGAGTACCGCCAGCAGGCGGTCGAGATGATTGCACGTGACGGTTTAAGCATCGCCGAAGTGTCGCGCAAGTTGTCAATGTCGCCCAAGACGCTCGCCAACTGGGTCAAGCGCGCTCGTGACGGACAGTTACCGCAGGCGAGCATCGAGGCGGGAACACCGAGGCGCATCGTGACAGACGAGCAAGCCGAGTTGTCACGACTCAAACGTGAGAATGCGGAACTGCGGATGGAGCGCGCCAGCCTGAAAAAAGCCACCGCGTACTTCGCGACCGAGTCGCTGCGCGGGGCGCGATGATCCGGGAACTACACAGCGACTACCCCCGCGCGGTCTTGTGCCGCACGCTGCAAGTCTCCCGCAGCGGCTACCATGCGTGGGCGACGAGGGAGCCAGCGCGCGGTTGAAGATCGCGGCGCAGGCGGCACACACGAGAACGCGCGCAACTTACGGTGCGATGCGCTTGCAGAAGGAGTTGGCGAGCGACGGTTTCGCGGCGAGTCTCGGCACCATCAAGCGCATTCGACGCGAACTCGGCTTGCGTTGCGTCCAACAGAAGCGGCGCTTTCGGGTAATGACGACTGACTCGCGGCACACCTTGCCGGTCGCCCCTAATCTGCTGGCGCAGGACTTCAGGGCGGAGCACCCCGACGAGGTGTGGACGGCCGACATCACCTATGTGCCAACTTCCGAAGGGTGGTTGTATGTGGCGGCGATCAAAGATTTGTTTGCGGGTGAAATTGTCGGGCGTAGCACAGGCTCTCAGATGACGACTGACCTCGTCGTGCGCGCGTTGGAACAAGCCGTCGCCGTGCGTCGCCCGGCACGCGGTCTCGTTCATCATTCGGATCGTGGATCGCAGTATTGCAGCCACGAGTATCAAGTGTTGTTGCGACGCTACGAGATGCGCGTCTCAATGAGCCGCCGTGGTAACTGTTATGACAACGCTCCCGTCGAGAGTTTCTGGGGCACGTTGAAGAACGAACTCGTGCATCATCGTCGCTACCAAACGCGCTTGGAAGCCGCGCGTGAGAGCATGGAGTACAGCGACCTGTTCTACAACCGGCAGCGGCGCCAAGCCCGGCTTGGCTATATGTCGCCAGCGGCATACACACAACAGTTCAGGCGGCAACAGCGAGCCGCGTGAACGTCACACATGGCGTCCACTATTGACGACCTACCTCAGTTTGCCTATGCAGGCACGGCGGAGTCAGCAGCAAATGCGCACAGCGGCGACAAAGCGCCTTAGCCGGTTGCACATAGCGAGTTGTATTGGTAGCAAACGAGTTCTATGATGGGGGTGAGGACTACTATCAATTATGACTTCTAATTCTACTGCTGAGACCGCTACGCTCGCGGGCGGTTGCTTCTGGTGTCTTGAGGCCGTGTACGCGGACTTGCGCGGCGTGACGAAGGTGGTGTCCGGTTATGCGGGCGGGCGTGTGCCGAACCCGTCTTATCAAGCGGTCTGCGCGGGCACAACCGGCCATGCGGAGGTGGTGCAGTTAACCTTCGATCCGCAGGTTGTCTCATACGGTGATCTGCTGCGCGTGTTCTTCGCGATTCACGATCCCACCACGCTGAACCGGCAGGGCGCGGACGTAGGCACACAGTATCGTTCGGCGATCTTCTATCACACGCCCGAACAACAACGCGTGGCGGCGGAAGTGATGGCCGAATTACAAGCGGCCGGCGTCTGGGATGCGCCCATTGTGACGGAGGTCGTGCCGCTCACGGAGTTCTATCCGGCGGAGGATTACCACCAAGAGTATTTCGCGCGCAATCCGAATCAACCTTACTGTCGCGCGGTCGTCGCGCCGAAGGTGGCGAAGTTTCGTAAGCACTATCTGAACAAATTGAAAGCAGCCGGCTAAGAATTCCGCCTCACTTCTGCAACACCAAGACTTGAAAGCTCTGGCTCATGCCACCGGGCAGAATCATCTCGCGCGCTGACAGGCGCAAGGCGATGCGCTCGGCTTCACTGGCCAGACGCGCGCTCAGGCGTTCGAGTTGCGCGAGCAGACCGGCGCGCAGGAGAAATTCATCTTGTCGGCTGTAAAGAGTTGTGCGCAGCCCGGCAGCCGCGGCCGCCTGTTTGATCTGTGTCCAGTTGACGGTCGTAGTTAGGTCTTGCTCGCCCGGGCGCGCTAGAACATCGTTACTCAGTTGGTGTTGATGGAACGCGCGCAACGTACCATCGGGCCGTTGCCGTGCATCGTAAAGCTTTGCGGCTTCCACGCCGTAGTCAAAGAGTATGATGTAGCCGCGCTCTAGCGCCTGCGCGGCGTGCGCGATCCATTCATCGGCGGCGAGATTAACTTCGGCCGCTTGTCCTTCAGCAAGTAGGACTCGCAGGCGCGCGAAATGTTCTGCGAGGCGCGGAGTGCTAGGCTCGCCTTCCACCCAGCCGAAATCCCCTGCCCTGTCCAACCCGACGTACAACTCGCGTAGACGCCCGCCGCGCTGCACCACGCGATGCACCGGTAGCGCGTCGAGCAACTCGTTTGCGAAGAGCAGTCCGGCGCGCACCGGTGCGGCCAACTCGAACAACGAACAAAATTCAACCTGCCCCGCGTGCGCGGCCAGCAGTTCGCGCGCCCGCGCTTGGGCATCGGTGCTGCGTTCATCAATCACGTACTGCGTCGCGCGCAAGAGGTCGGGATGCTCGTGCGCGAATGTATCCAACACGCCCGCCGCGAAGTGTCCGCCGCCTGCGCCGGCTTCGATGATTGTCCAATGTTCGGGCGCGCTGAGTTCGGTATAGAGTTGCGCGAAGTAGTGTGCGCAAGTGGCGGCGAAGAGCGGGCTGCGTTCGGGGCTGGTGCGATAGTCGCCCGTGCGTCCCCAACGCATGAGGTCTGTGCGAGCATAATATCCGGCACGCTCGTCATAGAGCGCGGCGTCCATCCAATCGCGGCAGGTGAGCGGGCCGGTCTGTTCGATCCGCGCACGCAGACGGGCAAGCAGGGCGGCGGAGTCGTTCATCTGTGCAAGATGTTAATATTTATCCGGCTCCGCGTCGGTCTGTTTTTCGAGCAAGCGCGTAGTGTGATCCGTCACGCTCGGCGGCGGCTGCATTTCGGCAGTGTGTATCTGCGGCGGGCGATAGGTGTAAGCCGGCGTGCCCTGCGCGGGCGGTAGCGCGGACTGCTGCTGTACCTCGCCGAATTGTGCAACCGGTGGCGGCGTGTATGCAGGCATAGCTGCTTGCGGACGGGGCGTACTATCCTCGAAGAAGACCGCATAGAGTATGCGCAGCAGACCGAGCAGGGTAATGATCACGCCGATGATGGGAAACTCACCGTCAATGTGTAGTAACTCTTGCAGGAGCGCGAGGAGCGGGACAGTAAAAGCGCCGATCAGCATTATGCCGCCGCCCTGCCGCATACCTCTACGCCGGGGCGATTGCATTCGCGCGCCGTTCGCAGGCGCAGCCGACATGACCGGCAGTTGCCCGCCGCTGACGAGCAACTCGTTCACGCCGGCGAGCGGAAACCCGCAGCGCGAACAGAACCGCGTCCCATCTGCCTGTTGCTGACTACACTTCGGGCAAAACATTTCGGGGAGACCTCACTTCATCAATAGCTGCGCGCCGCCTGAGGCACGTGCCATAACACGAACGCGCCCGTGCAGCTTCATGTTTCGTGCTTTTTCGTGCGCCTTCGTGGCCGCACTTCCCCCTTGTCCTTCAGTCGTCCGCTCGATTCAGACCGGCGGCAGCTGCTCGTCGGAGAAAAGGCGGAACGTCGCGCAGGCACGCCCCTGATAATGCGCCGCGCGTGTGAGCGTGCCGAGCAAGAGCGCGCTGAGCGTTTGCATCTCACCAGAGGGCACGGCTATCTCTTGCCACAACTCATCGTCGCTATGCAACAGCGCGTAGCCGCGCTGCCGGGTCGCTTCCACTTCCACCAAATAATCTGCGACATGCGCCGGCGTCGGCAACGCTTCGGGCAGCGTCCACTCGAACGGATCGTCCCACAGGTTCGCCGTGATCCCGCCGAAGGTCTGTTCAACGCACGCGGCCGAGCGCAGGACATATTCACCGCACGAGTAGACAGGCAGGACGCGCGTCGCACGCGGCTGCCAGTAAAGCTTGTCCGGCGGCACGAGCCGCACGAGCGCGAGTGAACGCACATGCAGGGCGGCGAACTGCGCGGCGAAGGACGAAAGCAATTGAATCATTGGCTCAATGAGTCATTGAGCCAATGATTCATTCGTTCATCTTTCAATGAGTCAATGAAACAATGATTCAATGGTTCAAGCATCACTTGGTGCGATGCTCGGACTCTTGGATGACCGTGCCGAAATTGCGCCCGCCAAAGCTGAAGCCGTTCAGCACACGCCCCTTCACGCCGACCCGCGCGCCCTTCGACGGCACGCTGCCGCCCCTTGAAGCGACCCAAATCGAACCTGTGCCGTCATCAACTTGATACGCGCCGCCTACGAACGTGACGCCGTAACTATCCGTCACGCGCCCGACGATGCCCACTTCCTTGTTGCGATAACGATCCGGATCTGAGTTGATCTTACCGATGTTTGTCTGCGACGGGCAGGCGGTCAGTAAAAATACGCTGAAGAGTGTCAGGGACAACAAACCGATTGTGCGATGTGAACGCATAGCTGCTCCTTCTTTCTGGTGAAATGCGGGAGAGCGAAGACAAGGCTGAACGATGAACGCAGCACGATAAAGCAAGAACAGTTCCTTAATTCATCGTTCTGCGTTCATCGTTCATCATTTTCCTTAGTTGCCAAACCAGCCGATGGGTTTGCCTGAAAGATCGACCCAGACGCTCTTGACCTGCGTGTAGAGATCGAGCGCGTGGCGGCCCATCTCGCGCCCGTAGCCGGATTGCTTGTAGCCGCCGAAGGGCGACGCGGCGTTCATAATGTTGAAGGTGTTGATCCAGACGACACCCGCCTTGATCTCGCGCGCAAAGCGATGTGCGCGCGTGATGTCGCGCGTCCAGATGCCGGCTGAGAGACCATAGATCGTGTCGTTTGCCTGCCGGATCAGATCGGCTTCGTCCGTGTAGGTGATGACCGAAGAGACGGGGCCGAAAATCTCTTCCTGCGCGACGCGCAT
>JBBRYU010000158.1:0-10129 GCA_038237345.1 Pyrinomonadales bacterium
AGCCCGACGGCGCGCCGTTCGGGCACGAAGACCGCGTCCGCGCCCGCGCACTCGCACGTGCGCAGGATCGCGCCGAGGTTGCGCGGGTCTTCGACGCCATCGAGCACCACGGCGAGCGGCGATGCGCCCGCCGCGACTTGCGCCGCAAGTATGTCAAGCAACTCATCCGCGTCCGCATAAGCAACTGCTGCGACGCTCGCGACGACACCTTGATGATTCGCGCCCGGCGCGAGCCTTTGCAACTCTGCGCGCGGCGCGCGGTGCAGCGGCACGCCGCGACTGCGCGCCAACTCGAACAACTCGTGCAGCCGCGCCTCGTGTGCGCCTTCCACCACCGTGATGCGCTCGACGCGCCGCCCGTCCGCGCGCAAAGCTTCCAGCACGGGCAGCATGCCATAAAGTTGTCCCGTGTGCGCCGGTGCTTGCGCTTGCTCGCGTGCATTGGTTGCGGAATGATCGCGCGCGGCAGGCTCGTCTCGCGCCGTTTGTTTTCGTGCGGGTCTGCGGTGCGGTTTCATGTCTCGGTGCGTGTGCGCAGCACGAAGTGGCGGCGCAGCCGGCTGTAGCGCGTGAACTGCGTCTCGTTGCTGACGGTCGTGACGGCTTCCGTATGCATACGTCCGGGCCGACTACGGCGCAGACCCGAAGCAGTCTGCTCGGCCACGGGCCACGCGGACTGCAATAAGTGGCGCAGGCTCGTATACGCGTCATCGAGCACGGACGTGGCGGCGCGCGTGCGCAACGTCGCGATGAGGCGCGTGAAATTTTCGGCCGCCAGCAGACTCTTCTGCGCGCCGAGGCCCGTGTAGTCAAAATTCTCCGCACGCACGCGCCAGTTGACAGCGGGAGCATACGCGTAGAGATCAAGCACACGCTCGTCGTCATAAAACTCGCGCGTCTCGACCACCTCGCTCTTAGCGCGGCGACCACTGCGGGCCTCGATTTCGATCTGCCGTTTATTGATCCGCCCGACAACGAGCAGCGCGATTTCACGCCAGGCGAGTTGTTGCCCTGCCCCTTCTGCGCTCGCCCACGCCGTCAATTTTTCGTCTGTGAACTCGCAGCGGCGGATGCGCTGCGGCCGTTGCGTCTCGACCGCGAGCGTTTCGTCCGTGACGATCTCGACCGGCAACCCGAGCGGCGCAAGTTTGCGCTCGATGAGCGCGCTCTCTGCGTGCTCAGCCGTGCGCGCGAGCGGGAGCGGCACGCGCGCCGCGATCATCAGTTGCAACTGTGTCGGCTCCATGCGCAGCAGTCGCGCCGCATTGTCGAGCGCGTCGGGCGGCAAGTCCGGTGCGGCTTCAGCGCGCGGCAGCAGCACCACGTTGTAGCCCTGCTCCCACGCTTCGAGCGCACGCAGGGCAGGCAGGCGCAGATCGTCCGCGCCGCCGGCTACGGGCAAAGCCGCGCCGCAGTAGAGACAATTCATGCGCGTGGGCGCGTTGGCGCGCGTGCATGCCGGACAAGCGATCATCTGGCCGGGCGCAAAGGCGCGTGCGCTCGACGGCGCGAACGCATCAACGTCCGGCAACTCTTCATCGTCAAATGGTGTGCGCGTCATCCCGGCAGTCATTATACGTTGCGCCTGTGCCTTTGCAATGCGGGTTGTCTTGTGCGGCCCGCCTGATGCACTATAAGCATCGTCGTTCCAGCAACCATCTTTGCCAAAGTCTATGCTTACGACCTATCCACCTCTTCTCATCTCGTGTCGGGCGCTGCGTTGCGCCGCGCTCGCGTTGTGCGCGCTAGCTTTCGGCGCGTGCGCGGCAGCCCGTGATCCTGAAGCGGCACGCCCGCGGGCGAACGAGCCGGCCTATCCCATCATCCTCGCAGCCAGCACGGAGCGGCGCGAGCAGGCGTTGGCCGCATGGCAGGCGCTCGCGCAGGAACAAGGGCTGGCGAGCGCGCCGCAGCCGGAGTTGCAAACCGTGACGGCGACGATCAGCGCGCTGCCGCCGGGCGTCGCGCCACGTCTGCCGAAGGTCGAGATCGCCAGCAACGCGGCCGCAACGAAGGACGAAGCGACGCGCGAGGCGTTGCGCCGCTTCATCACGAGCGCCGCGCCGTTGCTCGGCGTCGCGGCGCAAGACCTATCGCTCGTTGAGATCAAGGCCGCGCCGGACGGGACGACGCTGGCGCGTTACCGGCAGAACCCTTTCGCCTATCCGCTCCGCGCCGATTTCGGGCTGCTCGAAATACGTTTCACGGCCGACGGGCGCATCAGCGCGCTCGCAAGCACCGCGCTGCCGGACACGGAGCGCCTCGCCCGCGCCCTCATCGGGCAGACGCAAAAGCTGACCGCGAAGGACGCCGAGGCACGCCTACGTGGTCGCGCTCTCAGTTATCCGGGAATGAACAACAGCACGCTCTCCTACACGGTCGGCCCTGACGAACCAGTGAAAGCGCGCGAGTTGGTCGTCTATCCGCTCCGGCGGGCGAACGAGCCGGCCGTGCTGGAGTTGCACCTCGCTTGGGAGTTGGCGGTGGGGCGCGGCGACGAGCCGCTACTGGCGTACATTGACGCGCTCACCGGCGACATCATCGCGGCTGCGGCAACGGCGACCCAGAAAGAGCAACCGAAAGTGGAGTGAGGCGCGCAGCCCCGGTAGCCCACAACTATCGTCGCCGCTTGACCATAGCCCGTGCGCGGCGGCATGCTAGGGGCGAATCAAAAGTTATGACATTCAACTTCTTAACAATGGAGCGTTTCACTGCATGCAGCACTTTGATCCGACGAATAACATTTCTTGGCAGCTAGGCTACAGGGGGCGAGTCGCGGTTTTTATTGACGGCAACAACCTTTTCCACGCAGCACGATTTCACAATATAGACATTGATTACAACAAACTGCTGCGCGTCCTCTTAGGCGACGGGCGGCTCTTGCGCGCCTTCTTCTACACCGGCGTGGACACAAACGCCGAGCGGCAACAGGGCTTTCTGCTCTGGATGCGGCGCAACGGCTTCCGCGTCATCCAGAAAGAGTTGAAAACTTTCTACGATGGGACGCGCAAGGCCAATCTGGACGTAGAGATCGCCGTGGACATGCTCTCGCTGGCGGGCCGTTACGAGACGGCGGTACTTGTTTCCGGCGACGAGGATTTCGTCTACGCCGTCAACGCGGTCGCCTATAAAGGTTGCCGTGTAGAGGTTGCGGGTTTCCGCTCGAACACCGCGCCGAAGTTGATCGACGTGGCCGACTACTTCATAGACCTCGGCGAGATCGCCGAGAAGGTGCGCAAAGAGCATTCACACGGCCCGCGCTACTACGACAACCATCCGCACGATGAGTCGCACCAACCATCGCCGCTGCACGACACGGACGCAGGCGGCAACAACCATCGCACGCAGAATCATAGGGCGCACGACGCCCCGCCGACCGCCGATCCCGGAGACGAACCCACGGACGATTACAATCCGCAGTCGGACTTCGTCCGCGTAACGGACGAACACTGAGAAGCAGAGGGTAGAGGTTAACTGATTTCTTCTAACCTCTGCCCTCTGCCCTCTAACCTCTGCTCTTATGAAACTCTTCAGTCTGGAAGAAGCGAATGCCCTGCTGCCGGCGGTGCGGCGCATCGTGGCGGACGTGACGCGGACGCACGCGTTTGTGTTGGCGCACAAGGAGGCGGCCGCGCATGCTGCCGAAGGCGCGAACGCGGGCGGCGGCGCGATGCCGGGCGGCGCACATTACGCGACGGCGCTGCTGCGTCTGGCCGAGCGCGCGGGCGAACTGGAGACGCTGGGCGTGCAAGTGAAAGATTTTGCGCGCGGGTTGATCGATTTTCCCTCTTTACGCGATGGGCACGTCGTACTCCTTTGCTGGCAGTCCGGCGAAGGCGACCGGATCGAATGGTGGCACGAGGTCGAAGCAGGCTTCGCGGGCCGCCAGCCGCTCTAACTATCTCCCCAACTCCCGCCTTTATCTTGTAGCTTCCTCAACGGCAAATACATTAGCTGGTATATTTTCTGGTTGACGACTTAAAGTAATCTCTGATAGCATCCGGCGCGACTCCGCTAAGGGCTTGGGTTTACCGGCAGTGCCCATCCGTCCCTAAGTTTCATTTTCGAGCGAGCAAGAGGTAAGCTTGTGACTCGTATGCTGTGTGCCGCGTGCCATGCCGTTTATGCCAATTCGCTGGCCGCGTGCCCTCTTTGCCACACACCCGCCCGCACGGACGCGGCGGCCCGAACTTACCGAAGAATCACTATGACCCCTTCAGCACGTCAGGAGCAGACGAACGTCAACGACAACGCCGCCCCGGCGACAACTGCGCCCGCCGCTTCGACCTTGATCGAGTTTCCATTGCCGGGCCGCGCGCCCAAACCGCAATGGCGCAAAGACCTGGGCGAGCGTGTGCGCGAGATTCAACAGCGCAAGGCGCAAGAGGCGGCCCACGAAGCTGAAATAGAAGCGCAGGCGGTCGCCGCATCACCATCCGCGGACGCGTCGCCAACGCCTGCCCCGCCCGCCGCCATTGAGACACACGCACAGACGCTCGGACTCGTGCCGCCCGCGCCCGCCGCCGAGGTCAATCCGCTCGTCGTCGCCGCGCTCAAACGGCTTGAGCGCGCACGCCAGCCGCCCATGCCGCAGCCGCGCATGTCCGGACGCGGGCGCGGCGCAACCGCTGTCGCGCGCGTGGCACGCGAGGATTATCAGGACGCGGTCGAGGAAGCACAGACAATTGCGCCGGCTGAGCAGCCTATGGAGGCGGGACAGGCAACGCCCGTTGCGCCGCCACTGATCGAGCAAGCGGATAGTGAGCAGGCGAGCGCGCCGCTGCAAACAGAGGCACAGGTCGAAGTGCCCCGCGCCATCAATCTCGTCGTCGTGCCGGCGCAGCAACCGGCGCAGAGTATGCTAGCAGCGGCGGAGGCTAACGGGCGGGCGAAGGCGCGGCGGCACATTCCCGTCGTGCTCGACGACGCATATCTGGCGCGGCGCGAAGCTGCGGAGACCGCGCACGCAACAGCGTCTGCGCCGGAGGTAGACGACTTCGCGCCCGTGGGGAAACGTGTTGCCAGCGGCATCATCGATCTACTGGTCGTCGCATTTGCCGCCACGCCGTTCGCGGCCATTATCGAGTTGACCAATGGCAACTGGACAGACCCGCGCGTGGCCGGCTCGCTCGGCGGCATCGTCGTTGTGTTGCTGTTCCTCTACTTGATGGTCTCGACGGCGCTGGCGGGGCGGACGTGGGGCATGTCGCTCGTTGCGCTGCGCACGGTTGACGCCACCACGGGCAGCACGCCGACCACGGGACAGTGCATCCGCCGTGCTATCGGCTTCATGCTCGCGCTCGCCACAGGCGGACTCGGCTTGCTCTACGCGCTCTTCGACGCGAAGGGCCGCGCCCTCCACGATCTTCTCTCCGGCACAATCACCGTCCGCGCGTAAACAAACGCGCACAGATGCACTCTACGAGGCCCCGCGTGGCGCACAGCTAACGCGGGGCCTTTTCGTTGGCTTATGCTCTTGCAGTGGTCAGTGGTCAGTTGTTCAGGCTAACCTATAATACCGAGTTGCATATCAAAGTGAGGTTGGCTTTGCGATTTACTAATGCCTGCTCAACAACTTATGGGCACACTCAATCTCACTTTTAATTGCAACTCGGTATAACTGCGTGCTTCGATGACAAGCACCACCGACTACTGACCACTGACAAACTGTCCATGCACGATCAACTCATCGCCGCCATCGTCCGCGAGAGCGCGCCCGTGTTGCTGGGGCGCACGTTGGGCAAGGTGTGGCTGGCGGCGCGTGCGACGCTCGTGCTGGACTTCCGTTTGCACGCCGCGCGGTATCTGCTGATCGCCGCTGCGCCGAATGAGTCGCGCATCCATCTCGTGCGGCGCACGGTGCGCGAACTCGAACGACAGGCGCTCGCGCCCGATCCCTTCCTGCTCACGCTGCGCAAACAGCTCGCCGGCGCGACGCTGCTTTCTCTGACCAAAGACGAAGGCGAACGCGTCGTGCGCTGCAACTTCGCCGCATGCGACGTGATCGGCGCAGAGCATAAGTTGTGGCTGATCGCACAACTGACGGGCCGCGCCGCGAACGTGTTTCTGCTTGATGAAGCAGAGCGCATCGTCGCGGCGCTGCGTCCGCCATACGGCGCGGGGCAGGAGATCGGCGCAAGGTATCAACCGCCGCCGCCGCATGCTGCACGTGCAGCCGCACCTGAGGCCACGCCGCCGTTCGCGCAAGACGCATACGCCACGCTATCAGAGGCAGCAGACGCTTTTTACCTGCAACGCGACACCGACCGCGCCTTCGCCGCGCATGCGAGTGCGTTAACCGCACAGTTGCGCCAAGAGATCACGCGCCGCGAAAAGTTGCAGCGCAATTTGGAGCGTGACTTGGCCGCGCATGGCGACCCAACGGAACACAAGCGCGTTGGCGATCTGCTGCTCGCCAACATCGCGACGGCCGAGCGCACAGGCTCGCGCGTGCGCCTCACGGACTATTACGCAGAGGGCGCGCCCGTCATCGAGCTGGAGATCGATGAGCATGCCACGCTGCAAGCGGAGGCCGCGCGCCGCTTCGCACGTTACAGTAAGGCCAAACGCGCGGCGCAGGAGATCGGCGCGCGGCTCGCCGCCCTGCAAACCGAGTTGGCTGCGCTCGCCACACGCCGCGCCGAACTCGAACAGCTCATCGCCACCGGCGACGCGACCGCGCTAGCAGCTTTCACCACGCAAGCGGACAAGGGCGCAGGCCGGCGCAACGCAGAACAGCGCAGCGCACGTCACGAACAGGGCCGCGCGCGGGGCAAGGATAAAGAGGCTGGTAAGGCGACGGAGCAGGCGAAAGTAGCGCGCCGTTATCAATCGTCCGACGGCTACGAGATGCTCGTCGGGCGCGGCGCACGCGAGAACGATCAGTTGACGTTCCGTGTCGCGCGCCCGCACGATCTGTGGCTGCACGCGGCCGACTACCCTGGCTCGCACGTCATCGTGCGCAATCCGCAACGCACCGACAACATCCCGCACCGCACCGTCGTCGAAGCCGCGCAACTCGCCGCGCAGTATAGCCACGCGAAGCATGACGCGAAGGTCGCCGTCCACTACACGCAGCGCAAGTTCGTCGCCAAACCCAAAGGCGGCGCGCCCGGTCTCGTCCGCATGGCCAACTTCCGCACGCTGCTCGTCGAGCCGCGCGAGAGCGGCGAGCGGTTGTGAACAGGTGCCCGGCTCGTTCCGGCTAAGACTTCTTTACCGTGGTCTTAGTATTTTCATCGACCAGCCGGCTCAGGGTATCAGGGACGAGGCGCTCGGCAAATCCGGCAATAAAGCACCAGATGATTAATAAGGCATAATCAAAGCCCGTCGTCGGCCCCGTGCATTTCAGAAATCTTTTGAACGAGGTACTGCCGCTCGGCGCGGGTGCCGATGAAGGCGTTGCGGTGGGCGACGGCGGGGGGGGCGTCCCCTTGACTGTTGCTGACGATGTAGGCGCAGGGGTTGCGGTGGTGGGAGTTGGCGCACCTGAGCCGGGCGATAGACTGACACCAGGGGTAGGTGATGGCGTCGGGCTGGCCGTGGGTGACGGACTTGCAGTGATGGCAAGCGCGGTAGCTGTAGCTGTCGGTGTCGGCGAGACAGGCACACGCGCCGGGTTAATCGGGGCGGGCGGTGTCGCCGTTGCCGTCGGCGTTGGTGTCGCCATCGGCGTAGGTATGGGCGTCGGCGTCGGCGTGCTGCACGGCGCATCAGCGTCTGTACTGTACTGGGGGGTGTTAATGGCCGGGAAGAACTTGCCCTGCAAGATCGTGCCGGCAAAGACCAGATAGAGCACGACACCGAAGATTGCGCCGGTCAAGGGCGAAACGAAGAGAGCATAGGAGCCGTTCCAGAAGGTGGTGAGACTATAGATCGGATCGCCTTCAGTGGGGATGCTTTCCAAGCGTTGGAGAACACTAATCAGACCACCTAGCGCCCCCGCAAAGAATACTACCCCAACGGGCGAGCGTACCAGCGCACCTGCGCCGCTACGGCCGTAAGCTAATAGCAAAAGACCCGCGCCGAGCAGCGCTACGCCCAGCAATAGATACGCGGCCCAGATGGTGAGCCATTTGCCCAGCCCATCGCGCGCGGACAAGGCGGCGAACGCCTGATAGATTTGACCAAGCAAATATTTACAGTCTTCACGCAGCCGCTCAACCAGTTCCGCTTCTTTCTGCGTCTTCCAACCAGCCGGATCGGTTGTTCCCTGCGGCGGCTCAGGGATCGCCTCATTTGGGTCAGATAGTTTCGTCTCCAGATATGACCTGTACTTATCCTGACCGAAGACATTAACAAACTTGTCGCGAAGGCTGATCACCTTATTGCGCAAGCTTCTTAGGGACAAATATTTTAAGAGAATCAACTCGAACTCATAAATCTCATCCCAAGAAAGTTCCGAGTGAGGCAACGCTCTACGGGCAGTAATTGCGTCCAATTTGATCTTATCCGGCGGTTCGATCTCTGCGGCGAGCGCCACGTATTCGCTGTGCAAATGATCGAAATCCGTGTTAGCGGGCAGAAACTTTCCTTTCGGCTTTCTGAGAGACATGGGATGCACCTCCAAGTGGGAAAAGGATCAGAGTGTGGAAAGTGGTCGTGTGCGTGCAGCCGGCCAGTGCTGTCGTGCGTTTTGAGGTCGCGCAATTCTACTCAGCAATCCCTAAATTGGCAATAGATTTTTCCGCGAGCCTTGTTTTGCAATTGGCGCACACTTTCGTCATCACCTGCTGCTAAGCTCCCAGCCAAATTCATGCTGGGAAGTTATTGTTGCAACTTATGAGCGCCAATTTCACAGAGCCATTGGAAAAACTCGCCACGAACATGCTGGATGGGCTAGCCGACGCGCTCGTCGGCCCCGCTTCGACGCTGCGCGACGGCACGGAGCACGCGGGCGTCGAACTGCCGCGCGACCTCTACGCGCACACACACGCGCAGACCGAGTGGTGGTACTACACGGGGCACATGCAAACCGCAAGCGGGCGACGCTTCGGCTTTGAACTGGTCTTCTTCAAACGCCGCACAGACCTCGACCGCTTCGGCGTCGTGCCGCTGCGCCTGCTGGGCAATCCGCTCTACCTCGCGCACTTCGCCGTGACGGACGAGACGCACGCCACGTTTCGCTACGCGCATCGCAAGAGCGCGAACGGCCCCTTCGATCTGCCCGCGCGGGCGAGTGCAGCGCGGTTTGAATTAAAACTCGGCGATTGGTCTGTGCGCGAGACGAACGGCGCACACAACTTGCGCGCGACCCTCGGCGACGATCTGATCTTCGAGGTGAGTCTGCGCCCCACGAAGCCGCCCGCGCTCAACGGTCGGCAAGGCATTGGCGTCAGCTTCAAAGATCACGGCGAAGCATCGCGTTATTTTTCTTATACGCGCATGACGGCCGAGGGCCGCATCACGTGGCATGGCACGACCGAAGCGTGCGACGGCGCGGCGTGGATGGATCGCGAGTTCGGCACGTGGCGCACGACCGAGAAGCAAAAGGGCTGGGATTGGTTCAGCATCCAACTCGCCACCGGTGCGGAGGTGATGGTCTATCACTTACGCGACAGCGCGCATCGTCCGTCCGATTATTCAAGCGGCACGTTCGTTGACGCCGCCGGCAACTGGACGCACCTGACGCACGCCGACTTCACGCTCGCCGCGACCAGCCACTGGCGCAGCCCGCACACCGGCGCGAACTATCCGAGCGGTTGGCGCTTGCGCGTGCCCCGCTGCGGCATTGACGTGGCGATCACGCCCATCCTCAAGGATCAAGAACTCGACACGCGCGGCACGACGATGATCATCTACTGGGAAGGCGCGTGCGCAGTCGCAGGCCACCACGGCGACGCGGAGACGGAGGGGCGCGCCTACGTCGAGCTCGTTGGCTACGACCGCTCGCACGAGCAACCTTCGATCACCACCTTCCTCTTCGGCAGCGCGCTCGACCGACGCTGGCGCAGCATCTTCGGCTGATGGCGATATAAAGCTCGCGGGTGCTAATCAGCCATGCGCTCAAGTTGGTGCTGGAAGTAACCGCGCCAGCTTTCGGATAAAGCGGCAACCTGCACCGCGCGGCGTAATGCCTGCCGGTCATGCCGGTCGAACGCATAGAGCCGGGTGATGTCAGCCACGCTGA
>JBBRYU010000159.1:0-9903 GCA_038237345.1 Pyrinomonadales bacterium
CCATCATCCCGACGCACCGGCCGATGGTGCGCCTTGATAACTCGGACGTGATCTACCGGACGCTGCCGGAGAAGTGGGACGCGGTCGTCGAAGAGATCAAGGACTGTCACGAGAACGGGCAGCCGACACTCGTCGGTACTGTGTCAGTTGAAAACTCCGAGTTGATCGCGCGCAAACTGCAAAAGGTCGGCGTGCCGCACAACGTCTTGAACGCGAAGTATCACGAGCGCGAGGCGGAGATCGTGGCGCAGGCGGGGCGCAAGGGCACGGTCACGATTGCGACCAACATGGCGGGGCGCGGCACGGATATTTTGCTCGGCGGCAATCCCGAATTCATGGCGCGCGAGTTCCTGCGGCGCGACGAGGTTGACCCGGACGAAGCGACGGCCGAACAGATGGCGGAAGCTTTAGCACGGGCGCAGAGCATCGTCGAGGCGGAGCATAAAGAGGTCGTGCAGGCCGGCGGCTTGTACATCATCGGCACGGAGCGGCACGAGTCGCGGCGCATCGATAATCAGTTGCGCGGGCGCGCGGGGCGGCAGGGCGATCCCGGCGCGTCGCGCTTCTTCCTCTCGCTCGAAGACGATCTGATGCGCATCTTCGCGGGCGATAAAGTCAAAGCGTTGATGCAACGGCTCGGCATGGAAAACGGCGTGGCCATTGAATCGAAGATGGTCTCGAAGCGGATCGAGGCGGCGCAGAAGTCAGTGGAGGGGCGCAACTTCGAGCAGCGCAAACATCTCTTGCAGTACGACGACGTGATGAACCGGCAGCGCGAGACGATCTACAGTCTGCGCCGCCAGTTGATGGAAGAACCAGACCAGCGCGAATTCCTGTTGGGCGACACGGGCGTGGCGCACGATCTCTTAGCTGATCTGACCGAGCAGTATTTGAGCACAAAGTTGTCGCCTGACGACTGGGACGTGGAGAATTATAAACTGCAATTGCAGTCCACCTTCGACTTCAACGCGGCCGAAGAAGCGATTGACTTCCACAACGCTACGTCCGAAGAATTGCGGACGCTCGTCTGGCAGAAGTTGAAAGACAGGTACGCCGCGAAGGAGGCGCAGGTCGGCGTCGAAGCGATGCGCACCTACGAGCGCATCATCATGCTCAACATCATTGATGCGCAGTGGAAAGATCACTTACAGGCGATTGACCACTTGAAGCAGGGCATCGGCCTCGTCGGCTACGGGCAGAAAGACCCGCTCGTCGAGTACAAGAAGGAAAGCTTCGATTACTTCCAGGCGATGCTCGACCGGATTGACACGTTCACCATTCGCTCGCTCTTCAACCTGCAAGTCGTCGCCGAGCAAGCGCCCGAACAGTTGCAGCAACGCCGCCGCAGTCGCCCCACCTCGCTGACCTTCACGGGGCCGAATCAAGGCGCAGCCGCGGCCGGCGAAGAGGCCGCGCGCACCAAGACGATCACGCGCGACCAACCCAAGACCGGGCGCAACGAGCCATGCCCCTGCGGCTCCGGCAAGAAGTACAAAAAGTGCTGTGGCGCTTGAACGCGGCATAATTTCGACCGTTAACCATGATGCTGCTGCCTCGCACTAGCTTAACTGCCCCGCGCACGTCCCTGCTGCTCTTGTGTGTGTGCCTGTTAGGTACAGGCGCACACATAGGGCTGCGCGCACAACCGTCGCCCCCACAACAATCATCGCGCTTAGCGTCCGAGGACACGGCACGCGGCATCGAGTTTTACAAACAGGGCGATGTGCGGGAAGCGATCAAGTTACTGAAGCAGGTCACTAAACAGCGTCCATCGGATGCCGTGGCCTGGCAATATCTCGGCCTTGCACTCAAGCAGAAGGGCGACGCCAAGGGGGCACGTAAAGCATTCGAGTGGGCGATCAACTTGCGCATTGCCTACCTCATTCCCGGCGAGCTTATCTCCCCGCCAAACAAATATGAAAATTTAAATAACGCTGAGCGCGCAATGTTTCGGCAGGAAATGGCGCGCCGTTATCAGGCTGCGGTTGATAACGTAGATGCCTACCTACAGCTACAACCCAAAGACGCAGACTTTTGGCGCGCACAGCGCGACGCGCTAAGCTTTTATGCTGCCAACATTGATAAGCCCCTCTCTGAGGCGATGATTTTTCAAGCCGGCGATGTCTCGAAGAAGGCCATTATCGTAAGCAAGCCCACCCCGGAATACACGGAGGAGGCTCGTGCGCACAACACACGAGGCAAGATCATAGTGCGGATGATTTTAGCCGCCGACGGAACAGTGCAACAGCTCCTTGTGCTCAAATCTTTGCCGGACGGCTTGACCAAAAATGCGCTCAAAGTGGCGCATGCGATCCAGTTTAAGCCAGCCATCAAAGACGGCCAGCCGGTAGCAACTATCACGACTATTGAGTACGGCTTCGAGATTTACTGACCCGGCCGGTAACGACGGTCAGCAAGGACATCTCTATGTTCTGCTCTGATCCACGCGCGTGTTAATGAGTACGAATTCAACCTCAACCAATCCGGTCGTGCAGGCCATGGTGGCGGGCACCGCCCCGCCCGTGGCGCGGCTGATGGCGGCGCGGGGCTTGCTGCCGCTCGCGCAGGTGGACTTGCTTGAAGTGTTGGTTGCGTTGCGCGCGGACGGCGACGCAGAGGTGGCAGAGGCCGCGCAGGCGACGCTCGAAGCGCAGGAAGCGGATGCACTCGCCGGTGTGGCCGGCGCAAGTGAGACGCCGCCTGCGGTGCTGGCATATCTCGCCGCCCATGCGCAGGCGGGCCGCGCCGTGCATGAGGCGGTGACGCTCAATCAAAGCACGCCCGACGCGGCCGTCGCCGCGCTCGCCGGCGCGACTGCGGACGGCGCGCTGCTCGAACTGATCACCTTCAATCAGCAACGCTTGATCCGCGCGCCCGCGATCATTGAAGCTGTGCTGGCCAATCCCGCGCGCACACACGAAGCCGAGCGGCGGGCGCGTGAGGTCCGGCGCGAGTTCTTCGAGAAGGAGCGCGGCGCGCAACAGATCGCTAATGAGTTGCGTGCGCAGGGTAAGACGGCCGCAGCCGAGTTTGTCGAACAAGCCGAGTCCATTGACGCAGGGCACGGACTGACGGCCGACGACGCATGGCTCATCGCCGAGCACATCGAAGTCGCGGACGCAGACATAGACGATTCGTGGCTACCGCTTGAACGGCTGGAAGAGTTGTTTGCGGAGAGCGAAGAGCAGCGGCTCGCCAATCTTGAGCGCGTCATCGCGGAGACGGCGGCTGAGGCTGGCGAGGTCGCGCCGGAGCGCGTCTCGCTCATCCGGCGCATCATGTTGATGAGTGTTAAGGATCGCGTCAAACTCGCGATGAAAGGTGACCGCGAAGCGCGCGGCATACTCATCCGCGACTCGAACAAGATCGTCGCCACCGGCGTCATCAACAACCCGCGCATCACCGATCAGGAGGTCGAGAACATCGCCGCGATGCGCACCGTCTCCGATGAAGTCCTGCGGCTCATCGCGCACAACCGCGCGTGGGCGCGCTCGTACCCGATCATCCACAATCTCGCGCGCAACCCGCGCACGCCCATCGCCACCGCCATCAGCATCATGCCCCGCATCCAGACGCGCGACCTGCAAAACATCTCGCAGAACCGCAACGTCTCCGAGGCCGTCCGCCGCCAAGCGCAACGGCTCATAGCAACCCGGAGCGGACACTAAAAAGCGGTGGCGGGTGACAAGTGATGAGTTAAAGACAATCTCTTGCTTGTCACGCATCGCTTATAACTCGTCACTGCATTTAAAATATCTGTGATCCTTTGCGCAGCACTGACCAGCCAACGTCGGTGAGGGTGTGGCTGGCTGCGCCCCACCAGAGACCTGCGAGTACGGCGAGACAGATGTGCAGCGTGCGGCCCTGCAGCAGCGCGCCCGTCTCTATCGCACGCCACGCGCCCAGCACCGCGCTGTAGTCGGCGGGCGTGCCAGCGACGAAGGTGGCGCGCAGATAGATAGCCGCGCAGACGAGGAGCGTCAGCATCAGCGCGAAGTAGACGACGCGGATCAGCGTGCCGAAGATGATGCCATGCGACCAGCGCGAGCGGTGGCGGAAGGCGACGCGATACGGCCACCAGATAAAACGGAACACGCCCCAGCGCGTGTACTGCCGCGACAGAATGTCGAGGTCGGGGCCGAACATTAGACCGCCAATCAGCATCCCGCCCGTCGCCACCGCCGCCAGCAGCACGTTGCCCGTTGCGCCCCACGCCGCCACAAAGGTTGGCGCGGCCAGCAGCACAGTGATGGCATCGTGTGTTCGTCCCGAAGGCATAAAAGCAGAGATTGGAGGCCAGAGGTTAGAGGTCAGTCAAAAACTTTGTGTCTTTTACTGCTCTCCGACTTCTGACCTCTAACCTCTGCTTATAGCATGCATCTGCGCGGCGAGGCAAAAGTTGTGATTTGCACGCCGGCCGAGCGACACGTTAAACTGTGCCCGCTTTGACGGCCAATCAGATGGGAAAACGCGGACGCACACAGGAATTATTGGAATATGCGGCCACGCGCGGGTTGCTCGGCGCGCTCGGCGCACTGCCGCGCGCTGCCGCAGTCACCGCCGGTCGCGCGCTCGGCCGCCTCGCTTATCTGTTCGGCGGTGGGTTGCGGCGCACGGGCGAGATCAACCTGCGACTTGCCTTCCCGGAGATGGACGCCGCGCAACGGACGCAAATTCTGCGCGGCTGTTACGACAGTCTGGGGCGCACGCTCGGCGAGTTCAGTCAGTTCCCGCATGCGACGCGTGACAGCCTGCGCGAGATGATTGACTATGACCCGGTCGGGTTGAGCCACTTGCGCGCAGCGGAGTCCGCCGGACGAGGCGTTATCTTCCTGACCGGACACTTGGGCGGGTGGGAAGTTCTTAGCTTCGGTTGGTCGGCGCTGGAGTATCCGATCAACTTCATTGTGCGCCCGTTGGATAATCCGCGCGCCGAAGAGTTGATCGAAGGCATCAGGACACGCTTCGGCAACAGTGCCATTAGCAAAACATCGGCCGCACGCCAGGCGCTCCGCGTGCTGCGTAACGGTGGCACGCTCGGTATCCTCGCCGACCTCAACACGCAGGCGAAAGAAGGCGTGTTTGTGCCCTTCTTCGGCCATCTTGCTTGCACGACTACCGGCGCAGCCCTGCTCGCCCTGCGCGCTGACGCCCTTGTCATCCCGACCTGCGCCGTCTGGGACAAACAACGCGGGCGTTACTTCTTTCACGGCGACCCGCCGGTCGAACTTGTCCGCACAGGCGATGAGAGGCGCGACATCGAAATCAACACGGCGAATTTTGCCGCCGCCATTGAGCGCATGATCCGCGCTTATCCGGATCAGTGGCTCTGGATTCACAAGCGTTGGCACACACGGCCCACGGGCGAAGCCAGCCCTTACCAACGCTCCTTGAAGCACGAAGATATGCCTCGGCTCAGCCTTACGCCCGCCGAGAACAAACTGTCAGACCACTAAGCGTTAAATTTTTAACCGTTGTAAGTGTTCCATGTACAGGGTTTAATCTTAAATGGCGAATATTGTTACGGAAGTATGGAGAAAGTTTGTGAATTAACGCTTGACAGTCACGATAGTTTGGTGTAATTTTACACACGTTAACCGGTCGCTAAGTTTTATTGTTCTTTGACCTGAGAGTGATTGTTGTGGACTGTGCTGCGGACGGCTGAGACTTCAACGTTGGTTTTTTTCTGTTTAGACAGCAGCAATTTTATCTCGCCCGTACCAACGCACCGCCCAAACAAGCCGGGTCGCACGTAAGTGGCGATCTCCAGCAAATGTCAACGCCATCCTGAATCTCCGAGCCTGCCCCAAAGCTATGAGCCTCGCTAGTCCCCCAAGCTAGCGAGGCTCCTTCTCTTTCCGGTCAAAATTTTTCGCCGACAAGTTATGTGCACTTCGCTGACCGGCACCTGAACTGCGCCTTGTTACATCGCCAATCCGCCGTCAACCTGTATGACTTGACCGGTGATGTAGCGCGCGGCGGATGAGAGCAGGAAGCAAGTGATCTCTGCTACCTCTTCGGGTTCGGCGAAGCGCCCCAACGGAATTTGTGCGAGCAACTTGGCGCGATAAGCCTCGTCGAGTGCGCCCGACATCTCTGTCGCTACCAATCCGAGCGCGAGGGCGTTGACCGTCACTTGGCGGCTCGCCACCTCGCGCGCCAGCGCCTTGGTCAGACCGAATAGCCCCGCCTTCGATGCCGAATAATTCGACTGTCCGGCCATGCCGACCACGCCGCTGATCGAAGAGACGTTTAGAACGGAGCCGCCCTCCTCCTGTCTGAGCATCACGCGCAGCGCGGCGCGCGAGAAGTTCCACGCGCCTTTCAGGTTCGTGTCCATGACCGCATCCCAGTCGGCCTCTTTCATACGCAGGATCAAATTGTCGCGCGTGATGCCAGCGTTGTTGACGAGGAAGTCTATCCGCCCGAAAGCGTCCTTTGTCTGCTTGACCATCGCGGCGGCGGCTTCGGTCTGCGCGACATCGCACTGCGTCGCCAGCACGCCGACGCCTAGCGCTTCTATCTCACGCTGCAACTCTGCCGCCGCGTCCGCGCTCTGCGCATAATTGAATGCGACAGATGCGCCGCGCCGCGCCAATTCCAACGCGATTGCGCGCCCGATACCGCGCGTCGCCCCGGTCACAATCGCCGCCCGGCCGGCAAAAGGTTTCTCGTCGCTTAAGATTATCGTCCTCCATTGGGAAGAGGTCAGAGGTTAGAGAGCAGAGGTCAGTAAATTAAAAGTCTTCACTGAACTCTGCCCCCTAACCTTTGACTTCTAAAGTTTCAACGAGCGCAGGTATTCGACGAACTGTGGCGCGAGGTCGGGCCGCTGCAACGCGAACTCGACGGTGGCGATGAGGAAACCGAGTTTGTCGCCTGCGTCGTGGCGCGTGCCGGCGAAGCGGACGGCGTAGAACGGACGCTGTTGTGCGAGCGAGCGCATCGCGTCGGTGATCTGTATTTCGCCGCCTGCGCCGTGCGGCGTGCGTTCGATCTCAGCGAAGATGTCGGGCGTCAGAATATAGCGCCCGATGATCGCTAAATCCGAGGGCGCGTCCGCGAAGGGCGGCTTCTCGACCATGTCTTTGATCTTGAAGACACCGTCGCCCACTTCCTCCGCGTCGAGCACGCCGAAGCGCGAGATGGCTTCGCCCGCGACGCGCATCGTGCCGACGACCGGCGCGTCATACTCTTCATACACGCGCAGCATCTGCTTGAGCGCGGGCACTTCCGCGTCCATGATGTCATCCGGCAGCAGCACGGCGAACGGCTCGTCGCCGACGAAATCGCGCGCCTGCAAGATCGCATGACCCAACCCCAACGCCTCGCTCTGTCGCACGTAGCTGATGCGCGCAAGCTCTGCGACACCACGCGCTAGCCGCAACGATTCCGTTTTGCCGCGCTCGCGCAAGACCTGCTCAAGCTCGTACGAGATGTCGAAGTGATCTTCAATCGCGCTCTTGCCGCGCCCGGTGATGATGAGGATTGATTCGATGCCGGACGCGACCACCTCTTCGACACCGTACTGGATAAGCGGCTTGTCCACGAGCGGCAGCATCTCTTTGGGCAGTGCTTTCGTCGCGGGTAGGAAGCGCGTGCCAAGACCGGCGGCGGGGAAGACGGCTTTGCGAATCTTCTGCGGCATGATGATGTTTTCCGCCCCCTTGTCTAAAATCGTGAATGGCCGACAGGCGCGTTAGCGCGCATGATGCAAGCGCAAATGACGTTCGCTTGACAGTCGCGCGCGGCGTCGGCTAGGTTGATTTTTCGTCATAGCTTGAGTGCGACGACTAGATACCACATGTTAAAGGACGGCGGCAAATGCTCGATCTGAACTACGTCCGCGAAAACTTCGATCACGTGCGCGCTGCTCTCGTAGCGCGCGGCTTCCCCACGTCCGCGCTCGACGATTTCGCGCAACTCGACCACACGCGCCGCCACGCGATCTCGGAATCCGACCGGCTTAACGCCAAGCGTAATACACAGAGCCGCGAGATCGGCGCGTTGATGAAGGATGGCAAGCGCGACGAAGCGGACGCGCATCGCCATGCCGTTGGCGAATTAAAAGATCGCATCGCGGAACTCGACCGCGCACGCGACGACGCGGAGGCGCGCATGCGCGAGTTGCTCTCGACCATCCCGAACGTGCCGAGCGAGAGTGTGCCGGTTGGCGCGGACGAGACGGCGAACGCAGCGGTGCGTGAGTGGGGCACTGTGCCTCACTTCGACTTCGAGCCGCAGGATCACGTTGACCTTGGCACGCAACTCGGCATCCTCGATCTTGAGCGCGCCGCGAAGATCGCTGCCGCGCGCTTCGCCATCCTGCGCGGCGCGGGCGCACGGTTGGAGCGGGCGCTGATCAACTTCATGCTCGACGTGCATACGAGCGCGCACGGTTACGAGGAGACGCTGCCGCCGTTCATCGTTAATGCGAACGCGCTGTTCGGCACGGCGCAGTTGCCGAAGTTCGAGGCCGATCTGTTCAAGCTCACGGACGAGCGCGGCCTCTATCTCATCCCGACGGCCGAAGTGCCGGTCACGAACATCTACCGCGAAGAGATTCTCGACGAAGCGCAACTGCCGATGAAGTTCGTCGCCTACACGCCCTGCTTCCGCTCTGAGGCGGGCAGCTACGGGCGCGACACGCGCGGCGTCATCAGGCAACATCAGTTCGATAAAGTCGAGTTGGTCAAACTCACGCGGCCCGAAGATTCTTACGCGGAGTTGGAAGCGTTGACGCGCGATGCGGAGACGATCTTGCAGCAGTTGGATCTCGCCTACCGCATCCTCACGCTCTCGACCGGCGACATGGGTTTCGCGTCCGCGAAGACTTACGACATAGAGGTCTGGCTGCCATCGCAGAATACCTATCGCGAAATCTCTTCCTGTTCAAACTACGAGTCGTTCCAAGCGCGGCGCGCACAAATCCGTTTCCGCCGCGCAGGGGGGGGCAAGCCCGAATTCGTCCACACGCTCAACGGCTCCGGTCTTGCCGTCGGGCGCACGTGGGTCGCCATCCTTGAGAACTATCAACAGGCGGACGGCTCAGTCCGTATCCCCGAAGTGCTGCGGCCGTATATGGGTGGAATGGAGAAGATAGAAGGCGGTAGGCAGTAGGCAGTTAAAACAAAAGCGCACGATGAATGGTTCCATGATGGTTGCACCATTCATCGCGCGCTGAAATTTTCTGTTGCCTATTGCCTACTCTTCTATCTGATCTCCACATCGAACGGCAGCATCGCCATGATCTCGCCGCGCTGCATGCGGTCGAGGACGGCGGCGTAGCGGAGCGTGCGGCGCACGTCGGCGGGCAGCGCGTTGAACGCGGCGCGTTGTTGGTCGGCATGGAGGCTGATGCTGGCGCTGCTGTCGTCGGTATCATTGCTGAAGAACTGACTTAAGAATGTGCGCGGCGTGGGCAGCACGACGCGGCGCACGCTGCTCGTGGCCGGAATGCCCGCGAGTTCTTTGGCGACTTCGACGGCGCGATCCATGCCGCCGAACTCGTCCACGAGGCCGTTCTCTTTTCCTTGCCCGCCCGACCAGACGCGCCCCTGCCCGATTGAGTTGACGTACTCGGCGTCGCGTTTGCGCCCCGCCGCTACCTTCGGCACGAAGTCGTCCCAGTAGAAACGGTTGAGCATCTCCTCGAACTTCTTGCGCTCGTCGGCCGTGAACTTCTCCGTCTCGCGGAACATGTCTGCGTTCTTGCCGCGCGTGACGTACTCCTGTTTGACGCCGAGCCAATCGTAGAGACCTTTCAGCACGGGCTTGCCGGCGAAGACGCCGATTGAGCCGGTCAATGTCGAAGGCTCGGCGATGATGCGGTTCGCGCCGGTCGAGATGTAGTAGCCGCCCGACGCCGCCAGATCGCTCATCGAGACGACGACCGGCTTCTTC
>JBBRYU010000160.1:0-9803 GCA_038237345.1 Pyrinomonadales bacterium
CGGGCCTTCTTTCTCAAGGCTGATGAGATCGATTGGATCGAGGCGGAAGGAAAGTATGTGCGCCTCTACGTCGGCCGCGAATCCTACCTGCTGCGCGAAGCCATCGGCAGCATCGAAGCCCAACTCGATGCGAAAATGTTTCTGCGCATACACCGCTCGGCCATCGTCAACATAGACCGCGTGCGCGAGCTACAGCCGTGGTTCAATCATGAGTATCGCGTCATCTTGCGCGACGGCACGCAACTGATGTTGAGCCGCAGTTGCCGCAAACGCCTCACCGATCTGCTTGGCAGTAGTCTCTAGCACAGTTTGCGCTTGCGTGTCTGGGTCAGTACCGCCTGCGGTAGCGGGCGGGTGTGTAACGAGAGTCTGACCCGCCCGATACCGCAGGCGGTACTGACATGCGCGCAGCCGTACAGTCATTTGCAAACCCGCTCTAACGCACTCACGCAACACGCGCTATTCGTGCCGCTCAGACATACGTTCACGCCCTGATTCTGCGCGTTCGTGCCAAAGTTGTTGGCCGCAAAATCAGGCCGCGCCTATAGTCGCCGCGTTCTCACGCAGACTGTTGGACGGAGGCGCGGGCTATGAGCAGGCAACTATTCGCAAGGAAGCCGCTCAAGCTGTTGCTTGAAGAGATGGCAGGCGATAATCGCCTGCGGCGCGTGCTGGGGCCGGTGCAACTGACGAGCCTCGGCGTCGGCGCGGTCATCGGCACGGGCATCTTCGTGTTGACCGGCGTGGCCGCGCACGAGCGGGCTGGCCCCGCGATGATGCTCTCGTTCGTCGTCGCCGGCGTCGCCTGCGCTCTCGCCGCGCTCTGCTACGCGGAGTTCGCTTCGATGGCCCCCGTGGCAGGCTCTGCCTACACTTACGCCTACGCCACGCTCGGCGAACTCTTCGCTTGGATCATCGGCTGGGACATCATTCTCGAATACGCCGTCACCGCGGGCGCGGTCGCACACGGCGCGTCCCACTACTTTCAAGACCTGATCGGCATCTTCAACCTGCACCTGCCCGACGCGCTCACCGACGCGCCGTTCGACTATAACCCCGCGCTCGGGCAGTTGGTCGCGACGGGAAAGTATTTCGATCTCCCGGCGATGCTGATCGTTGCCGCTGTGACGTGCGTCCTCGTCGTCGGCATCCGCGAGAGCGCAACGTTCAACGCCGCGATGGTCATCCTGAAGGTCGCCATCGTCATCTTCGTCATCGTGCTCGGCGCGTTCTACGTCCGCCCCGCGAACTGGCATCCGTTCGCGCCCTACGGCTACACGGGCGTCAACTTCTTCGGCAAGACCCTGCTCGGCATGAAGGACGCGGGCGGGCAGCCGCTGGGCATGCTCGCGGGCGCGGCGATCATCTTCTTCGCCTACATCGGCTTTGACTCGGTCTCGACCCACTCGGAAGAAGCGCGCAAGCCGGAGCGCGACGTGCCCGCCGCCATCATCGCGTCGCTCCTGATCTGCACGGTGCTCTACATGGGCGTCGGCGCGGTGCTCACGGGGATGGTGCCTTACAACAAGATCAGCATCAATGCGCCCGTCTCGGACGCCTTCCGGCAGGTGGGCTTAACGTGGGCGCAAGCCGTCATCTCGCTCGGCGCGCTCATCGGGATCACTTCGGTCGTGCTTGTGACGATGCTCTCGCAGGCGCGGATACTCTTAGCGATGGCGCGCGACGGGCTGCTGCCAGTCGGGTTCTTCGGCGCGGTTCACGCGAAGTTTCGCACGCCCCACAAGTCCACGATCCTGACAGGCGTCTTCGCCGCACTGCTCTCGTCGCTCCTGCCTTTGCGGGTGCTCTCCGATCTCATCAACATCGGCACACTGCTCGCGTTCGTCATCGTCTGCGCAGCGGTGCTCATCATGCGGCGGACGAACCCCGGCGCACGGCGACCGTTCCGCGCACCGTTCGTGCCGCTCGTCCCCGTCCTCGGCATCCTCACGTGTCTGCTGTTGATGTTCTCGCTGCCGGCGGAGAACTGGCTGCGCCTCGCCGTCTGGCTGCTCATCGGCTTCGTGATCTACTTCGGCTACGGGCGCAAGCATAGCGTCATGGCCCGCCACCTCAGTCATGAGATAACCGCGCACGGCGTCACGCCGGCCGGCGCACCTGGCACGCACACTGACGCGCGGGCGAATGAAACGGTTGAGTGAGACAAGGAATGGCAGAAAGGCCGGCTATAATGTCTTAAAGCTATTCCACTGACGATGATGAGGAGCTGAGTATGAAGATATGCGGATTGTTGGTTGCCTTGCTTATGCTGGCGGCCATTTCTGCCGACCGGGCGGCGGCGCAGGAGACGAAGAGCAAGTGGTTCGGGCACGCGGCCTTTTCGGTCACCACCCCGAAGGGCAAAGTATTGTTGCTTGACCCGTGGCTGAACAACCCGGCGAACCCCGACGTGAAAAGCGGTAAAGACCCGTTAGCCGCCGTCCCGAAAGTTGACTACATCCTGCTGACGCACGGGCACCGCGATCACGTCGGTGACGCGGTCGAGATAGCCAAAAAGACGGGGGCTGTTCTTATCTGCAATTCCGAATTGGCCATTAATTTAGTCAAACTGGCCGACTTCCCCGTCAAACAGGCTGACACCGACGCGATCATGGGCATCGGTGGCGAAATTCAACTCGCCGACGGCGAGGTCACGGTCGCCATGACGCCGGCCGTCCATTCGAGCAGCGTGTTTAATCCGAAAGCCGGCGCGACCGAACCAGAGCGAGCCTACGGCGGCAACCCCGCCGGGTTCGTCCTGCGCATCAAAGGCGGCCCGACCATCTACCACTCCGGCGACACGGCGTACTTCAAAGACATGGAGACTATCGGCGAGGAGTATCAGATTGATCTAGCGCTACTCAACATCGGCGGTCATTTCGGGATGGAGCCGCGCATGGCGGCTCGGGCCGCGCAAGCCGTCCGCGCCAAACTGGCCGTGCCGCAACACTACGCCACCTTCCCCGGCATCGCGCAAACGGCCGACGAATTCGCCGCCGCGCTCAAGCGTCTGAAGATTCCCTTTTACGAGATGAAGCCCGGCGACACACTCACCTATCGCGGCAGCCAGATGGTGCGGAAATAATAGCCGGCGCACAACTCGCGCAACCGGGGTCGCTGTAAAATTTATGTCGGAAGCCGCTCCCAAAATCTATCGCCGCGTTGATGCGGTCGATCTCGTGCGCGGGCTGGTCATGGTCATCATGTTGCTCGACCACACGCGCGAGTACGTCCACGCCGACGCATTCCGCTTCAGCCCGACCGACTTATCTAAAACGAGCGTCCTGCTCTTCTGCACCCGTTGGGTCACGCACTTGTGCGCCCCGACGTTCGTCCTCCTCGCCGGGACGAGCATTCATCTACAACTGCTGCGCGGTAAGAGCCGCACCGGGTTGGCAAAATTCCTGCTGACGCGCGGGCTGTGGCTGATCGTGCTGGAGTTTACGGTTGTCAGGTTCGCCATCTTTTTCAACGTCGATTACACCTTCTTAGGCTTGGCGGAAGTGATCTGGGTGTTCGGCGTTTCGATGATCGTGCTTGCCGCGCTCATCTTTCTGCCCGTGCGCGTCGTCGCCGCGCTTGGCATTGCGACGATTGCGCTGCACAACTTGTTGGACAAATTTTCAGTCCCGCCCGCGATGGCGATGGCGATGACGGGGCCGCCTGCGCTCGCCGCGCCGCAAAAGCTGTGGCTGTTCTTGCACCAGCCGGGCCTCGTGCCGTTGTTTCAAGGGGTCAAGTTGTTCGTCGCGTATCCGCTCGTGCCGTGGGTCGGCGTGATGGCGGCGGGCTACGCGCTCGGTGCAGTTTATGGTTGGGCGGCTGAGCGGCGGCACAAGTTTCTGTTCCGCTTGGGCCTCGGTCTGCTCGGTCTGTTCGTCTTGCTGCGGGCGCTAAACATTTACGGCGATCCGCAGCCTTGGACGACGCAGCCGACGGCCGTTTTCACCGTCTTGTCTTTTCTCAACACGACGAAGTATCCGGCGTCCTTACTCTTTCTGCTGATGACGCTTGGCGTCGCGGCGTTGCTGTTGGCCTGGGCTGAGGGCGCGCCGAAGACCGGTTTTTTGAGGCGGACGTTTATTACGTTCGGCCGCGTCCCATTGTTCTATTTCATTTTGCAGATGTTCGTCGCACACGGTTTCGGCGTCTTGCTCAACTATTTAGCGGGCAAGGGCGTCGGCTACTTTTTCTTGAACTTCCCCGCCTCGGCCACTGCCGCGCCGCCCGATGCCGGCTTCCCTTTGTGGATGGTCTATGCAGCGTGGCTCGGCGGTCTCGCGCTCCTGTACCCGCTCTGCCTTTGGTACGGGCAGATAAAGCAACACAGACGAGGCTTCCCCTTCAGTTACCTTTAGTCCAAGTTGGTTCGCTGGTAACTAGTCACTTCGGCGGTTGCGCGGCCTTGAAGCGGACGTTGATGCCGGGGTTACCGGTGACGAGCAGGCGGCGGGCGTCGTAGGAGGAGAAGGCAGTTGAATTGTAGGCGAGCACGTAGCGGTTGCGGCGCAGTTCGTCGCAGATGGCGCGGGCGGCGGCCTGCGGGTCGTTGAGCGGCAGGACGCGCCCGCCCGTCGCCTCGGCCAGTTGTTCGACGACCTGCGCGGGCTTCGGTTGATCGCGCCGGAGCGCGCCGCCCGTGCGGTCGGGAATCTGTAAGGCATAGACGGCGATATCTTCCGTCTGCAACTCGGCGAGCGCAGTCTTGAACTTGCTCTTGCTGCCGCGATCCAGTCCGTCGCCGATAAGCACGATGGCGCGCTTGCGGCCCGCGCCGGTCAGTGGGCGCAAGCCTTCGTCTATGACGGCGCTGATGGCGTCGAACAGATGCGGCTCGCCCTGCTTGCGCAGCATGTTGAGCGAGCTTTCGACTTGTTTGGGGTTGTCCGTCCAGTCGGTGACGATCTCGGCCTGTTCGTCGTAGCCGACGATGAGCAATTGATCGCCCTCGAAGATTTCGTAGACGAACTCGCGCGCCATCTGCGCGAGCTTCGGCACGTCCGTGCGTAAGGATTTGGAGTTATCGACGAGCAGGACGATGCGTGCGGGTGAGAGATCAGGTTTGAAACTCTGGATGGATTGTTCGACGCCGTCGTCGTAGAGACCGATCTCTTTGCTCGTGATGGGCGCGCTCGTGCCGTCCTCGCGTGTGGCCGTGACGTTTAAGAGTGTCATGCGCTCGGCCGCCGGGACGGGTCTGCGCCCCGCTTGGCTCATGGCCACCGCGCACACCGCGCACAACAAAGTCGCAGCTAGTATGAACTGATCCCGCGTGCGCATGATTCGTCGTTAGTCGCCGCTCGGAGTTTTCGCCGCTGTGGTGGGGGTTTTCTTCTCGTCGCCGCCCGTTTTGGCGTCCGGCTTGGTCTCAGCTTTCGGTTCGCTTTTGCTCTCACCCTTCGGCTCTTGCGCGTCCGGCTTCTTGCTCGCATAGTCGGTCACGTACCAACCCGCGCCCTTGAATTGTATGCCGGAGGCAGACCATTGCTTTTCGAGTTTGCCGCCGCACTTCTTGCAGCGCGTGAGCGGTTTGTCGCCGAGTTTCTGCAAAATCTCAATGTGCGCTTTGCACTTCTGACAGGTGTACTCGTAAATCGGCATAAGGCTTATCTGCTCCTGCTAAAAAATCCTGTCGTTAATAGGTTAAATCCGCAGTTGATTATACGAACCGTAACAATCGTGTGGCAACCGTGCGTTCGTTTGATGCAGGCTCCACGCAAAATGACTGTAACACTGGGCAAGGCGAGAATAATTAATTTACTTTCGATGATAATTTCATTGCAGCACTTCAAGACGAAAGCCGCGCAGACTGACAGACTATGTCTTTCGCAACCATCGCGAGCAGGTGTAAGTAGCCACTAAACAGGTACTTATCCGACTGCACTAAAGTCACACGGCGCATGCTATAAGTCTCGCATTTTCATTGCATTACAAGCAACTGACGTTACATTTCACCCATCTTAAACCCGGTCTCGATTTACTGCTCTTTGATCAGTGGTCGTTTCCATGCGTAGCCCCCAAGACCTTTGCGCCGCGTGCGTGAAATCTGATTAACGCAGGTCGGCTAGGCCTAGCTCACATGGAGAAAGAACTGAATGCCCTTTACTAGAACCGTTCCCCTGTTTCGCTCTTTCAAGCTCGCGTTTTTCTTCGTCTTCGGACTTTCCCTGTTTGCCAGTTTCACCAACGTCACGACCAAAGCCTCTGCGCCGACAACCGACGCGGCCGCCAGTGCGCTCGATCCGAATTACATCCCGGCCGACGTGCCCACGTCCGGCGATCACGACATCGATCTGATCATCCTGCATGCGGCCGCGCAGAACGGGCTTGACCCACGCCTACTGCACGCCGTCATCTGGCAGGAGTCGCGCTACAAACCGGACGCGAAGTCCGGCGCGGGCGCGCAAGGGTTGATGCAGATGATCCCGGCCACCGCCAAACGCTTCAACTGCGATAACGCATTCGAGCCGCAAGCGAACGTCGCGGCCGGCGCGAAGTACCTGCGCTGGTTGTTGGAGCGGTTCGACGGCGATGTGGCGCTTGCGCTCGCCGGCTACAACGCGGGCGAAGGCTCGGTGGATAAGTACGACGGCATCCCGCCCTACGGCGAGACGCAGAACTACGTGCGCAGCATCATCGGGCGCTACGGGCAGACCTATCACCCGCTCCTGACGCCCGCACAGGCACTCGTCCAGTTCCGTCTCACGCAGGCGACCGCGCAAGAGATCGCGCGCATAAATTAAAGCAATGGACACGTGTTAACGCGCGGCGCATTGAAAGTAATTATCTTTCAATGCGCCGCGCTTCTTTTCTCCTAGCCTTGCGGCCGGCCCGCGCGCTTCGTTATCATCGTCCCCTAATACAAAGCCCTCTCGCAGGCCGCGCGGTCAGGCTGGATCAATCGAAGCCCGCACTCTCTCACGCGCGCACAACTACGTTAAGGAGCGGTGTCACCAATTTGTCTGTGCAGCCCATGTCCAACCCGAGCGCGCAAGCTCTCTCGCTCGAACGCAAGAGCCGGATGTACGAAGCGCGCGAAGCGATCATCAACCGGCTCGCGCCGACGCTCCAATCCGAGATTGACCTCGACAAGTTTCTGCAAGCCATCGTCAGCGAACTGGGCCGGATGATGGACGTGGATCGCTGCGACGTGATCCAACTCGCGCAGGGCGGCGAACTGCGCATCAGCCACGAGTGGCGCGTGGACGACGATGTGCCTTCGAGTCTCGGCACGACTATTCCCATTGACTTACGCCAACTCGTCGGGCGCTTCGACCTCACGCGCCCCGTGCGCATAGACGACACTTCCGCGCCTAACCTTGATCCGAAAATCCATCTGCTGCCCGCAAGCCTCAACACGCGCTCGCTGCTGATCGTGCCGGTTGTCTTAAGCGGCGACGTGCTCGGTTTGTTGGGCTTGCACACGACGCGCGCCCCGCGCAAATGGCTCGACGAAGAGGTCTCGTTCCTGCAATCCATCGCGCGGCAGATCGCGGTCGGCTATCAGTACGCGCGCCTCTACACGAACCAGCAGCGGGAGGGACACCGCACCGAAGCATTGCTCGACATCGCCAACGCCTTGAACGCGCGCTCAGATTTCAATGATGTTACGTCATTCGTGTTGGAACGCGCGCTCGCGCTCGTCGGCGCAGACTATTGCGCGCTCGGCGTACTCGACCCGACGGGGCACGCGATCAATCTCGCCGCCTTCAAGTCCGCGCCGCGCGCTCCGACCGCAGGCGTGCGCGGGCTGATCGAGACGCACGGGCAGTCGATCAATATCGCCGAGTTTCCGGCCGTGATCGATCTCTTCAAAGAGCCAAAGACGCTCAGGCTGCTCGACGCTGATCTGCCGCAGCCGCTGCGCGGCATGTTCAACGAGATACTCGGCGGCCACGCCGCGCTCGTCGCGCCCGTGCGTATCGGTGGCGACCAGACCTTCGGTCTGCTCGGGCTTGTGTGGAGCGAAGAGCGCGCGGGCTTCGACGAACACGACACCGCGCTCGTCGAAGGCATCGCCGATCAGATCGGCACGGCCCTTGAGCGCGATCAACTTTCCGCCGAAGTGATGCGCCTGCGCTCCGTCTTGCACGAGCGGCACGCGGAGGATCGCATCATCGGGCAGACGCTCGTCATCCGGCGCGCCATCGAGTTGGCCTTGAACGTCGCGGACACGCAAACGTCGGTGCTGATTCAGGGCGAGTCGGGCACGGGCAAAGAGTTGCTCGCCAACCTGATCCACTACAACTCGCAGCGCCGCGAGCGCACATACATCAAACTCAACTGCGGCGCGATCCCTGAGACGCTGCTCGAATCCGAGTTGTTCGGGCACGAGCGCGGCGCGTTCACGGACGCGCGGGCGCGGCGGCGCGGTAAGTTTGAAGAGGCGGACGGCGGCACGCTCTTTCTTGATGAGATTGGCGAGATGAGTCTGTCGGCGCAGGTGCGTCTGCTACGCGTGTTGCAGGACGGCGAGTTCACGCGCGTGGGCGGGAACGAAGTGTTAAAGGTGGACGTGCGCGTCATCGCCGCGTCGAACGTCGATCTTGAGCGCGCAGTCGAGCAAGGGAGTTTTCGCCGCGATCTGTTCTACCGCCTCTCGGTCTTTCCCATCACGCTGCCGCCGTTGCGCGAGCGGCGCGCGGACATTCATCCGCTCGTCATACATTTTCTTGAGCACTACAAACAGAAGACCGGCCGCTTCGTCTCCGGCATCTCGCAGGAAGCGCTGGCGGCGCTCGTGGGCTACGAGTGGCCGGGTAACGTGCGCGAATTGGAGAATGCCATCGAGCGCGCGATCATCATCGCGTCGGGCCGACAGATCGAGTTAGAAGATTTGCCCGAAGCGATCAGCCGCGCTGCGCTCGCGGAACGCGCCCACAACCCGCGCCCTTCCGCGCGCACACGCGCCGCCCACGGTGTAGACCGCGCCATCAAACTTGAGTTCGATTTGCCCGCCCCGCTCGCGGAGATCGAGCGCCGCGCCATCGAAGCCACGCTCGTCTACACCGGCAACGACAAGACGCGCGCCGCCCGCGCCCTCGGTATCGGTCGCAAGACGCTCTACCGCAAGCTGCTCGACTATAAAAACAGTGCCGAGTGACGAGTGACAAGTTAAAACTTTGTCTTTGCTTGTCATTTGTCACTCGGCACTGTTTTTAAGTTTCTTGCGTCGCTTCACGCGCTTTTGTTATAGTGCCAGACGAGTTACAGGCGTGGGTTTTTAACCACTGATCAACCAGAGTCGAGTAACCTCAAGGTCGCGGAAGAGAGGTCTCAAATGACGCAGAACAGACCGATGCCGCTGGCGCGGCGTGATGACAGGGGCACGGGCGGCGGGCGCGTGGGCTATCTGCTGCTTGGCGGCTTGCTCGGCGCGGCCGCGGCGCTGCTGTTCGCGCCGAAGTCGGGTCGCGAGTTGCGCTCGGACATCGCCGACGCGACGCGTGTGGGCGTGGACACAGCGCGCGATAAAGCCGGCGAGTATTACGAAGTCGGGCGCGAGCGCGCGACCGAGTTCTACAACACCGCTGCGGATCGCGCGGGCGAGTTGGCCAACACGGCGCGCGAGGCGGCGGCGCGGCGCGGCGGCAAGCCGACGCTCTTCACGAATTGCGCGACGGGCGCGGGGCTGGACGCGGTGCTCGCCCTCGTGGAGCGCGAAGCCCTCGATGGCGCGTGATCCGGCAGCGGAGAATGCATCCGACGTGACGGATTGGCACTGGGTTCCCGCTGCCGTTCGCGCGTACGGCGACGACCGCAGCCGCGCGGATGGCCTGCTCGACCTAACCCTCGCGCCCGTC